>NZ_JFYT01000076.1:0-34041 GCF_000632165.1 Delftia sp. RIT313 | reverse complement strand
GACTCGGAGAACCCGCCGCAGAACGGCGCCGTCCCCAAATACGTAAACACCGCGGAATTCCACCTCGACGCCGCCCCCCTGAAGCTGCGTGACAGCAATTTCAGCGCCATGAACTACACCGTAGTCGGCGGGGAAACCCTCAAGACCATCGCCCGCAACGTGCTGGGCGACAGCAGCCTGTGGTGGCGCATTGCAGACGCCAACGGCCTGGCCGTCTCGGGTGACGGCGAGCTCACGGCCGGCCAGACCCTGAGCATCCCCAAGCTGGCCCTGAACGCCAACAACGCGGACACCTTCCAGCCCTATGACCCGAGCCGGGTCACGGGCAGCCTGGATTCGGTGCTGCCTGCGCCTGCGGGCCAGGGAGGTGGCTGCGGGGCACTGGGCAAGATCATCATGGTGGCGGTGGCTGTGGTGGTCGCGGCCATGGTGGGACCAGCAATCACCGCAGCGCTCCAAAATGCGGCTTTCGCGAGCCTCGGTTCAGGCGCCCTCTCCAGTGCAGGCTTTGCCACTTTGGCCAGTGCGGCCCCCGTACTAGGGACTGCAGCGGGCGCAACCCTAGGTTCAATCACCAGCCAGGCTGCTGGCAATCTGATGGGCGTGCAGGACGGCTTCAGTTGGAAGCAAGTAGGTCTCGCAGCTATCGCTGGCGGGGTCAGCGGTGGGCTTCAGGGCATGAATTTCACGAGTGCGACGGCCATCGACGGTGGCGCGGCCAGTTTTGGCAATGTGATCGCACGAGCCACCGTGGGCAACGTGCTAAGCCAGGGCATAGGCGTGGTCACCGGGCTACAAGACCGCTTTGACTGGAAGAGCGTGGCAGCCAGCGCGGCCGGTGGCGCCGTGGGCAGCTATGTGGGTGAGCAACTGAAGAGCCCTGACCTATTCAAGGGTTGGGACACCTCGGTCGCCGAGCTCGTGAGGGGGTCGATCAGCGGTTTCGCCGCAGGAACGGCTGCGGCTGTGGCGCATGGTGGTCGCATCAGCATCCAGCAGGTGGCAACGGATGCGTTTGGCAATGCGCTGGGAAGCTCCTTGCTGGACCATCTCAGCAATCCTGGCACAACGGCATCACAGCCCGCCTCTTCCTCCCAGCTCCAAGCCAGCAGCATCCCCGATACCGATCCTGTCGGCATGGGAGGAGCCTATGGAATCCGGCCCGGCCGAGGTGGGTATGGATTGATTCCCTCCGCGGATCCGTTGGCGCAGTGGAGCAATGAAATCGATGGCGGCATCATGCTCAATGGCAGCCTGGCACCGGTGCCAGGTAACACGATTGACCGAGTAACCGTGGGATCAAACCAAGGCCCATTGGCTGCGCTGGCAGCAGCTGGACTTGACGCTCGGCAGCAAAACGCAATGTACGGGCAACTTCTGGCCAACGGCACCATCCGCCTGAACTCACAGGGCGTACCGATGATTCGGCCTGGGCAAGTCCTGGAGTTCGACCTCTCGGACATGAGCAGCGCCAAGCTGGGCGGCAACGCCGTTGCACAGGAAAGCCGTATGCGTATCGCCAGCGATCTGGCAGCCCAGCGCCAGTACCTGGACCGCAACGATGCTCAGTTGCGTGGGCAAATTGAGGAGCAGTTTTCTGCAGGCATTAGCCGTGCACAATGGGCGAGAACACCTCTGATAGAGCAAATACCAGGCGGGCCAGAGCTGTACACTGTGCCCTCCAATACTTCACGCGTAAACGAGCCAATCGGCTATTTGCTGGAAAAAGTAGATAACCTCAACAACTCGCCAATAGGAATGGCTCTTCAGGGCTTGCCCCCTGAGGGTTTGGCAATTGGTGGTATTCGGGCAGGATTACGCTGGGTTGGGAAATCGAACAATATTAGTGAAGTGCTGATGAATGAGCGCAAGCTAGCTGAAAGCCCTAACTTATTCACTGGACCTTCACATAATGCTGCTAATTTTGAGAAACTCAAAGACACTTATAGATCCAGTGATCCATGGATATTTGATATTAATAATCCAGCAAAAATGTGGGATTTAACAGGGAAACAGATTGCGGAAGGATTCAGGCTCGCCGGACATAATGTTACATACTCTCAGAATCGGAAAAGTCTTTCTGAAGTGTACACCGTCGCAGGTCATCCCAACATTTCGAAATTTCAGTTCACCCCTGACTATGCAAGTAGCCACGGCGGGCAATATTACAAATTCATACTACATAATGGATCTGAAATAAAGATTGTGGATCCACTTGAGTATATGTCTGGAACAATAAAATCAAATACAATAATCCTTGATCCTCAAGGATTGCAATTAACAAAAATTAATGGCCAATGGGCAAAATCGAAATAAAGGCGCAAAATGCATAAAATAAACCTGCACTCCGACATAATTCCAGGAAAATCTGCTGCTGGACTTGATTTAGGGATAAATTTCAGTGAAATTAACGATTTAATAACTAATCCGATTCAATGGAAGAGGGAGGATGGACAGGTTCAGTCAGTCATATTAAACGAATCAGGATGGATTTTTGTTCCAACTAGAATAAATAATTCATCACCAGACTCTCCACATATTAATGGTCGTTATTATTACAACTTCGGATCAATTGAACTGAATTTCAACTCAAGTGGAGATCTTGTGCTTATCGCATTATCAAATAAATATAAAGGCCTTTTCTTGAATTCAATTGGTATTGGTGACAAATTAGCAAAAGTTGAAGATTTTTTCAAATTAACATACGACGACATCGAAGAGCTTCATTATCCATCCGTCAATTCTGGAATTTCTGGAATAATTTTTCAAGCCGAAGAATGCTCTCTAGAAGAATCTCCAAACCAAGATATTTACAGAATTATAGTTGAGCGCTCAATATAATATTTATTGGCTATTTTTCTATTGGATAAATAATATTCTCCTCACGAATTTCACAGTTAAGATGTTCAGTCCCACAGTGAGATGGTGCGAATGAAGTCTAAAGCGGCTTGGATCTTTTCCCCCATGCCTCGCAAATCGCCCGGAATGGTGTCTTCCACCTGAGCGCCTTCAGTGCGGGCCGCGAAATCTTGAGCTCTGTGTTTGCCAGAGGCGCCAGTACGATTGGGCGTATTATCCCGGGTGGCTCTGCACGGATGGGTGCAGCCGCCGTTTTCGAGTCTGGTGCTACTGCGACGCCGAAAGGCGGGCCAACGCTCATTAATGGTATTTTGGTTTCAAGCATGAAGCTCCGCCCCAATGCCGAAATTTATGGCAAGGCCGTAACCCGTATAACAGTTGATATTTCTGTGCTGCTGCAAAAAGCAGGCTATAGCGCTGAAGAGTTGACGGAGTACAACTTTGTACGACTCACTGAGGGGAGTACGCCGCCCGAGTGGCTTCAAGCAGAGACGCGTTGGGCGGAGCTGGAAGTGGAGAATTTGATGCCACGTATGGCCACAATTTAATTAATCCACGCAAGCAGTACAAATTTGAAGGCGATATTTCCTCAAAACTGATTATCGGTGAGTGCCGAGCACCTGTCTATATTCGACTGGGTGTGCTTGAGAGTGATGAGCATATAATTCAGACGGTAGCGCATGAGATTAGTGAAATTGAAGAGGCGAGATATGCGATGAAGGTGCTGACCTCGGGGCGGACGTTCTTAGACAAGACGCGGCCAAATATTAAAGGCAATTGGCACTATGACGCTGTAATAGCTGGCGATCAAGCCGTCAATGCTTTCAGGACGAGAATAAAATGAAGAAATCGCATAATGAGCACCGAGCATGAAAAGATTATTGCCGATTGGGTCAAAATGTGGAATGAAGGGTCAGCTCACTTCGCCAGTGATGTGGCATATCCAGCCATTCGCGCGATTTCCGAATCAGGAAAAGGTGATTTATTTCATTTACTACCTCTACCCATTCAAACCGAAGTCCGAGAACTTGTAGCTCAGTTTGTAGCAGACGGGGTCATGGAAGTCGGCGTCAAAGGTGGTATGACAGAGGCCAACATCTCTTAGAGGATGCAGCGGTTCATCAAAGTGCTGCGCGCAAGCGGCATTGATCCTGTTGAGCCGTAACGAAGCCTACTAATTGTGTTTGATTTTTAGCAGCTAACAACAAAATGCCCTCCCCACCCCAGCCACGTTTGCTGAGGTTGGAGAGAGCCTTCTTATCGGCGGTGTCTGATGCTGTACGTCGCCCCTGCGCAAGCAGTATCCAGCATCTGGCTCACAAAGCGCTGCCTAGCTTTGATCAGTTGAGCTATGGACTCAATGTACCGCTCCCCCCCAAGGGACGGGCCCGCGCTTAGAGCGCGCCGAATGTGGCTCTTAGACGAACAATTCATCGAGCGACAATGACAGGGCGTGCGCCACCGTCGGCAGGGCCGAGACGGGGATGGCTTGTGACGCTGGACGATGGAAGCCAAGTACGGCTTGATGGCCGTGCGCTACTGCAGTTCGATTACATCTACTGTTCAACGTGCACGCGGCGCAACGGCAAACCTGCGAGCAGGTGTTCATTGATGCCGATGCGAACAGCCTGACCAGTCATCAGGCAAGCTTCTATGCGGCCATCAGCCGCGCATGCTAAGGCGCATCATCGATTTACACCGATGATCGCGAGCCGCTGCTGCTAGCCATGTGCGAGAGCTGCAGAAGGAGGCGTGGAGCCGGAGGCCGAAGGGCAGTCGCTGCAGGCCAGCCAAGCGTATCCAACCTTAAAGCTGTAGCCAGACCAAAGGGCTATCCTATGCGCATACGAGGTTCGACACGCGCTCATCCACCGTGCCCGCGTGCCCTGCAAACCCGCGCCGGTGCTGGCTTGGGCTACGACGGCACCTTGGGCGCAATGCGTTTGGGACGAAGTCCTGGCCCGCCACGGCAACGCCCCCCAACTCTGAAAACCCGCCCTGGCTAGGACACGTTCCCAAGTACATCAGCGCCGCAGAATTCCGCCTGAATTCCCCTCCCCCGAAGCTGCACGACGGCAGCCTGTGGTGACGCATCGCGCAGGCCAACGGCCTGGCCGTGCGAGCTGAAGGCTGGCCAGTCCCTGAGCATCCTCGCAAGCTCAACAACACCAATCCCCCTATAACCCGGCCCTGGAGGCGCGCAGCACCGCCTTGAGCAACGCATCCTGCCCCCGCAACAGCCGCTTGGCCAGCGCCTGGAAGGATTCCAGATCCCGGATCTCTCCACCCACGATGGCTTGCGCGTAGCGTCCGGAGAGGTTAAAGGCGTCCAGGCGCAGGGCACGCTCAATGTGTTGCTGGGCCTCTTCCGTGCGGCCCTGCAGGGCCAGGGCCACGGCCAGGCCGCCATGGCTTTCGGCGAAGTTGCGGTCCAGGTCCAGCGCGCTGGTGAAGCTGCGCTGCGCTCCCTGCAGGTCGGAGGACAGCAGTTGCGCCCAGGCCTTGCCATGCCAGGTGCCGATATGGCCCGGCATGGTGGCCAGGGCGTTGTCGAAGTGGGCCAGGGCCGTGGGCAGGTCGCCGGCCAGCAGGTCGGCCATGGCACGGGCGGACCAGGCGCGGCCATCGCGCGGGCTGATCTGCAGGGCGGCGCGGGCCTGCGTGCGGGCCTGTGCCGCATCCTGGCGCGCCAGCGCCAGCGAGGACTGGGTGACCAGGGCCTCGATGGGGCGGTCGTCAGGCGTGGCCTGCTCCAGCGCACGGGCGGCCCATTGGCCTGCACGCTCCAACTGATCCGCATCCAGGGCTGCGAGGCTGGCCACGCCCGCGGCGGCGGCGGGCAGTTGCTGTTTTGCATCAGCAGCGGCAGCCCAGGTCACGGCCTGGTCCAACTGGCCCGCGTGGTGCAGTGCACGCAGCCACAGGCGGGCCAATGCGGCCGACGCAGGGTGGTCCAGATCCTGCAGCCGGGGGGTCAGCCTGTCTGCGCAGTCCTGGTAGCGGCCATCCTGGAAGGCGATCCAGGCCAGGTTGTGCAGCACGGCATCGGTGAATTCTCGGGGTGCGCCATCCAGCGACATCAAGGTCCCCAGCAGTTCGGCGGCGAGCTGGTACTGGCCCTGGGCCAGCAGAAGGTCGCCTTCGCGCAGCGACCAGGCCAGGTTGCCGGGCTGCAGCGCCTGGGCGTGCCGCAGGTGAAAGGCGGCACGCTCCCATTGGGCACATTGCAGCGCCGCCCCAAAGGCTTCGGTCAGCAGGCCGGGGTTGGACGGGTCTTCACGCAGATAGGCTTCCAGGCGTTCCAGCCTGGCCGTGGAGCCTTCGTCAGGCTGGGGAGTTTGTGCGCTCATGGATGTTCCCTCGGATGGTGGTGATTGTCAGGGCAGCCACGGGGGCTGAAGCTGTGGTGGGATTGGCGGGTATGGGCAGGCGTCTAGAGGAAGACGTCGCAGGGCGGCCCCTGTCCCAGCATGTGGCGCAACTTGCCCAACCCCTGGCGGTGCAGCTGCGAAATCCGGCTGCGCGAGACGCCCAGCATGGCGGCAATCTCGTCGAACGGGATTTCCTGCTGATAGTGGTAGCGGATGACCTTGCTCTCCTGGGCTGGCAGCCGTGCCAGGGCCTCGCGCAGTTGCTCCCGCCAGCGTTGCAGTTCGGTCTTTCGGAAGTACAGCACGTCGGGGGAGGCGGCCACGGCGGCAACGTCCCCGCCTTCGGATTCCCCGTCGGCGGCGACCATGCCGGTGTCCTCCAGCATGACACCCAGCGCAATGCCTATGCCGACTTCGGCCAGGTAGGCCAGCAAGGTGCTCTGGCGCGAGCGGGCCGCCGGGCCGCGCGCCGTTGCCCCTCGGCCTTCATCGCAGGGATGGGACGCAGCTGCCTCCAGCGCCGCAGATTTGACGCTTTCGAGCCGTTCGGCCTGAAGGCGCTTGCGGGCCGCGATCTGCTGGCTTTTCTCGGTGGTTTTCTCCAGGCCGTTGAGCAAGGCACCACGGATGCGATGGGCCACGTAGGTCTTGAACTGGGCGCCACGCTCCGGCTCGTAACGGTCCACGGACTCCATCAGGCCCAGGCGCGCCAGTTGCAGGTAGTCGTCAAACTCCACATCGGCGTGGATCCGGCCGCGGTAATGCACGGCAGCGAGGGTGCGGGCAAAGGGCAGGTAGTGCAGCACCAGCCGATCGCGGGCCGCTGCATCGCCTGCCCTGCGCCAGCGCGACCACAGTTGCGCCTCTTCCTCCAGGAGAAGATCCGTGCTTGCGGAAGGTGCGGCGGCAGCCATGGCGGGCAAACGCGCAGGCCTCAGTGAAAGCTGCCCACCAGCGCACGCAGCAGCAGGCTCCAGCCGTCGATGAGGATGAACATCAGCACCTTGATAGGCAAGGCGATGGTAGTGGGCGGCATCATCATCATGCCCAGCGTCATGAGCACGCTGGAGACGATCAGGTCGATGAGCAGAAAGGGCAGGAAGACGACAAAGCCGATCTGGAAGGCTGCGCGCAGCTCGGACAGCATGAAGGCTGGAATCAGTTGCACGTTGCTGATGTCGTCCATGGACGCGGGCGGCTCGGCCTTGGACAGTTCGACCATGAGGGCCAGGTCCTGCTCGCGCGTCTGGCGCACCATGAAGTCGCGCAGCGGCGCCATGCCCTTGGCAAAGCCTTCCTGCATGCCGGCGCGGCCTTCCATGAAGGGCTGAACGGCTTCGCGGTTGACCTGCTCCAGAACGGGCGCCATGGTGAACATGGTGAGGAACAGCGCCAGTCCGATGAGCACGGTGTTGGGCGGCGTTTCGTTCATGCCGATGGCGTGGCGCAGCATGGACAGCACGATGATGATGCGCAGGAAGCTGGTCACGCAGACCAGCAAGGCGGGCAGCACGGCCAGCAGGGTCAGGCCGATGACGATGCGCAGGGCCTGCGATGTCTCCGTGGCTGCACTGGCCTTGCCGCTGGCCTGCGCATAGGCGGCACCCGCCATGAACAACAGGGCGCCCACGGCTGCGGCCCTGCGCAGCCCCTGACGCAGGCTGCTGGATGCGGCTTGTGTCATGGCGTGCCGTCCTTGCCTTCGTTGGTGGACAGGCCTGGCTGCGCCGCGCTCTCATCCAGCGGCGCCTCGGCGAGCAAGGCGATGGACTGGGGTGCGCAGCCTATCAGCAGCCGCCTGCCCTGCCAGGTCACCTCGTGCACGCTGTGCTGGGGGGTCAGGCGTGCGCTGGAGACCAGGCTGGTGCGGAGCTCCTGCTTTTTTTGCAGACTGCCCATCCACCGTCCCAGCCAGCCCGCTGCCGGCGCCTTGCCCTCACTGGCAGCGCCGCCCGGCCGGCACTTGCGCCAGGCCACGAAGACCAGCAGCAGCAGGACGATGAAAACACCCATCCACGCCAGTTCCTCGGCGGGCGTGCCGGGAACGGGCGCTGGCTCGCGGCGCAGGGGGATGGACTCCGGCAGTGCCACGGTCATGGATGGGCCTTGGCTTGAAGTCCCAGCGGCGTGGGCAGCTCTGTCAGGCGCACGGCGAAGCGGTCGCCCACAGCCACCAGTTGACCACGCGCAACCACCTGGCCTTCCACCAGCAGGTCCACGGCCTGCTCCACAGCCGTGTCCAACACCAGCACCTGCTGCGCCTGGGCGCCCAGCAGTTCACCGACCGTCAGCGTGGCAGTGCCCACGCAGACCTGCACGGTGGTCTTGACCTGGTGCAGCGGGTGCAGGCTGGGTACCAGCGGCTGGGGTGCCGCAGAGGAAGCCGGGGAAGAGGCAGCAGTATCCAGCTCGGCAAGTTCGATGCGCTGCATGCGCGGGGCCGGAGACGGAATGGATTGCGCGCCAGGAGCTTGCGGCGGCGTGTTCTGCAAAGACATAGACAGTTCAGGAAGATGTGTTGGAAAGGGGTTGAAGCTCGACGCCCAGGCGGTCTTGCGACTGCCCCAGCCAGCCGGTGCACAGGAGTTCTCCGGCATCCATGCCCTGCCGGGATTGCAGTCGCAGCAGGGCAGGCTGTTCCAGCGCATGCGTCAAGGTGATGACATCGCCCGGCGCCAGCGATTGCAGCTGTCCCAGGCTCAGTGATATGGGGTCGAGTTCGAGGCGGACCGTCACCGTCTGGCTGTGCAGGGCACTTGCCAGCGGCACCAGCGGGACCAGGGGCACCAGGGGTTTGCGTACGGCGCCGTCGTCCTGATCCCGCGAGCCGGTACCCAGCTCACCACGCGAGGCGAGGACTTGCTCCACGGCAGATGCGTTCAGGTGCAGCACCCAGCGCACCCCGCCCCAGTCCAGCGCCAGGACAACGGCACCGGACCAGAGTCCGGGGGCGCCGCCCTGATGTTCCCCCAGGCTGGCACCCGCCAGCTGGCGCAGCTCGCCATTCAAGGACTGCCAGGCCTGTGCGCACAGCCCTGCGGCCATGTCCAGGGCAGGTGCTGCCGGACCGCGCCGGTCGGGATCAGCCGCAGGCTGGCCGAACAGGAGCGCGTGCAGAGCGCGTGGCGCGGCCTGTTCGTCCAGCATGTCCACGCCTTCGCCCTCATTGGCACCGGGGTCCTGCACGCGCAATGCCGCAGGCGCCCCCGGGGCATCGCCATGCACGCTCCAGTCGGCATGCCACTGGAGCAGCACGGCCTGCACGGCGTCGCAGACGTTGTCTTTCTGGCGGGCGCTCCAGACCCGCAGCGGCCTGGCCCTACCCGATTCCTGCAGGGACAGCAGACCTGCAGCCACGCATTGATCCTGCAATGTACGCACCATGGATCAACGGCTCTTCATGGAGAAAAGCTCCTGCAGCATCTCGTTGGCCGTGGAGATGACCTGGGAGCTGGCCTGGTAGCCGCGCTGCATGATGACCAGGTCGCTGAACTCCTGCGACAGATCGACGTTGGAGATTTCCACATAGCCCGCGCGCACATTGCCAAAGGCGCCACCGGCCACGCCCGTATGCCAGGCACCGCCGTCCAGCGCCACGAATTCGTTGTTGCCCACGGTGCCCACGGCATCGACCGTGTCGAAGCGCCCCAGCGACAGGCGGGGTCCCTTGGTGGTCTGTCCGTTGCCATAGGTCAACACCAGGGTGCCCGTCGCATCGAAGGAGACAGAGCTGAGTTCCGCCGGCGCATAGCCGTCCTGGGACGCAAAGGCCAGGGTGGACAGGGTGCCCGAAGCGAAGGAGGTGACATCGGTGCTGAAGTCCAGCGTCACTGGCATGGCGGCCTGACCGGCAGGCGAGTAGGTGAAGGACAGCCTGGAGGTGGCTGCCGTGGGCTTGCCGTCCTGAAAGACGATCTGCTTGGTATCGACAAGGGTGGTGCCATCCATCAACTCCACCTTCCAGCTGCCTGCCGTGGTGGCATTGGTGTTGGTGAGCTTGAGGGTCAGCAGATGCTCGCCGCCCGCCGCGTCATAGACGCGCACGCCACTGACCGTCTGGTCCGTGCCTGCGCTCGACAGATTGCCCGTGAATTTGGCGGAGGTCGTGTCCTTGCCCGTGGTGGTCTTGAGATTGGCGATGCTGATCTCGGTCGCCGCGCCGTTGGTGCCCACGCCCATGACCTTGGCTCCGCTGCCGCTGACGAGCACGCCGGTCTTGTCGAACTGGAACTGGCCCGCGCGCGTGTAGCGGATGCTGCCGTCCTCGGCCTTGAGCATGAACAGTCCCTGGCCGTCCATGGCCAGGTCCAGCCCGTTGCCGGTCTGGCGCAGCTCGCCGGGCTTGAAGGACATGGCCGTGCCGGTGGTCGTCACGCCATAGCCCATCTGACCGAACTGGCGGCCCGAATAGCCTCCGCCCGCATAGAAGGCATCGGCAAAGCGCAGCGTGGAGCTTTTGAAGCCGGGCGTGTTGAGGTTGGTGGTGTTGTTGGCAATGACACGCAGCCCGCGCGAGAAGCTGGCCAGGCCCGTCATGCCGACGTAGATGGATTCGATCATGGAATGTCCTCGGGATGGGAGCGCTTCACCGCACTGCGGTGATCTGGCTCAGGGCGATGTTCTGAAGCGTGGCGCCGGAGCTGGTGCGCACGGTGATGGAAGGCGAGTCCCCCGCCAGCGACAGCGAGGCCACGGTGCCGGTCAGCGAGGAGCCTCCCGTGTTGATGTCCACGGTGCGGCCGATGAGGCCTACGGACTGCAGGGCTGCCTGGTTGCTGATCAGGGTGGCCATCTTCTGGTTGAGCTGCTGGGTCTGCTCCAGGCTGGTGAATTGCGCCATCTGGGCCATGAACTGCTGGTTGTCCATGGGCTTGAGGGGGTCCTGGTAGGTCAGCTGGGTCAGCAGGATCTTCATGAAATCCTCCTGTCCCAGGCTGTTGCCGCGCAGTCCCGTGGTGGCGCTGCCGATGCTGTCGATGCTCATGAAATCTCCTTGCTGGAGGATGAAAGGAAAGCCGGCATGCCCGGCGTGGCCGAGGCATACCTGTCGAAGAGGTCTGAAAACTCATGCAGTGCACGGCCCGCGCCTGCCCGGGCCGTCGCGGCATCGAATACCAACTGCCCGTTGCAGACCACCCGGCTGAGCTGCTGGCCCTGGTCGCGCAGCAGGCGATGCAGCGAGTACACGACGGCCTGCGCCTGCACCCCCACCTGCTGGGCGCTGCCGTCCAGGCCCAGCCACAGCTGCACGCCGCGCTCCGTCCACTGCGCATGCATGCGCATGCCTTGTGCCTGTGCGGCACCCTGCCAGCGCGCAATGGCAGGGCCTGACGCGGCCGAGGGGCGTGCCGGCGATTGCGACGCACGGGTCGAAGGCCGATCTGCGCCAGGCACGGCAGTTGCCGGGGCCGCGGCGTCGCGCACGGCCAGCAGGGCAAGCGCGGCGGATGGCGAGGCAGACAAGAGCGCAGCCGTCTGCAGCGCCATTTGGATGGGCGCACGAATGCCCGCGTGCTCTGGTGCGGCAGGGGCCGCTGCAGTCGCCGATGCCGCAGATGCCTGCTGCGACGCCGCTGCGGACACAGCCTTGGCCAGGCCCGGGGCACCGCCCTCGCCAGCCGATGCCGACGCCGCGTCGGCACCGGCGGCGGCATAGGCAGCCACGGCTGCAGAGGAGTCGCCCATGGACAGGCCGTGGCCCGAACGCGGAGACAGCGACTCCCACGTTCCCGAACGGCCAGCCGCCGCCAGGCCGGGAGAAGCTTTCTCGGCCAACGCCGGCGCGGCGCCCGACGCCGACGCAGTCCGGGTGATCCCGGAATCGGTCGTGGCGACCGGGCGCGCCTGGGCCTGCCCGGGCATGGGCATCTGAGGCTGCCGCTGTGCAGCCTGCGGCGTAGCAGCACCTGGCGCACCGGCTTGCACGGGACGCGCCTGCGTCTTGGGGTTGTGCTGCGCAATGTCACCTGTCGCCGTGCCGAACGGCTGGAACCAGCCTGCCAGCTGGGCCCGTTCCATTTCCCGCAACCAGGCCTGACGCGAGCGCTTTCCCGTCGGTGCCTGGTCCTGCGGTGCACCGCCGCCCTGCCCCACGCCTTTTTCACCGAAAGGGAGCGCAGGCAAAGCGGGCAGGCCTGCGGAATGAATGTCGAGACTGTTCATTCGGGCTGCTCCACGCGGAATTCACGCAGTTGCTGGCGCATGGCCAAGCGGCCTACCCAGTCACGGTCTGCCTCTGCCGCTGCAGCGCGCCCGGCTTCAAGCGCATATTCATGCAGGGCCTGCGTCCTGTGCTCCAGCAGGCCGTCAATGCTGCGCTGCTGGGCCAGGCACTCCGCCTGGAGGTCGGCCTTCTGCACACGCAGAGCCTGCACTTCCTGCTTCTGGCTATCGATGCGCGCGTGCAGGCCTGACAGGAAAGCCAGCCCCCTGCGGTGAAGCAGCGGATCAGGGCGCGAGTGCATTGCCTGCCGCATTTGGGCGGCATGTGCCTGCAAGGATGCCTCTTGCTCCTGCAACGCGTGTTCGGCCTGGGCCAGTCTGTGCTGCAGCCCGGTCATGCGCGCCTGCAGCCGTTCCATCTGCCACTCCTGCTTGCGCAGATAGGGGGTGAGCGCATAGGAAAAGCCGCGCAGGTCCACATTCGGCACGGATTGCGATGCGGGCTGTCCATCTCTGGTCATCGCTTGCCTTTCTGAGGGGTCAGCGAGAAGCTGAATTTGGCCGGTGACCGGGCCGGTGCCGCCGCCGGGGCGGGCGCGAGCAAAGGCCCTGCCTCCACGGCAGGCCTGTCGGGCCACAGCAGCTTGCGCAATTCGCCCATGGCCTGGCTGCGGGAGATTCCGCCCTCGGCCTGGCTGAGCCATTGCTTCAGGCCCGGAGCCAGCAGCAGGGCCTGGTCCAGTTCGGGGTTCATGCCTTTTTCGTAGGCGCCGATGTCCACCAGCTGTCGGTTGCGATCCAGCAGGGCGAGATGGCGCACCGCATCGGAAATCAGTTCGCGCTCCTGTGGCGTGGTCAGGTCGGGCAGCAGCCGGCTGGCGCTGCGCAGCACGTCGATGGCCGGGTACTGGCCTTCATGCGCAATGTGGCGCGACAGCACCACATGGCCGTCGAGGATGGAGCGCAGGCTGTCGGCAATGGGCTCGTTCATGTCGTCCCCTTCCACCAGCACGGTCAGCAGCGCGGTGATGGATCCTCCCGACGGCGCCGTACCACAGCGCTCGCACAGCTGGGGCAGCTCGGCAAACACGGACGGCGTGTAGCCGCGTGCCGTGGGCGGCTCACCTGCGGCCAGCCCCACCTCGCGCCGCGCCATGGCCAGGCGCGTGACCGAATCCATGGTCAGCAGGACCTGGCGCCCCTGGTCGCGGAAGTACTCGGCAATGGTGACGGCCGCATGCGCAGCGCGTATGCGCGCCAGGGCCGGCTGGTCCGATGTGGCCACCACCACCACGGACCGCGCGAGGCCTTCGGGGCCGAGTTGCTTGTCGATGAATTCGCGCACCTCGCGCCCACGCTCACCGATCAGCGCAATGACATTGACATCGGCGCTGACGTGCTGGGCAATCATGCCCAGCAGCGTGCTCTTGCCGACGCCGCTGCCCGCGAAGATGCCCACGCGCTGGCCCTTGCCCACGGTGAGCAGACCATCCAGGCAACGCACGCCGGTCTGCAGCACCTCGTGGATGCGCGGGCGCTGCATGGGATTGATGGGCGAGGCATGCAGCGGACGCTGCAGCGGCGCAACGGGATCGGGCCGCTGGTCCAGCGCCCGCCCGAAACCGTCGATCACGCGGCCCAGCAGTGCGGGCCCGACGCCGAAGCTCGCCTGGCGCCCCAGCGCCACGATCTCGGAGCCTGCTGCCACGCCCTGCATGCTGCCGTAGGGCATGAGGGTGATCACGTCGCCCCTCAGTCCCACTACTTCGGCCAGAACACCTTGCTCGGGCGACAGGGGTGCCTGCCGACTCCCGCCACGCTCGGCCGGTCGCTGGCGCGGCAGGATGCGGCACAGCTCGCCCACCGTGGCATCAGGCCCCTGCGCCTCGATGGCCAGGCCCTGCATCTGCAGCACGCGGCCCAGTCGCCGGGACAGCTCGGCCTGGCGCAGGGCGCTGCGGTACTCACCGAGAATGGCGCGCACATCAAGCAATGGCAAGGGCACGGTCATCGTGCGGCCTCCCCTGCGGGCTTGAACGGGCCGCCGTCTGCAGCAGTTGTCTGATCGTGCTGGACTTGCTGCTGCCCCTGCCGCTGCCCCTCTCGCTGCATCTCCCGCCGCACCTCCCGCGTCTGCGCCAGGCTGGCCCTGAGGGCTTGCAGTTGCACCTCCAGGCGCGCGTCCAGCGCGCCCTCTTCGGAACGCAGCAGACAGCCGCCCAACTGCACTTCGGGGTCGGGGACCCAGCGCAGTGTCTGTCTCTCGGCGGTGAAGCCCGATGCGGAAAGCATCTGGCGCAGCTGCGCATCGGACTGCAGCGCGTCCAGATCGTCGGGATGCACATGCACGCTCAAGGGCCGGCGGCCATGCCAGGCCTGCACCGTGCGCTGCAGCATGGCACGCGCCCCGTCGCGGCTGACGGCCTGCTCGCCTGTGATGCGGCAGACCGCCTCAAAGACCAGCGACAGCATGTCTTCCTCGGCATCCTGCAGGAAGCCTTCCCAGGCCGCTGGCAGTTGCTGGAGCAGCCTTTGCAGCGAATCCCGCTGAGCCGACATCTGATGCTCACCGGCTTGCCTGCGCTGCTGCAACTCCTTTTGCTCGCGCTGCAGCGCAGCCGTGGCTTCCCGCACCTGCGCCTGCTCATGGGACAGCGCCTGGGCGCGCTGCTCGAGTTCGGCGTCCGCGGCCTTGCGCCCTGCCTTCAGGCCTTCCTCATAGGCGGCGCGGCGCTGCTGCTCCAGCCACTGGGCAGAAGGCGCAGGCGCTGCGGCCGGGACCGGCGCAACCGCATGGGCGGCCGCAGCGATCGACGCGGCCACGCCGGCGCTGCGCGGCCTGCCGATCTTCAGCGCCTCGGGCATCCAGTCTGCATCGCGCAGGATCAGGGGTTCGCCCGGCATCAAAGACCTCTCTTCAGCCATCGCAGCAGGCCATGGCCACGCTCATTGCCACGTCCGGCAGGCCGGACCGTGGGTACGGCGCCGACGGCATCGCCAGCGTGCTCGCAGCAGTGGCGCATGGAGGCCATCAGCGCCACAGCCATGGCGTTGTCGCCCGGAGCATCCAGCGACATGGACTCCATCAGGTCCATCACACGGCGGCGCTGAGGAAGCGGCAGCTTTTCCAGTGCCAGAGGGCGCCAGGGCCAGGGCCTCAGGCACAGCGCCCGTGCGACCAGCCTGGACGGCTGGCCCTGCCAGGCCCGGACCAGCGCGTCGATGCCGCCGGCATCAAGCGCCATCAGGAAAGACGCATCCTCGGAGACCTCAGCGTGCATCGCCGGCGCAGCCAGCGCCTCATGCGAACGAGGCGCCTTCAGCACGCTGCCCAGCAATTCGGTGTCGGGCGGTATGCCCAATTCCGCCAGCTCGATCAGCAAGCCGCGCAGCGCCTGCCCCGCAGGCGCCGGCATGCGCTCCAGCAGCCAATCGCGATCGGCCGGCGCCATGGCATGCAGCAGCAAAGCCGCTCTTCTCGGATCGGTCTGGGGCGCGCAAGCCAGTTCGGCAAAGCTCATGTCTGCTGCCCTTCCATGGGCCGCGCGGCATGGCCTGCGCCATCGGCATGCATCCACTGCTGCAGCTTGCGCAGGGCCGCTTGACGCTCGGCATCGCTCAGGCCTGCGGGCATGGCAGACGGCGCCTTGCGGTTCGCCCGCGCGGCGCTCACAGCAAACAGTGCGACCACCAGGCACAGGACCACAGCCGCCGCAGCCTGCACGGGCAAGGGCAGATCGATATCGAGGCCACGGCCCTTGGGCACAGCATGCGACGCCACCGATGGCACCGGCTGCACGGCCTGGCCTGGAGACAGCGGCGCTTCATCCTGCTGCTGCGCGGCAGCGCCATCCGCATTTGCATTCACAGGCAACAGCGCCTGCATGGATTGGACAACGACGGTATCGCCGCGCTCCGTGCTCGCGCCCACGGCGGCTGCCAGCAGGCGGCGCAGCTTGTCCTCCTGGCCAGCGTCCAGCGGCTGGCGAACCACGGCCACGACCTGGATACGGCGCACCGATCCGGCCTGGCTGACGACCTGCTCCACGCGCCGGCCAACCTGGTAGTCCACCTCGCGCTGGGTGCTCGCGCCACCGGCGCTGCCCGCGCGCGCGGCATCGAGTGGCGGCTGGCCGCCGTCACGCACGGATTCGCGCTCCTTGACGATGACGCCACGGCTGTCTGCCGTGCGGGAGGCGGCAGGAATCACGTCCTCGGTCGTGATGCGGACCTGGTCCATGTTCAGCGTGACATCAACGCTGGCCAGCGCCTGGCCGGGGCCGAAGGCGCGGTCGAGCACAGCCGCTGCCTTGCGGGCCAGCTGGGCTTCCGTGTCCTTCTTGAGTTCGAGCCGCCCCGAGCCTGCGGCAGCCGCACCAGCATCGGCGCTTTCCTCGCTCGAACGGCTCAGCGCCACGCCCTGCCTGTCGACCACGGTGACATCCTGGGCCGTCATGCCCGGCGTGGCGGCCGCCACGAGGCGCTGTATGCCATTGACCTGCTCGGGCCTGAGGTACTGCCCGTCCCGCAGCGTGATGGTGATGGCGGCCTTGGGCCGCGATTGCGCCTGCTTGAACAGGCCCTGCTCAGGCAACGCCAGATGCACCCGCACATCACGGATCTCGGACAGCGACAGAATGGTCCGCGTCAGCTCGCCCTGCAGGGCGCGCTGGTAGTTGATCTTCTGCGCGAATTCGGTCATGCCGAAGTCGGTGTTGTTGAACAGCTCGAAGCCGACGGCCCCCTGCAGCGGCATGTCCTGGCCCATGAGCTTGAGCCGCGTCGGCAAGACCTGCGCCTTGTCCACCAGCAGGGCTCCCTGGGCTTCGTCAAAGCGGTAGGGAATCTTGAGCTTGTCCAGCTCGGCGCTCATGGCAGCCGCGTCCTGCGGCTTGAGATCCGAGAACAACACCTGGTAATCGGCTCTCAACAGCCACCAGGCCAGCGCGGCGGTGCCCAGCACGATGGCGATCAGCCCGGCGATCAGGCTGGTGCGAGCGCCTCGGCCCAGGCCCTCCCAGAATTCAGTCATGTGTTTTTGCTCTTGATGCGTTGCGAAGTTCAGCGGTGTGATCCGGGGCGCACGCAAGCCTGCTGCCTGCGCTGCCCAGGGACGGCTACACCTGCATCCTCATGACGTCCTGGTAGGACTCCAGCAGGCGGTTTCGCACCTGCATGGTCAGCTGGAACGCCAGCCGGCTTTCCTCGAGGCGGATCATGACCTGGTGCAGGTTCTGCACATTGCCCACGGACAGCTGCTGCAAGTCCGTCTGGCTGGCCAGCAGCTGTCCGTTGACCTGCTGCAGGCCCTGCGTGACCATGCTGGAAAAGCCGGCACCGGTGGTACCGGACGCACCAGCGCCCCCTGCATGCATGGCGCCTTGCAAAGGGGCCAGCGAAGGCTCGGCGATCGAGGAAAGGGCTGCGGACACCGCGCCCAGGGCTTCGGTGCTCATGCGCCACCTCCGATGGTCAACGCCTTCTGCGCCATGCTGCGAGCCGTGTTCATCGCGGCCACATTGGCCTCGTAGGCGCGCATGGCACTCATCATGGTGACCATTTCCGTGGCGGTATCCACGCCGGCATAGGAGACAAAGCCGCGCGCGTCGGCCATGGGATGGCCCGGCTCATACACCATGCGCGCCGGCTGCTGCGTCGGCTCCAGCGAGACCACGGGATTCGCTGCCAGCCCCTGGGCCACGGTTTCCGAGAAGGACGTGCGCGCCACAACGCGCAGCGGCTGGAAGAGCTTGCCGTCGGTGCCCGCCACGGTGTTGGCATTGGCCAGGTTCAGCGACGCGACCTCGACACGGGTGCGCTCCAGCGTCATGCCGCTGGCGCTGATGGCGAAGGCTTGTGAATAGTCCATGCGAAGGTTCCTCAACGCTTGCCGTCAGAGACGGCGGATGACAAAAGCGACATGTGTTGCGACAGGCCCTTGAGCAGGGCCTGGTAGTGGACGGCGTTGTGCGCCATCTGGGCCACCTCGGAGTCCAGCTGCACGCCGGCTGGCAGGCCCGTCGCATCGCGCCGGGGCTCCAGGCGCAGGCTCTCCTGCGCCATGGCATCGACTTGCGCCGTGCTCAACAGCTGGCCCTGGTCCAGCTGACGCCGTGCTTCCTGCATCTGCCCGGAGAAGCTGGCCTGTACCGGGACGTAGCCCTGGGTGCCGGCATTGGCGATGTTGCGTGCGATGGCCTGGTGGCGCAGCGATGCCGCATCCAGCGCCATGGACAGGCTGGCCACGGTGACGGCCTCGATTGCCTGGGTCATTGGGTGCTCCCTCCTGGAAAATGTTTACTGGACGATCAGCTCGGCGTGCAGGGCGCCGGCGGCCTTGACGGCCCGGAGAATGGAAATGATGTCGCGCGTATTGGTCTTGAGGCTCACCAGGGACTGGACCAGGTCGGCCACCGTGGTGCTGCCCGACACGAAGCCCGGCACCTGACGCTCTTCCACATCCATGCGGGTGTTCGTCACCAGCGCCGTGCGCACGCCATCGCCTGCCACGCCGATGAAGCCGGGCTGCGAGGCAGTGACCTCATTGCGAATGGACAGCTTCAGATCCCCATGCGAGATGGCGACCTTGGATATCTGCACATCCCCACCCGATACCACAGTGCCGGTGCGCTCGTTGATCACGACCTTGGCGCGCCGGTCAGGTTCGACGAAGACCGACTCCAGCCGCGAGACGAAGGACACCAGCCGGCGCCGCTGCCCTTCGGGCACGAACAGGTCGATGCCGGAGGCATCGCGCGCCTGGGCGAGCGAGTCGCCGAACTGGCGGTTGATGGCCTCGGCGACCCGGTCGGCCGTGGTGTAGTCGGGCTCGTTGAGCACGAAGGTCATGCGGTTGTCCTGCGATACCACCTGTGCGGTGACGCCGACCTCGACCGTCGCCCCGCCAGGAATGGAGCCGACGGTGGGGTGGTTCTTCTGGACCACGTTGCCGTTGGCGTCGTATCGGTAGCCGCCCACCGACAAGGCCCCCTGGGCCAGAGCGTAGATGCGGCCGTTGGCCGCCTTGAGCGGCATGAGCATGAGGCTGCCGCCGACCAGGCTGCGCGCGTCGCCCACCGAGGTGACGGTCACGTCCAGCGTATCGCCCTCGCGGGAGAAGGGCGACAGCGCGGCACTGACCATGACAACGGCCACGTTGCGGCTCTGGATCTGCTCCGGGGGAATGTTCAGGTTGAACTGCGACATGGCGTTGGACAGCGCCTGGCGCGCACCCCGGCTGGAGGCGGAGTCGCCCGTGCCCGCCAGGCCCGTGACGATGCCCGTGCCCACCAGGGCGTTCTCGCGCCAGCCCTGCAGTTTTCCGAGGTCCTTGACGCGCACGCTTTCGGCCTGTGCGTTCAGGGGAGTCTGCAAGCCCGCCAGCAATGCAGCGCCCAGCACGCAGCTCCACAAATTCTTCATGCAATACGCCATGTCAAAGCCCCAGGTTGTCCAGAAGGCTGCGCCACCAGGGGCGGCGGCTGCGCTCGGCAAGATCGCCCTCGCCCACGTAGCTGATGCGCGCGTCGGCCAGGCGCGTGGACAGCACCACGTTGCCATCCGAGATGTCCAGCGGGCGGACCCGCCCCTGCAGGGTCACTTTCTGCGGCTCTTCGTTCACGGTCAGCGTCTGCTCCCCGCCCACCAGCAGGTCGCCGTTGGCCAACACCTCCTGTACGGAAACCGTGAGCGTGGCCAGCACGCGGTTGGTGCGCTGGGTGCGTCCGCCGCCGTCGAAGGTGCCACCCAGGCCCGCTGCCGTCTGTGCCACGCTGCCGCTGCCGTGGGAAAGGTCGGCAGACAAGGCGTTGCGGCGGCGCGTGCCCGTATCGGCCGAGGTGGTTGCGCTGGAGTTCTCGAACACCTGCACGGTCAGCACGTCTCCCACGCGAAATGCCTTGTTGTCGGCCATCAAGGGCCTGAAGGTCTGCTCCTGGAACAGGCTCTCGGCATGCAGCGCACCCAGCGGTGCTGCCATGGCCCACGCCAGGACTGCGGCCCTGGCTTTCACCGTCATCTTGATTGCCGTCGTCATGGTTGCAACTCCAACTGGCCCCGGCCCACCACGCGGACAGACAGCACCCCCGTCGCATTGGCCGGCTTGGCACGCACGATCTGCCCGGGCTGTCCGTCCTGCAGGACTTCCACCCGGCTCTCCAGCGACAGCGGCCCCTGGCGCGTCACCAGGCTGGCCCATTCACCCCGCACCACGGCAGGCCTGGCCAGCAGGCTGTCTGCAGAAACGACGTCACCTGCCTGCAGCGCGCGGCGCAGCACGGGCGCGTCCGCATCGGCTCCGGCCGGTGCATCCACCCGGACGCCACCGGGCAAGGCGGACAGGCCGGACAGGCCTGGCATTGCGGTCACATCGATCTCGCGCAGCTCCATGCCGTCGGCCTGCACGGGCGAGCCGGCCGGCATGGCATGCGAGGCGACCGGCAACCGGGCAAAGGCAGCCACTTCAAATCGCACGGGAATGGCCCGCACATGGCGGTCGCCAGAGAAAACATCGACCCAGACCAGCATGCGCGGGCTCATCCGTGTCGCGCTCAGAGGGCGCACCTGCAGGCGACGCCCCTGCATGGGCACCTCCACGGACACAGGCAGGGCCACAGGATCAATGTCCAGGCGTGAAAGGACCAGGCCCTTTTGCCGGGCCATTGACCGCAGGTGTTCGGCCAGTGCAGCCTGCGCCTGGGCAGCCACCTGCTCGCCCGCAATCTCCTGCACGGCCGTGACGATGGCCGTCTGGCGTGGCCCGCGCCAGTCGATCTGGTCCTCTCTGAGTCCTGTGCGGCTTCTGAGCCAGTAGCCCAGCCGCTCGCTTTCCAGCACGGCGCTTTCTCCCGGACGCGGCGCCTGTCCCAGCGGTATGGCCAGCGCGCGGCGCAGCATGCCCAGGTCGGAGCTGGTCAGCACCGCAATGTCTGCAAGCCGCACGCTGGAATGCTGCACCGTCACCTGAGGACGCAGCTCAACGCGCAGCCACGCCTGCGCAGGTACCGCCCAGGCGGGAGCGCAACACGCAGTCGCCAGCGCGGCCACTGGCAAGAGAGCCTGCATCCGCCTCATCGCCGCAATCCGTTGACCATGCCCATCATGTCGTCGGCGGCCTGGACGATCTTGGTGTTGGCCTCATAGGTGCGCTGGGCCAGCATCAGGTTGACCATCTCGTCCACCATCTTCACGTTGGAGGCCTCCAGGTAGCCCTGCGCAATGTGGCCCGCGCCCTCTTCGCCCGGACGCACCAGCAGTGCCTCGCCCGACGCGGCACTGCTGCGGTACAGGTTGTCGCCCTGCGCAGCCAGCCCCTGGGGATTGGCAAAGCGAACCAGATCGATCTTGCCCAGGTCCGCAAGGCTTTGCTGCCCGGCCACGCGTGCCTGCACGCGCCCATCGGGCTGCACGACCAGCGCCTGCACATCGTCTGGAACCGCGATCGCCGGCTTCAGGGCCAGGCCTGCGGATGTGGCCAGGTTGCCGTCCCGGTTGACCGTCCAGGTGCCGCCGCGCGTGTACGCGGGAGTTCCATCGGGTGTCTGTACCTCGAAGAAACCTTCACCCTGAACGATGATGTCCATGGGCAGGTCGGTCTTCTTGATATCGCCTGCGTCGAAGAGCTTGGAGATGCCCGCCACGCCCACCCCGGCGCCCATCCGCATCACCGGCGCAAGCAGGCCCGCGTCGGGCCCGGCCAGGGCCGCCGTCCGGCGTGCCGGATCCAGGGCGACCAGATCGGAGAAGCTGACCCGCGAACGCTTGTAGCCTGCCGTGTTGACATTGGCCAGATTGCTGGCGATGGTCTCGACGTTGAGCTGCTGCGCCTGCATGCCGGTCGCGCCGATGTACAAAGCGTCATACATGGAAATCTGCCTCCAGAAATTGGCCAGGTGCAATGACCTGGCGCGTCTTGCAAAACGGATGCTTGCCGGAGTCCGGGCTGCCGAAGCAGGCGGAACAACCGCAGCGAAGATGTGCCATCACAGTTCTCCCAGCTTGCGTATGGCCTGGCCGGTCATCTCGTCATAGCCCAGCGCCACCTTCTGCATGGACTCGAAATGCCGCATGGTCTGCATCAGTTGCACCATCTCGTGCATGGAGCTGACGTTGGAGTTCTCGACGAAGCCCTGCTGTATGCGGATATCGGCATCGGCAAGCTGTCCGGGCTGGCCATCGATGGACATGAGACCTTCGCCCAGGCGCCGCAGTTGCGAGGGCTGCGGCGCCTCGACCACCTTCAACTGCGCGACGGGTCTGTCCGTGCGGCCCACCCCATCCCCGTCGAAGATGTTTCCCTTGGCATCGATGCGCACCTGGCTTGACTGCAGGAGGATCTCGCCACCTCGCCCCATGACGGCATGGCCCTGGGCCGTGACCAGGCGCCCCTGTGCGTCGAGCCTGAAATTGCCCTGGCGCGTGTAGGCCGGTCCACCGGGCGTGCTCACCTCGAAATAGCCTGCGCCGGCCAAGGCGACATCCAGGTTCTGCCCCGTGGAGCGAAGCGTGCCGGGGCGGTGGTCGGTCTGCACCAGCAGGCCGGCAGCAGGCGCATGGGGTGACGCAGCCGGCGCGCTCTCGGCGGCGGCTGCTGCCGTGCCGACCATCGCGGCGAACGAGGGAGCGCCCAGCCGCAAGGGCCGCGCCGAGACGACCTCGCGCTGGTAGCCCGGCGTCAAGGCATTGGCCAAGTTCAGGCCTGTCCGGTCCAGTCGCTGCATGTCCTGCTGCATGGATTGCAGCGCGAGGGCGAGTACTTCTTGCATGGTCTGGGGAGCAATGGGAATGGGAGGATGCGTGCCGCTAGAGGCTCACGACGGCATAGGACTTGAGCTCGATGGCCTGGGGCACCTCGGCCATGGACAGCACCCGCAGGTGGGGCATCATCCGCTCGGACAGCAGGCGTACATGTCGGCGCAGCTCGGGGGCGCACAGCAGCACGGGAAGCAGATTGCTTTTCATCATCCGCTCGGTCTGCTGCATGAGCTTGAGCATCATTTGTTCAGCCAGCTTGGGCTCCAGCGCGAAGGACGCCGGGGCGGCCGCGCCGTCGTCGGCGCGCAGGCCGGCCTGCGCGGACTGCAGGCCTTGCAGCAGCTGGCTTTCTATGGCCGGGTCGAGCGTGATGACATGCAGGGCGGCGCCTTCGCCCGCCAACCCCTGGCAGATGGCGTGACCCAGGCGCAGACGCACCATCTCGGTCAGATGCAGCACGTCCTTGGTCTGGCGTCCGGCATCCGCCAAGGTTTCCAGGATGGCTTCCACATGCCGTATCGACACCTTCTCGCGCAACAGGTTCTGCAGCACACGCTGTACGTCACTGACGGACAGCACGGTGGGAATCAACTCTTCCACCAGACTGGCCTGGTTCTGGCGCACGCGATTGAGCAGCCGGTCCACCTCGGCCCGCGTCAGCAGCGTGGCCGATTCGCGTCGCAGCACTTCCGTCAGATGCGTCATGAAGACAGTGGGCGCGTCCACCAGCGTGAACTTGGCGACCGTGGCGGCGGCGCGCTGGTGCTCCTCGATCCAGAGCGCGGGCAGGCCGTAGGTCGGGTCCCGCGTGGGCTCCCCGGGCATTCCATCGGTCCTGCCGGTCGGATGGATGGCCAGCAGGCGGTCGGCACGCGCCTCGCCCCGCCCGCACACCACGCCGTCGATATGGATCTCGTACCGGTCCTGCCCCAGCCGCGCAACGTCCTTGAAGCGCACACGTGGCAGGACCAGGCCCAGGTCCTGGGCATGCTGCTTGCGGAAGGTGGCGATGCGATCCATGAGGACACTGCCGGGCTGGCTGACCAGGGCCGCCCACTCGCTGCCCACATGGACTTCGATGGGCTCCACCTGCAGCGACGCATAGGGGTCATCCTCCCCTTTCTGTGCCGCATCGGCTGGCTGTGCTGCATCCTGCGCATCGGCCGGCGCCGTGCCATCCTCGGCGGAGTTGCTGGCGTTGCGGTAGACCACCCACGCCACCGTGGCAACGACAGCGATCAGCACCAAAGTCGGCAGGGCAGGAATTCCTGGAAAGAACAGCAGGCCCGTCAGCGCGGCACCCACCAGCAGCAGCGTCTTGGGGAAGGAGGTGATCTGGCGCAGCACCTCCTGGCTCAGGTTGCCGTCCGAGGCCGAGCGCGTCACGATGATGCCGGTGCCCACGGCAATGATCAGCGCCGGGACCTGGGTGACGATGCCATCACCGATGGTCAGCAATGAATAAGTCTTGAGGGCCTGTGCCCATGGCAGCTTGTGCTGCATCACCCCGATGACCAGGCCGCCGATGATGTTGATCAGCAAGATGATGATGCCCGCGATGGCATCGCCCTTGACGAATTTGCTCGCGCCATCCATGGCGCCATAGAAGCCGGCTTCCTTCTCGATGTTCTTGCGGCGCCGCTGTGCCTCGGCCTGGTCGATGAAGCCCATGTTCAGGTCGGCATCGATGCTCATCTGCTGCCCCGGCATGCTGTCCAGCGTGAATCGCGCCGCCACTTCCGAGATGCGCTGCGCACCGTTCGTGACCACGACGTACTGCACCACGATGAGGATGAGGAAGACGATGAGGCCGATCACATAGTTGCCCCCCACCACATAGGCGCCAATGGCGCCGATGACGCGTCCGGCGTCTCCATCCGACAGGATCAGCCGCGTGGCCGCCACATTGAGCGATAGCCGGAACAAGGTGGCGATCAGCAGCAGGGACGGAAAGGTGGAAAACTCCACCGGCCTGGCCATGTAGAAGGTCAGCAGAAGGATCAGGAAGGCGAAGCTGAAGTTGGTCAGGATCAGGAAATCCAGCAGTCCGCTGGGGATGGGCGCAAACAGCACCACCAGCACACCGAGGACCAGCAGGACCATGGCCACATCGCTGTGCCTGCCGAAAAAGCGTTGCAGGGATTTCATGGCGCAGCCCCCGCGGCCGAGCGCTCGCGCATGGCGAAGATCCACACGATGATGCGGGCCACATCGGCAAAAAGGTGCGGCGGCACGTGGTGCTCCACATCGAGTTCACTGAACAGGCGGCGGGCCAGCGCAGGACTGCGCACGACAGGAATGCGGTGCCTGGCTGCGATCTGCCGCATGGCAGCCGCCAGATGGCCTGCGCCCTTGGCAACCACTTGAGGCGAGTCCATTTCCCCATGGACATAGCGCAGCGCAACGGCAACGTGTGTGGGATTGGTGAGCACCACATCGGCATTGCGGGTCTGGTGCAGGGCCTTGCTTCGTTTGCGCGCCTCACGCTGCAGGTCGCGCAGTCGCGCCCTCACCCGCGGGTCGCCCTCGCGCTGCTTGTGCTCATCCTTGACTTCACGCTTGCTCATGCGCATCTTCTTGGCGAATTCGCGGCGCGTGAATACCCAGTCAACGGCAGCGATGATGGCCATCAGCAATGCCATCTTGAAACCCAGGCTGCCCAGGTCGGCAATCAGCGTCTTGAGATAGCCCTGGGGTGACAGGCCGGAAAGGCTGTAGAACTGGGACGCCAGGTCCTTGAGAGAGAAATAGGCGACTGCGATCAGCAAACCCAGCTTGACGCAGGCGCGGGCTGCGTCAAACAGGGCTCGCATGGACAGCACGCGCTGGATGCCATTGGCAGGATTGAGGCGGTTGAAATCGGCAACCACGGGCTCCACCGAGAGAACCGGCCCCGTCTGCATCGCATTGCCGACCACCGCGGCAATCATCACGGTGCACGCGAACGGCGCCAGCCAGGCCAATGCTTCCTTGAGCATGCCGGCAATCAGGGGCCACAGCATTTCAGCGCCGGGGCCGGCCGCAGAGCTTTGAATGACCAGCAACTGGTCAAGTCGGAACTGGCGAAGCGCCATATCCCATCCTTGCCACGAGAGGTAGGCAACGGCAACCGTGAACACGAGAGCCGACACCACGTCGGAACTCTTGGAAACCTGGCCCTTTTCCCTAGCCTTTTGCAGCTTGTAAGGGGTGGCCGTCTCATTGCGGTCCAGATCCTGCTCGGCCATCAGCGCGCTCCCGCCCCATGGGACGCAGTGAGAAAGACGGCCGCCCACATGTCGAAAATTCCCATGTAGACCCGGTTCATGGCGCCGCCCATTCCTGCAAACCACAGCGACATCACGGCAAACCCGACAACGATCTTGGCCGGAATGCCCAGTACCAACATATTGATCTGCGGAAGATTTCTGGCGACCAGGCCCAAGGCGAACTCCACAAGCAAAATACAGAACACCACAGGGGCGGCCAGCGCAAATCCAAGAATGAACATCCCGCTGGCCTGCTTGAAAACGGGGCCCGAGGCGAGAACCAATGGCCAGTTCGCACCGGCCGGAAACAGCTCGAAGCTGTAGGCGAGAGCCCGCAGCAGGCTGTGATGGCCATCGATCAGCACGAAACCGACCACGGCCACATAGTTGAATGCCGACACCAGCAGCGGCGCGGCCTTGTTACCCACGGGATCGAACACTTGCGCAATGCCAAACCCGATCTGCACATCGAGAAGATTGCCCGCCAGGGAAAAGGCTGCGAATGCCAGCAGTACGCCCAACGCCAGCACAATGCCCAGCGCCACCTCCACGCATGCCGCCTGGAGCAATCCACCCATGCTCAGTGCGGCCGCTGCCGGTGGCAACGACAGCAATTGCCCCATCGTCCAAGACAGGCCGATCACCAGCAGCGCACGCACGCGCCCGGGAATGGGCATGGCATACAGCACGGGCGTCATTGCCAGCACGACAGCCAACCGCAACGAGGGAAGAAAAGCTTTTAACCACGCGTCGTGAAGCCAGGTGCCAGCGATCGCCGGCAGCCAGTGATGCGGCAGGGAATCCATATCGTGGGGATTCAGAACATCGCCGGAATGCGCGTCCAGAGCTGGGTTGCGAACTGTCCCAGTTTCTTCAGCATCCAGGGGCCGCAAACGATCAGCACGACGGCAGCCACGAACAGCTTCGGAACGAAAGTCAGCGACATTTCCTGGATTTGCGTGACCACCTGCACCACGCTGATGAGCAATCCGGTCAGCATGGTCAGGCCCAGTATCGGAAGACATACGATCAGACCCGTCCAGAACAGGTCCGACATCATTTTTAACGCCAAGTCAGCACTCATGCTTTCGCCTTGCAGTGTGCCTTGGATGACTCAATCACAATCTGCGGTCAATTGAATTTTTCAAAAATTCTACATTTATACACAACATAAAACCAGGCAGACATAGAAAAACAGGAGCCGTCTGATAGGCAAGCTCACTTGTTGCACCTAGATGCGCCAGTCGAACTGGGAGTCCAAAGTCAATGGTTAATTGACTCGGCAGCTATTTTTCTTGTAGCAAGCTATCTTTGAGGTTCTCAAAAAGCCCTTCTTTTCCACACGGGCTTATCCAGCCTTGCCCCCAACCTGACGTGCCCCGCCATGCACACTGCGCGTCCGCTGGGTGCCCTTAGATGAGGCCCCCTAATCAGCCTCTACCAGCGCACTGTCCAAGTGCTTGCACAGAAGTTGCCGCGCTTCGTCGCCAAAACAGCCAATGAAAACCAGGGCGGATTCGCGGATCTGCGCCACAGGCAGCTTTGTGACGCGCAGTCGGCCGCCCACCCAATGGATTTCCTGGCCGCTGCAGTGGTCCGCCATGCGCACGATGCCCTTGGCCCGCAGCAGGGGCACGGGCAGGGTGCGCAGCGCTTGCCTGAGCCGCTGTTTGTCGAAGCGTCGGTGCGTGGTGTACGAGAAGCTGCCTATGCCGGCCATGCCATTGACGGCGCCCTGCCAGACGCCGCCCGCTCCCAGCAAACCCTGCGAACGGCGCGGCCGGGGAACTGCATCGAGGAACAAGGCCATGGGAATGTCGCCATGCAGCGCGGTCAGCACCTGGGTGTGGGGGGCGAGAGCGGCGAGGCGGCTTTTTGCACGATCGAACTTCGATGGTTCCACCAGATCCGCCTTGGTCAGCACCAGCGCCGTCGCGCCGACGATCTGGCGGCGGACCATGTCGCCGACCAGCGGGTCGCACAGTTGCTCATCGACATCCTGGACATCCACCGCCACCAGGATGGCGTTGAGCTGCAGCGCGGGGTCGAGCATGCCGACCTGGGCGATGCGCACGGGGTCGGAGACGCCGCTGGCCTCGATGACCAGCAGGTCCGGGCGGTCGGGCCGCGCGCCCACGGCGGCCAGGGCCTCGGCCAGCCGCCCGCCGATGGAGCAGCAGATGCAGCCGTTTTCCAGCTGCAGCACGTCGCTGCTGCGTGTGCGGATCAGGGCGGCGTCGATGTTGATCTCGCCGAAGTCGTTGACCAGCACGGCCACGCGCAGGCCATCGGCGCGCTCCAGCAGCCGGTTGAGCAAGGTGGTCTTGCCCGCGCCCAGGTAGCCGCCCACGACGACCATGGGAATGGGCGCCCGCTGCGCCGCGGCGGCCGGCGTGCTCATGGCTGGGACCCGGGCGCAGGGAAGATGCGCCCGCCCAGCACGGTGCCCCAGACCTTCACGTCCTTGAGGGCGGCGGGCGCCACCGCGCGGGGATCGTCCTCCAGCACGGCGAAGTCCGCCAGCTTGCCGGGCTCGATGCTGCCCACGCGCTGCTCCAGTTTCAGGGTACGGGCCGCGCCCATGGTGATGGCGTGCAGGGCATCGTCCACCGACAGTCGCTCGGCCTCGCCCAGCACGCGGCCTGACGCGGTTTCTCGCTGCACGGCGCACCAGGCGGTGAACAAGGGGTTGATGGGGGTGATGGGCGCATCGGAGTGCATGGAAAAGTCCATGCCCAGGCGCCGTGCCGTGCCCGCCGCATTCATGCGCGACGCCCACTCGATGCCCACGGTCTGCCCGGCGTGCGCATCGCCCCAGTAATAGAGGTGGTTGGAGAAGAAGTTGACGCACATTCCCAGGCGCGCGGCGCGCTGCAGCTGGGCGCTGCTGGCCAACTGGCAGTGCTGCAGGGTGTGGCGATGGTCGGCGCGCGGGTGCCTGGCCAGCAGGTCCTCGATCACATCCAGCACCACCTCGGTGGCCTCGTCTCCGTTGGTGTGGATATGCAGTTGCAGCCCGGCCAGGTGGAAGGGCTCGAACAGCGCGGGCAGCTGCGACGGCGGAATCAGCCACAGGCCGTTGGGCTGCCCGCCCGCGTAGCCGGGAGCGCGCAGGCGCGCGGTGAAGCCCTGGATGGAGCCGTCCACGATGAACTTGACGGGGCCGAACTGCAGCTTGTCGCTGGCCGACGATGCGGCAGCGGTGTGCACGCGCGCGGCGCCACCTTCCGGGTTGCGCTGCGGCGCAAAGGCCGGGACGATACGCAGCGGATAGGCCGCGTCGCCCGTCACCTCGCGCAGCGCGGCCAGGCCCTGGGGCGAGAGATCGCTGACCAGGTCGGTGGCCGTGGTCACGCCCGCGAGCTGGGCCACGCGGCCGAACTTCCAGATCGCCTCGCGCTGCTCGGCAGCGGCCAGCGACAGCGCGCTGCCGATCACCTTCTGCACGGGGTACATGGCGGCGAATTCCTGGAGTTCGCCCGTGGGCTGGCCCTCGGCGTCCTTGTGGATGCCGTCGATATCGGTGTCCTCGTCGATGCCGGCCAACGCCAGCATGGCCGAGTTCACATTCATCAGGTGCACGCTGGCGTGCAGGATGACGATGGGCCGCGTGGCGGAGACACGGTCCAGCTCGCGCACCGACAGCCGGCTGCTGCCAAAGAGGATGGGATCGAACCCCCAGGCCAGCAGCGTGGCCTGCGCGTCGGGCAGGGCACGCTCGGCCTCGGCCAGGCGGGCCAGCACGGCGTCCAGCGTGCGCAGGCCGGGCCACAGCCGCCCGTCGGGATCGCGGCGGTCAAAGTAGCCCAGGTAGACCGCATCCCACATGGCGCCTTCCATCAGGTGGCTGTGGGCCTCGATCAGGCCGGGCATGAGCACCTTGCCGCGCAGGTGGTCGATGCGCTCGGCATCGGGCCAGGCGGCCATGTCGGCCTCCCCGCCCACCGCCAGCACCGTGCTGCCCCGCACGGCCACATGGGTGGCCTGTGGCTGGGCCGGGTTCATGGTGAGGATGGTGCGCGCCGCGAAGATGCGCACGCACTCGCTGGTTTCGTGGTTCATGGGGATGTTTCCCTCAGGCGGTCTTGACGTGTGCCGCACGTGGCAGGCAGTGGACGATGGCCGTGACCAGCAGGTTCAGCGCCAGGCTGATGAAGCCCAGGTTGATGCCGCCGAAGTCCGGTTGCTGCAGGTACAGCACGATGGCCAGCGCCTGCCCGCAGACGATGCCCAGGGCAATGGCCAGGGGCCGGATGCGCCAGCCAAACAGGATGGCCATCATTCCCGGGAAGAACTGCGTCACGCCGTAGTAGGTGGTGTTGATCAGGGTCAGCATCAGGTTGGGGGTGAGCAGCGTCATCACGATGGAAAGCAGCAGGTAGATGACGATCACCACCTTGGCGCCCTGCTTTTGCTTGGCCTCGGGCAGGCCGGGCAGCAGGTTGCGCGCCACGATGGGGCCGATGGCCAGGCAGATGCCCGCCAGCACCAGCAGGCCCGACAGCGCGGCGCCTGCGGCGACCAGGCCCAGCAGCCAGTCGGGCAGCAGGCGAACGGCAGCGGCGAAGAAAGCCTCGTTGGGCGATGCCAGTTCCAGGTTCTGGCTGATGGCGTAGTACGAGGCCAGCACCAGGAACGGGTACATCAGCATGTACAGCGGCATGGCGATCTGCGTGCGGCGGATGGTGTGCGAACTCTTGGCCGTGAAGAAGTTCTGCACGGCGAACGGCATCATGTAAAAGCCCAGCGCCTGGAACAGCATGGTGCTCATGGAAAAGCGCAGCTGCGTATCGGTCATGTGGTTGCTGACCTTGGCGCTGGCGGCGGCGAACACATCGCCCACCCCGGCATGCCAGCCCACGGCCACGCCCGTGGCGATGATGGCCACCACCATGAGGATGTCCTTGAGGATGGCGATGTAGGCCGAGGCACGCACGCCCGAGATGGCGATGTAGGTGAAGGCCAGGCCCGCCGAGATCAGCAGCAGGTGCAGCGGCTGGAAGTTCCAGCCCAGTCCCTTGAGCGCCGCCACCAGCCCCGTGAACTGCAGCTGGCCCCAGGGCAGCAGGAACAGGATGGCCGAGCCGGCAACGATCAGCTCCAGCGCGCGGCTGCCGAAGTGGCCCTTGAACAGGTCCGGCAGCGTGATGGCGTTGTGGCGCAGGCCGGCTTTCCAGATCATGGGGCCGAGGAAGTAGCCCAGCGGATAGGCCAGCAGGATGTAGCCCAGGAACCAGACGCCATAGGTCGGCCCCTTGGCGTAGATGCCGCCCGGAAAGCCGACCATGGTGCCGATGCTGTAGATCTCGCCGGCGGCGAGGAAGAACACCAGGTAGGCGCCGAACTGGCGCGAGGCGACGAAGAAGTCATGCACGCTTTGCGCACCCTTGCCCGTGCGCGAGCGGATGGCCAGGTACAGGGACAGTGCGATGAAGCCCAGAAAGACTGCGGTGGTCATGGCGGTGCTCCCTTCAGACCGACTGCACGTCGTCGGCTTCGTGGCGGTCGAACATCAGCCAGCACACGAGCATGCACAGCGACGTCAGCACGAACCACATGAAGATCCACAGGTAGATGAAGGGCACGCCGAGCAGATGGCGATCGACGGACGCGACCCAGGGAAGCAGGCCGATCACCGCGATGTACGGGATGCCTATGCCGATGAACAGCTTGAGCATGGTTTGTCTCCTTTTGCTCCGATGAAAGAGTTGGCGGTTGTGGCCGCTCTATAGGACGTTTCAATGTCCATGGATGCGATCTTAGGAAGTGCCTACCTATAATTCAAATGAGAAATTTGCCAACAAACCATGAGGACTCCGCATGGATACCCAGAAGCTGCGGCACTTGCTGGCCATCGTCGAGCACGGCACTTTTTCAGACGCGGCGCGCGCCGTGCACCTGACCCAGCCGGCGCTGAGCCGCAGCATCCGCGCGCTGGAAGACGAGCTCCGGGCGCAGCTGTTCGACCGGGGCGCGCGGCGTGCCCGGCTGACGGTCTTCGGCGAACTGGTGGCCGAGCGCGCACGCCGCATGCGGCTGGAGGAAACCCAGCTGCGGCGCGACCTGGAGCTGCTGCGCGGCGGCCAGGAGGGCGCACTGGCCATAGGCGTGGCGCCGGCCCCGGCCGCACTGCTGCTCAAGCCCTTTCTGATCCACATGGCGCAGGCGCATCCGCGCATCAAGGTGCGCACCGAGATGGGCGCCACCAGCGCCCTGCTGGAGCTGCTGCGCAATGAGTCGATAGACGCCATCGTCGGCGACGCCTATGTGCTGCGCGCCGCCGATGACGTGGACATGGAGCTGCTGGGCGAGCTGCCCGCCGGCCTGGTCTGCCGCGCGGGCCACCCCGTGCTGCAAAACCCCGGCATGGACGAGATCCGCCGCTACCCCCTGGCCACCACCACGCTGAGCACGGCCATGGCGCGGCAGCTGGCCGAGCTGTGGGGCGAGGGCGCCGAGCCCGACAAGCTGTTCACCCTGCACTGCAACAACCTGGAACTGCTGCGCAGCGTGACCCTGGCCACGGACACCTTGCTGTTCGGCGTGCTGTCCATCACGCGCCAGGAGCGCGCCAGCGGCACCATGGCCGAAGTGCCCCTGCCCGCCGATCCCCGGCGCTGCGGCCGCTACGGCATGGCGCGCATGGGCGCGCGCAGCCTGTCACCGGCGCTGGAAACCGTCTACGCCTTCACCCGCACGCACTGGCGGGAGCTGTCCGAGCACGACCAGTGAAGCCGGGCAGGCGCAAGTCATGCGTCGGCCCGCGCCAGCGGCAATGTCTGCGTGCGCAGCCACTCCAGCACCAGGGCGAAGCGGGCCTCGTCATGCACCGGCCTGGGTGACATGAGCACGTAGTGCGAGCCGTCGGCCACAAAGCCGCGCGGCGCGCACAGGGTGCCGCTGGCCAGATCGTCGGCCACCAGCGCCAGCGGCCCGATGGCAATGCCCGCCCCGGCAACGGCGGCCTGCAGGCTCAGGTAGAAATGCTCGAAGCGGGCCTCGCGCCCGGGCTGCAGCGGCACGCCGGTCAGCTCGCTCCAATGCCGCCATGCGTCCGGGCGCGATGCCGTGTGCAGCAGCACGCCGCCCAGCGGCCCGGAGCGTGCCAGCGTCTTCGCAAGTGCAGGCCTGCAGACGGGACCCACGTGCTCCTGCAAAAAGGGCTCGGCAACCACATCGGCGCCCAAGTCGAAATCCGCGCGGCGTATGGCCAGATCGATGCCTTCACGCGCAAAGGGCACCGAGCCGCCGGCCGACACCAGGCGCAGCTCGCGCTGCGTGCCGATCGCTTCCTGCAAACCGCTCAGGCGGGGAATCAGCCAGCGCATCAGAAAGGTGGGCTCGCAGGACAGCACCAGCGGCCGGTCCGGCCCGGCGGCCTGCCGCGCTCGGCCCAGCGCGCCGCGCAGGCGCTCCAGCGCCAGGGCCACCTCCTCGGCCAGCACACGCGCCGTGGGGGTGGCAATGATGCTGCGGTTGCTGCGCTGGAACAGCGCAAAGCCCAGCGCATCTTCCATGTCGCGCACGGCGCGGCTCACGGCGCCATCGGTCAGGTGCAGCTCGCGCGCGGCCTTGGAAACGCTGCCGTGGCGCACCGTGGCCTCGAAGGCACGCAGGGCGGACAGCGGCGGCATATGGGTGGGTGGGGC
>NZ_JFYT01000075.1:0-35889 GCF_000632165.1 Delftia sp. RIT313 | reverse complement strand
GGGCAGGGCCAGCCACTGCTGGACGGCGGGGTGCTGCCACTGCCGGCGCGCATAGGCGGCCAGCGGCGCAGGCACGGCATCGCCGTTGAGCACCAGGCGGTTGAGCATCAGCGCCAGATCCACATCGGCAATCGACCATGGGCCGGCGATGTGGTCGTCCTCCGAGCGGATGAAGGCTCCCGCCACCGAAAACAGCTTGCGCGCCGCAGCCTGGCCCGCATCCGACAGCGGCGTGGGCGTGGGGCGGTAGAACACCACTTCGGTGCTGCGCTCCGAGCGCAAGGCCATCAGATCGCTGCGCAGCCAGGCCTGGACCTGGCGCACGCGGGCGCGCGCCTGCGCATCCTGGGGGTAGAGCGGAGCGCCGCCAAAGCGGTCCTGCAGGTACTCGCAAATCGCCGAAGACTCCGACAGGCTGAAATCGCCGTCCACCAGCGTGGGCACCCGTGCCGTGAGCGATGCCGCCACATAGTCCGCCCCGGTGTTCTGTCCCGCCGAAAGGTCCAGCGTGCGCAACTCGAAGTCAATCCCCTTGACCTTCAGCGCAACGAATACGGACATGGCATAGGGAGAGGCGAATTGCGAATCGGCGTACAGCAGCATGGAGGCCTTTCGGGAGACTGCATCAGTGATTGGGGCACTGATGGTAGCCGAGTGGGCAGCCGGATGGCCGGGCCGGCCATGCCTCGGCCCAAGCCCCGCAGTCCCAGGATCACACCTTCAGCGACCGCTCGATATCCGTCAGCTTGTAGCGGGCCAAGGCGAGGTTGCCACGGGCCTTGTCCAGCACCAGGTAGAGAAACAGCCCGGGGCTGTTGGGGATGAGGCGGATCAAATGGTATTGGTCGCCCAGGGTGATCAGAATATCTTCGATGCCCTTGCGCAGTCCCAGCGACTCCATGGTCTTGAGCTTGGCCCGCACCACCTGGGTATTGCCTGCCGCAGCAAGCTCCAGATCCACGCCGCTGCCCGCCTGGGCCAGGCACATCCCGCTTTGATGGTCCACCAGGGCCGCCGCCATGGCGCCTTCGATGGAAATAATGGATTGCATGGATTGGGATAGATTGCTTGACATTGAAACTTCTCTTTTTCTGAAATCGGTGTTGCCACCGGATGAAAATCGGGCTGAGAGCTTCTGCAGCTCTTCGATCAAAACAAACCAAAGTGTTTCTGAACTGCTGTCCGGTAATCGGTAAAGCTGAATGGATTCATGGTGCGACATCCGCATTTGCTTGAGCGCTATTTCTTCCATGATGGCGCTTGGCATCAGAAAAATGCGTACGCAACGCACGGCCTCATTCAATGCTCTTTGAAACAACTCCCTGGCCTGATGCACGGCGCCGGGGCCGATCAGCAGCACCAGGGCGCTCGGCGCCGAGGGCTCGCACAGCGGCTCATCCCGCCCCGGCGGTCCGCCCCAGTCGATGACAGGGGCGCTTTCCGAGTCCGCCAGCCTCACGGCAACCCGCGGCTTGCCGGGGGCGTAGGCCACGCCCAGCTTGGCCAGGGCGCGGCCGCCCAGGCTGGAAGTCAAATCGATCACCCGAACGCCACAAGACATTTTTCAAGCACACAAGACAGAGGACGCCGCCAGGCGACGGAATGCTGCGAACTCTATATCAATTAGTTACATATGTTTCTTGCTGCTTGAAAGACTTGGGTCAGAAAAGGGAATTGGATGCCTTGAGAAAATGCAAACAATTGTGAATTGAAGAGGAGTTTTTTTATTTCTGTAGGCGTCTTCTGACAGGAAGTGCACGTCAATGCGAAGGACGCAGAAAATAGCAAACAGATACAATCGTTGCCACACCAGCCCATTGTCGGGCGCAAATCACCCATTCAGCGCTGAATAACAAGGGCTCCCATGCGCGGCATCCGCTCCATCCTGTCCAGGCTCGGCCTGCGTTCCGATTCCCCAAGCTCCCAACTGAAGGCCTTGTACAGCACCCAGGCCGTCATAGAGCTCGATCCCCAGGGCCACATCCTCTTCGCCAACGCGCAGTTTCTGGACCTCATGGGCTATGAGCTGGACGAGCTGCGCGGGCAGCACCACCGCATCTTCCTGGACCCGGCGGATGCGCAGGCTCGGGACTATCGGGACTTCTGGGCACGGCTTGCGCGCGGGCAAGCCTTTGTGGGCCGGTGCCGGCGCATCGACCGCCAGGGGCGGGAGGTCTGGCTGCAGGCCAACTACAGCCCCGTGCTCGACAGCCGTGGACAGGTGCTGCGGGTCGTCAAGTACGCCATGGATATCTCGGCCGAAGTGCTGCGCGACGCCGAAGCCAGCAGCCAGCTGGCAGCGGTAGGCAGGGCCCAGGCCGTGATCGAGTTCGGCCTGGACGGCAGAATCCTGCGCTGCAACCGCAATTTTCTGGAGGCCATGGGCTATGCGTCCGAAGACGAGCTGGTCGGCCGGCACCACAGCATGTTCGTGGCCCCGCAGGAGCGCAGTTCGGCCGAGTACGCGGCCTTCTGGGCGCACCTGTCGCAGGGCAAGCACTACCGGGGCCAGTTCCGGCGCATAGGGCGCCTGGGCAACGATGTCTGGATCGAGGCCAACTACAGCCCCGTGCTCAACCAGTCCGGCCAGCCCTTCAAGGTTGTGAAGTACGCCACCGACATCACGCAGCGCTACGAGGCCACGCGCCTGGTGCAATCGGCTTTCGAGCAACTGCAGCAATTGGTGCGCGACAGCGCTGCCCAGGCGCATGACGCGCATGCACAGGCGCGGGACGTGACGCGCATTGCCCAGCGCGGCGACGTGGCCCTGGACAGCGCGGTCGACGCCATGTCCAGCATCTCCAGCAACTCCCGTCGCATTGGCGAGATGGTGGGCCTGATCGATGGCATTGCCTTCCAGACCAATCTGCTGGCGCTCAACGCCGCCGTCGAAGCCGCGCGTGCGGGCGAGCAGGGGCGCGGGTTCGGTGTCGTGGCCGGCGAAGTGCGCAGCCTGGCCCAGCGCTGCGCCGAGGCCGCCAGGGAGGTCAAATCCGTCATCGGCGCGTCTGCGGCCAGCGTGCAACTGGGCTTCGAGCGTGTGAATGAATCGGGCGACATGATGAAGCAGATGCGCGCGGCTGCCGTGAACGCCAGCGACATCATGGACACCATCATCCAGGCCTCGCAGGCGCAGGACACGCGCCTGGGCGAGGTGCGCGAAGCCGTGCTGAGGCTGGAGAACGTCGTCGTCCAAAGCTGAGCCGCGCCCCGTTCATCCCAGGCGGCCCATGCCGCCTTCAAAGACATCGCGCACGTCACGAAGGGTCTGCGAACCCCATTCATCGCGGTGCTCGCCATGCAGGGCGGCCGCCACGTAAACGATCTCCGACAACTGCGAGATGCGTGCCGCCATGCCGTGCGCCACGATATGGCTCTCCGTGTTCTGGTGGTCGCCCATTTGCATCAGCACCTGCGCCAACTGCTGGACCTCGTAGTTGGCCTCGCGGGCCAGTTCGCGCCACTGAGATGGCGTTGCGCCGGTGTCCAGCCTGGCTTGCAATTCGTGCAGCGTGGTGCGTGGAAACACGATCCCGTCCACCGGCGTCTCTGATATCTGCGCCAGCGCCTGGGCCGCTTCTGCCAGCAGGCGAGTGCGTGGGCCGGACTCCGCATCGCCGGGCACCAGACGCGCCGAATTGATGCAGGCGGCCACATCAAACGCCGTGTTCTGCAGATCGCACGTCGAGCCCGGCTTGGCCGCGTGGCGTGCCACATCGCTGGCAATGCGCAGCAGGCGGTCGGATTCCCCGCTGTGCCGGTGCGTCTCATCGGTCATCGCGGCCTGCTTGAGTGCTTCAGCGGCCTGCAGGAACAGCGCGCGGTCCGCTTTGGCGAGCTTCTTGCGCGATGGTTTTGCGGCAGCGTGCTTCATGGACCTCCTTCGAGCAACGTACAGGGCGCAGCAAAGGAGCCGCCTGAGGGGTCAGGTAGTATTTGGCGCTTGTAGTGACAACGCTCCATAGACTATCAAACGAAAATTTGATCGTCAATAGTTTATATAAAAAATGTTTGACTTCTCTGCGCGCCTGACGGAGGAAAGAAATAGGCTGGGCCTTAGCCAAGAGGCGTTTGGCGCTATCGCGGGAGTGTCAAAGATGTCCCAACTCAACTATGAGAAGGGCGTCAGAAAGCCTGATGTGGGTTACCTCATGGCTGTGGCGGAGCAAGGGGTTGACGTTGCCTACCTGCTAACAGGTCAACGTTTGTTTGACCCGAACGCCATCCAGCACGAGCGCTCCGAACTCACCCTCGCGGCCCGCCTGCAGCAGGAACGCCAGCGCCTGAACCTCAGCGAAGCCGAACTCGCCCGCAAGGCCGGCCAAGCCAAACAGGTTCTGCAGCAATTCGAGTCCGGCGCCCTCGTCCCCGACGCCACTGCGCTGCAGCAACTGCACCTTGCCGGTGTCGATATCGGCTACGTGCTGCTGTCCCTGCGCTCCCATGCGCCCGACGCCGATGTGCAGGCACTGCTGGCGCATTACGGCAGGGCGACGGACGCTGGGCGTGCGCTGGTGCGAGGGGTGGCGGAGCTGGCCGGGCGGGGGTGAGGCTGGAGGCCTTCAACGCTCCCGGCCTGCGCGGCACATATCTGAAAAGCGTCAATAGCTACTGAATGAATAGCAAAATTGCAGCGCGCACAAGCCGTGCTGGACAGAGTGAAAAGCGGTAGCTACCATTAGTGACTACCAGTCAAGGAGCCCGCCATGGACACCGCACGCCTTTTCCAATCCGGCCGCAGTCAAGCCGTGCGGCTGCCCAAGGAATACCGTTTCACGGGCACTGAAGTCGTGGTGAAGCACTTCGGCAACGGCGTGTTGCTGCTGCCCGCAGACGACCCTTGGCAAACACTGCAAGCCGGGCTGGCTGAGTTTGAACCGGGCTTTGTGCTCGAGCGCGAGCAGCCTGATGCCCAGCAGCGGGACGAGATCAGCCCATGATCCTGCTCGACACCAACATCTGCATCTACATCATCAATGCCAAGCCCCCGGAGGTGCTGGCGCGCTTTCAGCAGTACCGCATGGGCGAGGTGGGATTGTGCAGCGTGGTGGCTGCCGAACTGGCCTTTGGCGTGGCCAAAAGCGGCTCGGTCCGTAACCGCCAGGCCCTGGAGATGTTTCTTGCCCCGCTCACCATCCTCCCGTTTGACGAGGCGGCCGTGTGGGCCTATGGCGACCTGCGTGCCGATCTGGAGCGTCGAGGCAGTCCCATAGGCGCGCTTGACACCATGATCGCTGCCCACGCCCTCAGTCAGCGGGCCCTGCTGGTCACCAACAACACCCGCGAATTCGCCAAGGTGCCCGGCCTGCAGTTGGACAACTGGGCTGTCGCTACCTGATTCCCTGGGTAAATCAGATCCTAGTGCTTGCTGTATGAGCGCAAGCGGATATCAAATGTGAAGTAATCGATATCTTTTCATCGAAACCCGGCTACCCAGTTCGCGCCTCTGGACAGAGCCAGCATGCATGCTGGCTGGCCGGCTCGCACTGACCCTGGACCGAACGCAAAAAGCCCCTCGGCACCTTTCTGATGCCGAGGGGCTTTTCTTGTTTCTACGCCACCTGTGCCCAGGCAGGTCCCCGGGGGCCAAGTGCAATTCGCAAGCCATTGATACAGAAGCAATTCAATGGTCCCTCCGACAGGAATCGAACCTGTATCTGGCGCTTAGGAGGCGCCCGTTCTATCCATTGAACTACGGAGAGGAGCAAACGGCGATTGTAAACCCACGCCGGACCCGCCCCGCGCACCGCCGGGAGGGCGGCATGCGGGGCGCTGGGGCGTCAGTCCTTGCGCACGGTGTAGATCAGGTCCAGCGCGCTGGTTTCCCCGGTCTGGCCGCGCAGGGTGAGGCGGCGCGAGAGGTCGTAGAAGATGTACAGCGTGCCCATGGCCCCCGAGAGGCTTTGCTCGTATGTGACGTAGAGATCGCTGGACAGGCGCTTGCCCAGGGTGAGGGCGGCGCCGGTGGAGCCTTCGCCGCCCGGGCCCTTGAAGCCGATCTCGTCCAGGCCCAGGTTGCTGGCGATCTTGCCGCTGTTGTTGCGCCCGCCGCTGAGCAGGGACAGCGCGGCCTGCTGGAGCAGGGCGCTTTCGGCGCCGCCCGTGGCGGGGTCGCGGCCCATGACCACCCAGGAGAGCTTTTCGGCATCGGGCATTTCGGGGTCGGAGTACAGGCGCACGCGCGGGGCGTTGGCCGTGCCCTGCACCTGCACGCCTGCGCGCACGGCGATGTTCGGGCGCAGCGCCAGGATGTCCAGCGAGGGGTTGGCGTAGGGGCCGTTGAAGCGGATGAGGCCGGTCTCCACGTCCAGCGACTGGCCCCAGGCGCGGTAGCGGCCCTGCACGGTGCGGATCTCGCCCGTGATGCGCGGCGGGCCGCCCGCCACGGTGGGGCCTTGAACTTCCAGCGCGCCTTCCAGGCGGGTGGTGATGCCGTAGCCCTGCAGCGCGAAGTCGCGGCCCAGGTCGAGCTTGACGAGGATGTCGGGCAGCTTGATGGTTTCCGCGCGGGCCTGGGCCTTGCGGTCGGCCTGCTGCTGCTTGCGCGCCGCTTCCTGCTCGGCCTTGCGCGAGGCGGCCGAGTGCACGACCACGTCGGAGTCCAGCGAGGGGGCGGATTCCTCGGGCAGGATGATGGTGGCGCGGTCGGTGGTGAGGTCGCCGCGCAGCGTGAACTGGCCTTGCTCCAGCTTGGCCTGCAGGCCGCCGGAGATGCTGACCTGGCGGTCTGCGCGCACCAGCACCTGCAGCCTGGTGGCCTGGGCGCGCAGGTCCATGCTCAGGCCGGAGTTGCTGCCATCGGCATTGGGCGGGTCCCAGCGCACGAAGCCCGAGCCCGTGAGTTCGCCGCCTTCGCGCGGTGCCGTGGTGAGGTTGCCGCTGTAGCCCAGGATGCGCGCATTGCTGCCGCGCCCGCCCTGCATTCGCAGCTCGGTCAGGTCCAGCCGGTTGCCTTGCAGGCGGGCGCGCAGCACGCCGTTTTGCAGGTCGATGCCGTCCAGCGCGGACAGGATGCTCAGGCCGTCGGCCGAGAGATTGCCCTGCCACTGCGGGTTCTGGCGGTCGCCGCTGATCTCGGCCTTGGCCTGCAGCGAGCCGGTGACGCGCCATCCGGGCGGGGCGAACAGGGCCCAGATGCCGATGTCGGGCATGCGGGCGTCGATCTGGCCGGACAGCGGGGCCTTCTCGGGCCAGGTCCAGGTGCCGTCCTGCTGGGCCAGGCGCGTGCCCAGCTGGGCGGTCAGGGTGCCGGCGCGTTCGCTGTCCCAGTCGAGCTTGGCCTGCACGTCGTCGCCCTGGGCACGCACGCTCAGGCGTGCCTGCTTGATGTGGGCGCGCATGCCGGCGCCGCGCACGGTATGCGTGCGCACTTCGCCGGGCTTGCTGGAGCGCGGGCCGGTGGTGTGGATGACGGTGGTGCCCGAGCCGTCTTCCACGGCCAGGCGCAGGTCGCCGGCTGCACGCTCGACCAGCAGTTCGGCCTTGAGCGCGGGGCCGGTGGTGTCCAGGTCCCAGCGGGCGTTGAAGCTCAGGTCGCCGCTCAGGCCCATGGCGGCCAGCGGGGGCTCCTCGGCCATGGACAGGGCATCGACCCAGGCCAGCGGCAGGGCCTGGGCGCGGCCGGTGCTGCGCAGGGCCCAGCGGCCGTCGCCGCCCTGGGTGGCGCGGGTGTCGTCCCAGGCCAGCAGCACGGGCTGCGGCGCCTCGGCATTGGCGCGGCGCTGGGCCAGCGTGGGCGGCGTGACCTGCAGGCTGCCGGCCGACGCCGTGAAGGTGGTGGACAGGACGGTACGGCCCGTGGTGCGCTGGGCGATCTGCACGGGCTGCTTGCCCGCCAGTTGCAACTGCCAGGGGCCGGGCAGGTCCTGGCCCGGATTCAGCCGTGCCTGCAGCCTGTCGATGCTGGCCTGCCAGTCCAGGGGCGCGGCACCGCGCGCCGTGGCAAGGCCTGCCTGCAGGGCCGTGTCGATCTGCGCGGTCTGCGTGCCGCGCTTCGCCTGGCCGGTGAGGGTGAGGCTGGCCTGCTCGGGCGAGCCCTTGAGGGCCAGGCGCAGCTCGGGCAGCTCCAGCGCCTGCTCGGGCGGCGTGTTGGCGGGCAGGTAGCGCAGCTTGGCGGCCTGCAGGTCGGCCTGCAGTTGCAGGCCGCTGGCGGGCAGCGGGTCGCCCACGGCAGCCTTCATGCGCTTTTGCAGTGCGCCCCATCCGCCGCGCCAGCTGGCGTCCAGCTGGGCCTGGCCTTCGACCAAGGCGCCGGCCAGCGGGTCCTTCATGCCGGGCAGCTTGCGCAGCCACTGCGTGAGGGCGGTGAGTGACGACAGCTTGAGCTGGCTGCTGCCCTGGCCTGCGGCGGGGCTGATGTGGCCGTCCAGCGAGAGCTCGGCGCCGGGCAGCTCGGCCTTCAGCACGGTCTGCAGTTTTTGCTGTTCGGTGTCGAACTGCAGGCTGCGGCTGCGCACCGAGGCCTGCAGCGCATCAAGCTGCAGGTTCTCCAGCGAGAGCACGGGCTGGGCCCAGCGGCCCTTGGTGGCGAGTTTCTCTATGCGCAGGGGCTGGCGCTTGCCGCCCGCGGGCGCGGCTGCGGCCTGGATGTCCACGCTGAAGTCCACCTGCTGCTCTGCCGTGGTGCTGGCGCGCAGCTCGCCCTGCAGCGGTGCGGCTTCCAGGATGCTGTAGAGCGCGGCGGGGTCCAGGCGCTGGACCTTGGCCTGGCCTTCGAAGACCTTGGTGGCGGGCTCGAAGCGGCCCTGGGCGTCGATGCTGCCCGAGCCTATGGCGATCTGCGCCTGCTCCAGCAGCCACTGCTGGCCGTCATAGCGCACCGCGGCCTCGATCTGGTCCAGCGGCAGGCGCTGGCGGTCCCAGGGACCGGGCATGGCGTTGTTCAGGCGGGTCGTCAGCTGCCAGGCGGTGTTGGCGATGGCCGAGCCTGGTGCCTGGTCCGATGACTGCTCCGTGCCTGGTGCTGTTCCTGGTGTCGTGGCTGGTGCCTGGGCTGCATCAGCTGCCTTGCCATCCGGCCCGGCCTGCAATTCGCCGCTGATGCGTGTGCGCGGTCCCTGGGGCCAGAAGGCGGCGATGTCGATCTGGCTGAGCTGGGCGCGCGCGGTCTGCAGCGGCTGGGGCTGCCAGGGCCGGATGCTGGCCTCGATGTCCGCATGCATGGGTTCGGACACGGGGGCGGCTTCCTTGCGCTCCCTGGCCTTGCCGTTCTTGCCATCGGCCTTGGCGGATTTCTGTACGGCGGCAGGGGCAGGCGTCTCCTCGGACACCGTCCCGGGCTTGGCATCAACCTGGAGCTTGATGCCCAGTTGCGCAGCGGCGGTGGCCAGGGTGCCGTCGATCTGTGCCTTGGCCTGCACGGCCAGCGGTGCAGGTTTGGGGGCCTTGGCCGTGGAGGCCTCGTCATCCGAAGCCAGGGCCGGCGCCTGCAGGTCGCCCTGCAGCTGGGCCTGGATGGCCATGGGCGCACGGGCCTGCAGGCGCAGCCTGGCCTGGTAGTTGCCATCGGCCCATTGCAGGTCGCGCACGTCCAGCTGGTGCTCGCTGCCGTCGTAGACGTAGTGGCCTTGCAGGCCCAGCACCTCGGCCTGGGGCGGGCCTTGCCAGACGATGCGTTCCACATGGAAGGGCACGTCGATCTTCACGGGCAGCACCAGCTGCTGCAGCGGCTCGACGGGTTTCTTGTCCTCTGGGTCGGGGGTGCTGGCAATGCTCAGCTCGGCGATGCGCACTTCGCCCAGGCGCACGGTGCGCGACAGCAGGGGGCGCAATTGCCAGCCAATGGTGGCGTCGCGCAGCTCCACCTTCATGGTGGGGCTTTGCCATTGCAGCCAGCCGATGCGCCCGCCCTGGCGCACGGTGCCGGTCACCTCCTTGGCCTGCAGGCTCTGGCCTGCGGGCAGCCAGCCGGCCACGCGCTGCAGGGTGTAGGCCAGCGAATCGGCACGGCCGGCCCACCACCAGGCGGAGCCCAGCAGGGCGGCCAGCAGCAGGACCAGGACCAGGAAGAACCAGAGCAGGGCGCGCAGCCAGCGGCGGCGGCGGGGCGCGGGCGCCGGCTGGGGAGGGGACGCCTGGGGGCTTTGATCTGGCGCGGCGGAGGAGGCAGGGGTATTCAAACGGGAATCCACCATGGTCAGAAGTTGAAGCCCAGGCGCAGGTGCAGGCGCAGCTGTTTTTCCTGGGCGCCCCAGGCGATGTCGGCCTGCACGGGGCCCACGGGGCTGCGCCAGCGCAGGCCGGTGCCCACGCCCACGCGCATGTACATGGAGTCGGGCGCATCGCCCACGGTGCCGGCGTCCAGGAAGACGGCGTGCTCCCAGTCCTGCGTGTTGCCCTTGATGACGATGGGCCGCTGCCATTCGATGCTGCCCACGGCCATGTAGCGCCCGCCGATGACCTTGCCGCTGTCGGTGCGTGCACCGATGCTCTGGTAGCCGTAGCCGCGCACGGTGTTGTCGCCGCCGGTGATGAACAGCTGGGTGACGGGCAGGTCGGCATCCTTGCGGGCCAGCAGGGCGCCGCCGGAGGCGCGCAGCGCCAGGCGGCTGCGGCGCTTGGTCTCGGGATCGACCTCGCCGATGGGAATCAGGCTGAGCCAGCGGCCCGAGACGCGGCCGAACGGCGTGCGCTGGGGCGTGAGCGTGGTGCCCGCGCCGACTTCCCAGGCGAAGCCGAAGCCCGAGGAGGGCGCCAGCGTGCTGTCGAAGTAGCGGCCCGTCCAGCCGTAGTTGGCCGTGACCGACGAGCTGGACGGGGGCGCGCCCTCGCCCTGGGTCTTGGCGTAGTCGTACTGCAGGTAGTAGTTGCGGTCGATGTGGTCTTCGGACTTGGTGCGGCCGGCGCGCAGCTGCAGGCTGTTGACATCGAAGTCGCCCGAGGGCGCGCGCTCGGCCTTGGCCGTGGTGAACCAGCGCCACAGGGTTTCATCGGGCAGGGCGGTCCACTGCGTGGAGATCAGCGGGTTCTTGCGGTCGAAACGCATGCGCGTGACGGCACGCCAGCCCAGCCAGGGCAGGCGGTTGTGGATGTGGTCCACGCTCAGGCGCGGGCCGGTGTCGGTGCTCATGCCCACGCCGAAGACCCATTTCTGCATCTGGGCCTCGCGCACCTGGGCGATGACGGGCGTGGTGACCTGGGCGCCCTTGCGCTTGAGGGCCTCCTCATCCTCGGCGGCGCTTTCTCCCTGCTGGGGCACGTTGGCCAGCGTGAGGAAGACGGAGTCGTAGTAGCCGCTGCTGGCCAGGCGCAGCTGGGCATCGACCAGGGCGGTCTGGTCGTATTCCTCGCCCTCGGGCAGGCGTGCGATGCGGGCCGTGCCCACGGGGTCGTAGCGCTGGGCGCCTTCGATGCGCAGCGGGCCGAAGGTGTAGGCCGGGCCGGGCGCATAGGCCACGCTGACATCGGCCTCATGCGTGTCGGCGTCGATGTCGGCCAGGCTGGAGTCGATGCGCGCCAGCGGATAGCGGCGCGACTGCAGCGTGCGCAGGCCCTGGCTCTTGGCCTGGCTCCAGTTGGACTGGCTGAAGCGCTGGCCGGGCTGCAGCGGCCAGTCCTCTTCGATGGTGGCGCGCTGGGAGGCGCCGTCGGGATCATCGGCATTGACGCCCGCAAAGCGCACCTGGCTGCGCGCAATGGTGGCGGGCTCGCCCGGGTCCACCTTGACGGTGACCTGCAGCGGGGCCTCTTCGGATTCGGGCGTTTCCTTGATCTCCACCGTGACCGTGGGGCTGAAGTAGCCCAGCGTGCCGATCAGGTCGCGCACATTGGCGTCGGTGGCGCCCAGCAGCCGCGTGAGCTCGCGCCGCTGCAGATCGCTCTGGTAGCGGTAGCGGCGCAGCTCGAGGTGCTTTTCCAGCAGCTCGCGCACTTCCTTGGGCGCATCGACGACGAGCGAGAAGGCCGGGTCGCCGGTCGCTGCAATCAGCGACGGGTCCGTGTCCTTGTCATCATTCTTGGACGGCAGGAGGCTGCAGCCACCGAGCATCAGGGCTGCACTCAACAGAAACAAAAACGCCGGCCCTCGGGCCGGCGCTGTCGCGGGGGGGAGCTTGGGCATCGGCCTATTTTGACAGCAGGCGCATGGCGTCTTCCAGACCTTTGAGTGTCAAAGGGTACATGCGGTTGCCCGTGAGCTGCTGGATGATGCTGATGCTCTGGCGGTACTGCCAGACGCCAGGCGGCTCGGGGTTGATCCAGGCAAAGCGCGGGAAGGCATGCGTCAGGCGCTGCAGCCATTCGGCGCCGGGCTCCTCGTTCATGTACTCCACGCTGCCGCCGGGCTGCAGGATCTCGTAGGGGCTCATGGTGGCGTCGCCCACGAAGATCAGCTTGTAGTCCTTGTTGTACTTGCGGATGATGTCCCAGGTCGGAAACTTCTCGGCGAAGCGGCGGCGGTTGTTCTTCCACATGAAGTCGTAGACGCAGTTGTGGAAGTAGTAGAACTCCAGGTGCTTGAACTCGCTCTTGACGGCGGAGAACAGCTCTTCCACGCGCTGCACGTGCTCGTCCATGGTGCCGCCCACGTCCATGAGCAGCAGCACCTTCACGTTGTTGTGGCGCTCCGGGATCATCTTGATGTCCAGGTAGCCCGCGTTGGCGGCCGTGCTGCGGATGGTGTCGGGCAGGTCCAGCTCCAGCTCGCCGCCTTCGCGGGCGAACTTGCGCAGCCGGCGCAGCGCGACCTTGATGTTGCGCGTGCCCAGCTCCTGCGTGTCGTCGTAGTCGCGGTAGGCGCGCTGCTCCCAGACCTTGACGGCGCTCTTGTTGCGGCCCGGCCCGCCGATGCGCACGCCGGCCGGGTTGTAGCCGCCGTGGCCGAAGGGGCTGGTGCCGCCCGTGCCTATCCATTTGTTGCCGCCTTCGTGCCGCTCCTTTTGCTCTTCGAGCCGCTTCTTGAGCGTCTCCATCAGCTCGTCCCAGCCCATGGCCTCGATGGCGGCCTTTTCCTCGGGCGAGAGCTCGCGCTCCAGCAGCTTCTTCAGCCAGTCCTGGGGAATTTCGCGCGTGAGGTCGGCCACCATCTCCACGCCCTTGAAGTAGGCGGCAAAGGCGCGGTCGTACTTGTCGTAGTGCTTCTCGTCCTTGACCAGCACGGTGCGGCCCAGGTGGTAGAAGTCGTCCAGGCTCCAGGCGTCGTCGCTCTTGGGGCCGACCACGCCGGCCTGCAGTGCCTCCAGCAGGGTCAGGAACTCCTTGACCGAGACGGGCAGCTTGGCCGCGCGCATGGTGTAGAAGAAGTCGATCAGCATGGCATCTCCCGAGGGCCCTGCGTACGCGCCCTCATGTGCGCGCCACGGCGGTGCTGCCGTCCGAATGGCGCTGCAACTGGTCCAGCAGCTGGGCGCGCGACTCGGGCCACTCGCCGCTGCGCAGGCTGTACATCACGGTGTCGCGGATGGTGCCGTCGCGGCGCAGCGCGTGGCCGCGGATCACGCCGTCCTTCCTGGCACCCAGGCGCTCGATGGCGCGCTGGCTGGCGAAGTTGAAGCAGTCCGTGCGCCAGCCCACCACATGGCAGGACAGCGTGTCGAACGCATGGCCCATGAGCATGAGCTTGGCCGAGGTGTTGACATGGGTGCGCTGCACGCTGCGCGCGTACCAGGTGTAGCCGATCTCCACGCGGCGCACCTCGGGCAGGATGTCGTGGTAGCTGCTGGTGCCCAGCACCTTGCCGCTGTCGTCGTCCAGCACGGCAAAGGCGAAGCGCTTGCCCAGGCTGCGCTGCTCCAGGGCGGCTTCGATATAGGCACGCACATCACCGGGCTCGGGTGCCGAGGTCACGCGGATGCGCCACAGCTGGCCGTCCTGCACGGCCTCGCGCAGCCCGGCTTCATGGGCCAGGGCCAGGGGCTCCAGCCGCACGCCGTTGAAGCGCATGACCACGGGTCGCACAAAGCCCTGGTGCGCCACCGCGCCGGCCACGGGAATGGTCGTCACCTGGCCGGTGAGGGCCGGCACGCCCGTGTCGTTGGTGTGTTCGGGATGGGGCATGGGCGCAGGCCTCAGCGGTTGCGCTGGTTCATGAAGACCAGCTTCTCGAACAGGCTCACATCCTGCTCGTTCTTGAGCAGGGCGCCCACCAGCGGCGGCACGGCGACCTTGCCCTCGGCGGTCTGCAGCGACTCCACGGGAATGTCCTCGGCCACCAGCAGCTTGAGCCAGTCGATCAGCTCGCTGGTGGAGGGCTTCTTCTTGAGGCCGGGCAGGTTGCGCACGTCGTAGAACACCTTCATCGCGGCGGTCAGCAGCTCGCCTTGCAGCTTGGGGAAGTGCACGGCCACGATCTGGCGCATGGTGTCGGCGTCGGGGAACTTGATGTAGTGGAAGAAGCAGCGGCGCAGGAAGGCGTCGGGCAGCTCCTTTTCGTTGTTGGAGGTGATGAACACCAGCGGCCGGTGCTTGGCGCGGATCATCTCGCGCGTCTCGTAGCAGTAGAACTCCATGCGGTCGATCTCGCGCAGCAGGTCGTTCGGGAATTCGATATCGGCCTTGTCGATCTCGTCGATCAGCAGGGCCACGGGCCGGTCTGCCGTGAAGGCCTGCCACAGCACGCCCTTGATGATGTAGTTGTGGATGTCCTTGACGCGCTCGCCGCCGTCGATGTCGGACAGTTGCGAGTCGCGCAGGCGGCTGACGGCGTCGTATTCATACAGCCCCTGCTGGGCCTTGGTGGTGGACTTGATGTGCCACTGCAGCAGCGGCATGTCCAGCGCTGCGGCCACTTCCTCGGCCAGCATGGTCTTGCCCGTGCCGGGCTCTCCCTTGACCAGCAGCGGGCGCTGCAAGGTGGCTGCGGCATTCACCGCGAGCATCAAATCCTGGGTGGCGACGTAGTTCTCGGAACCTTGAAATTTCATGGGCGGTATCAGCGTAAGTATTGATGGGGACGCTTGACGGTGGCTGCCATAATCGTTCGCGCTACCCGCTCAGCAGTAGGCATCCGTCAGAACTCTTGAAGGATTGTGCGCGCAAAATGATAAAAACTTTGACCACGGTATTGGCGCTGACTGTCGCATCTGTGACCCCTGTGGCACAGGCCCAGCAAAGCAAAGGTGACGCAAAGGCAGGGGAGGGGAAGATCGCCATGTGCATTGGCTGCCATGGCATCCAGGGCTACCAGGCCAGCTTCCCCGAGGTGTACAAGGTCCCCAAGATTTCAGGACAGGGCGCACCCTACATCGTGGCCGCGCTGCAGGCCTACCAGAAGGGCGAGCGCAAGCACCCCACCATGCGCGGCATCGCCGATCCGCTGACCGAGCAGGACATGGCCGACGTGGCCGCCTACTACGCCGAGCATGGCGTGGCCAAGGCCGCCGACGCCAAGGTCCGCGAGCCCAGCACCCAGGTTGCCGCGCTGCTGCAAAAAGGGGCCTGCGTCTCCTGCCACGGCCAGGGTTTTTCCAAGCCCATCGACCCCAGCTACCCGAAGGTGGCGGGCCAGTATGCGGACTATCTGTACTCTGCCCTCAAGTCCTACAAGACCGAAGGCAACCCCCACATCGGCCGCAGCAACGGCGTGATGGCCGGCATTGCCAAGCAGTTCACCAACAGCGAACTCAAGGCGCTGGCCAACTACATCGGCAGCCTCGATGGCGAGCTGCAGACCCTGCCCCAGCCCCATTTCCGCCTCGGCCAGAAATCGCAGTAGGTCGCGCCTTTCCTCCAAAGCAAAAGCCCGCAATTGCGGGCTTTGTCTTGAGGGCAATGAAGGGCCGGAACTATGCGCCGCCCGTGGCCTTGGCACCGTCGCTGGTGGCGCGGCGCTGCACGGCGGCAATGTAGGCCTCGCCATCCGGTGGGCGGCCCGAGCGCTGGCTTTCCCAGAGCATCTGCCCCAGGCATTCCATGGTGGCGTGGTGGGCGTCGTGCAGCGAGTCCAGGCGGCGGCTGAGCAGCTCCACGGCCTGGCGTATGCCGCGCGGCTGGTCGATGCTGCACTGCTCGCTGATGGACAGGTGCATGGACAGGTGCAGGAAAGGATTGGTCACGCCGGGCGTGGCGTCGTAGTCGCGCAGCAGGGCGGCGTCCACGTCGGCGAGGTCATCGAAATACTCGGGATGCTCGGCAATCCAGAGGCTGGCCAGCGTCTCTATGGCCTCCATCGGCGCGCCGTTCAGCATCTTGGTGCGCACGCCGCAGAAAAAGCGCCGCACATCGGCTTGGGTGGGGTTGAACATGGTGGCGCGCAGCGTAGCACGCAGCCCTTTTGGGCGGGCACGCAAGGACTTTGCCGAGGGCCCGCCGCAAGACAGGGATCAGAGCACCTCGAAGACCCTGCCGGTCTGGGCGCCTTCCACGCTGCGCTGGTAGGCCAGGGCCACGCGCGCGGCGGGCACGGTCTCGAAGCCGGGGAAGACCGAGCCATAGGCCTGGGCCGATTCGGTCAGCAGGGTGGGGCTCACGGCATTGATGCGCAGGCCGCGCTGCAGTTCGACCGCAGCGCCGGTGACGAATCCGTGGAGGGCGGCATTCACCGTCGATGCATTGGCGCCGTGGCGGATGGGCTCGGTGGCGGCGACGCCGCTGGTCAGCGTGATGGAGCCACCGTCGCGCAGCCAGCGCTGTCCCAGCAGGGCGAGCCGCACCTGGCCCAGCAGCTTGTCCTGCAGGCCGGAGTTGAACTGCTCGGCCGTCATCTCGGACAGCGGGCCGAAGTGCAGCTTGCCGGCCGTGCTGACGATGGCGTCCACCTGGCCGGCGGCTTCGAACATTTTCTGCAGCGTCTCGGGCTGCGTGAAGTCGGCGCGCAGGTCGCCGCTGTTGCGGCCCACGGTGACGATCTCATGGCGCGGGGCCAGCAGGGCGTGGACAGCGCGGCCAATGGTGCCGGTGGCACCGATGAGCAGGATCTTCATGCGTTTTTCTTTCGGAAGGAGTGAACAGGCCTCCAGTGTTTTGCAAATTGCCTATGCCATAAAGTAGCGAAATCTTTTTGTACTACTAAGCATTGGTTAGCAATCCATGGACAAGTTGCGCAATATGGAGGTCTTCATGGCCGTGGTCGAGGACGGCAGCTTTGCCCAGGCCGCGCGGCGCCTGGATATCTCGGCCGTGATGGTGGGCAAGCATGTGCAGCAACTGGAAGCCCACCTGGGCGCGCGCCTGCTGCAGCGCACCACGCGGCGCCACAGCCTGACCGAGGTAGGGCGCAGCTTCTACGAGGACAGCCGCCAGGTCTTCGAGCAGTTGCGCTGGGCCGAGTCTGCCGTGGAGCGCAGCCGCAGTGCCCCGCAGGGCCTGCTGCGCATCAGCGCGCCGACCACGCTGGGCAACCATGTGATCGCGCCGCTGGTGGCCGACTACCAGCTGGCCAATCCGCTGGTGCGCGTGGACCTGCAACTGAGCGACAGCATGGCCGACCTGGTGGGCGAGAACATCGACGTGGCCGTGCGCATCGGCCCCGTGGGCGGCGAAGGCCTGGTGGCGCGCCCGCTGCAGCCCTATCGCATGGTGATTGCGGCGGCGCCCTCGTACCTGCGGCGGCGCGGGCATCCGCGTGGCGTGGACGATCTGGCGCGCCATGACTGCCTGAGCTACGCGGTCTGGCAGCGCCGCTCGGAATGGATTCTGCGCGGCGACGGCTCGGGTTCGGTGCAGTGGCCCGAAGACGCCCGCCTGCGCTGCAACAGCGGCGACGGGCTGCGCCATGCGGCGCTGCGCGGCCTGGGCCTGATCCTGCAGCCTGAGGTGCTGCTGGCCGCCGACTTGGCCGCGGGCCGGCTGGTGCCCGTGCTGCAGGACTGCGTGCCACTGCCGCGACCGGTGCACCTGGTGTATCTGCCGGACCGCCGCCAGCTGCCCAAGCTGGCGCAGTTCGTGGACCACATGGTGCGGGCGCTGGGCGCGGCCTGAGGCCCGATTTTCAGGGGCCGGGCGGCGGCGGGGCTTCCTGCGGTGCCTGGTCCTTCTCCTGCTGCGCCTGGGCCTCCTGCCGCTCCTTGGCCATCTGCTCGACCAGCTGCTGGCGGCCCTGCTTGGCCACGGCAATGAGCTGGGCCTGGTCCTTGTGGTGGGGGTACATGCGCTCGATCAGCTCCAGGTTGTGCTCCCGAAAGCGCGTGGTGGTGCGCTGGGCCTCGGCAGGGCTGTGGCCCGCAAGTTCCAGCACGGTGCGCGCCGACACCAGGCTGGACTCGAAGACTTCGCGCTCGACATGGTGCACGCCCAGGTCGCGCAACTGGTACCAGTGGGCCATGTCGCGCGCGCGGGCCACGATTTCCAGATGCGGAAAGCGCTTGCGCACGCGGGCGGCGATCTTCAGCGATTGCTCGGAAGAGTCCACGGCAATGACCAGCACCCGCGCCTTGTCCGCGCCGGCAATGCGCAGCAGGTCCATGCGCGTGGCATCGCCGAAGAACACGCGGTAGCCGAAGGTGTGGGCCACTTCCAGCATCTCCACGCTGTGGTCGAGGATGGTGGCCGGCACGCCCTGGGTCAGCAGCACGCGTGCCACGATCTGGCCGTAGCGGCCAAAGCCCGCAATGATGATTTGCGCGTCCTGCGGCTCCGATATTTCATGGGGCCTGGCAGTCTGGCCCGCGCCGTCGACCTGGCAATCCTTCATGTCGGCAAAGCGCTTGAGCAGCAGCTTGTCCATCAGCACCAGCACCAGCGGGCCGATCAGCATGGACAGGGCCACGGCGGCCACCAGCATGGACGAGATGCTGTGGTGGAACACCTTGTACTGCGCCGCCGTCTGGAACACCACGAAGGCGAACTCCCCGCCCTGGGCCAGCAGCAGGGCGAACACCGGGCGCTCGCGCCAGGGCAGCTTCAGCACGCGGGCCAGGGTGTAGAGCACGGCGCCCTTGAGCGCCAGAAAGCCCAGCACCATGGCCGCCATGGCCCAGGGCGCGCGCAGCAGCACGCCGAAGTCGATGCTCATGCCCACGGCCATGAAGAACAGTCCCAGCAGCAGGCCCTTGAAGGGCTCGATGTTGGTCTCCAGCTCGCTGCGGTACTCGCTGTCGGCCAGCAGCACGCCGGCCAGGAAGGCGCCCAGCGCCATGGACAGGCCCACCTGCACCATCAGCATGGCAATGCCCACCACCAGCAGCAGCGAGGTGGCCGTGAAGATCTCGGGCGTGCGGCTGCGCGCGATCCAGCGCAGCAGGGGGCGCAGCAGCAGGCGGCCGCCCACCACCACGGCAGCGATGGTGCCCACGGTCTTGAGCACCTGCAGCCACAGGTGGCTGTCGGTGTGCGTGGCATTGGCGGCCTTGACCGCGCCCAGGATGGGGATCAGCGCCAGGATGGGAATGGCGGCCACGTCCTGGAACAGCAGGATGGAGAAGCCGGCCTGGCCGCTGGGCGTGCGCATGAGGTTGCGCTCGGCCATGACCTGCAGGCAGATGGCCGTGGACGACAGGGCCAGGCCCATGCCCGCGATCAGGCTCACGCGCCAGGAAAAGCCGAAGGCCCAGGCCGCCAGGAACAGCACGCCCGTGCAGGCCAGCATCTGCGCCAGCCCCCATCCCAGGATGGGCCGGCGCAGCTCCCACAGGCGGCTGGGCTGCAGCTCCAGCCCGATCACGAAGAGCATCAGCACCACGCCGAACTCGGCAAAGTGAAGAATGTCATCCACATTGCTGACAAGCGACAGTCCCCAGGGGCCCATGGCAATGCCGGCACCCAGGTAGCCAATGATGGCGCCCAGGCCCAGGGCACGCGCAATGGGCACGGCCAGCACGGCGGCGGTGAGATAGAGAAAGCCGTAGGTCAGCCAGATGGGGGCGCTGTGTTCCATGGGAGCTCGGGATCTTGGAGTTGGTGTTTACCCTGGGGCAATTGATTGTGTCACTCTCACAGCCGGGTCAGCTTCCTGACAGGGTTAAAAATGCCCCCCACGCTCCCCTTGCTGCGCAAGGTCCGCTGCCCCTGGCCGGGCGCCCCCCGAGGGGGCCGTTTTCATCTTGAGGCGGCCCGGCGATGAAAAATGCCACCGAATGCTTCATCGCCCCATCCGGCTTTGCCGCGGCAGTGCGTCATATCGGCTGCACAGTTTTAAGATACCGGCCTGCTCCGTATTTTTAAGGTGTTTGGCATGGATTGGCACACTTGGATCGCCTACTTTGTGGCCTGCTGGATCATTGCGGTCTCCCCGGGCTCGGGCGCCGTGCTGTCCATGAGCCATGGCCTGTCGTATGGCGTGCGCAAGAGCAGCGCCACCATCTTCGGGCTGCAGCTGGGGCTGCTGACCATCTTGCTGATCGCCGGTGCGGGCGTGGGCTCGCTGCTGCTGGCCTCCGAATGGGCGTTCAACGCCGTGAAGATCGTCGGCGCCTGCTATCTGATCTACCTGGGCATCAGCCAATGGCGCTCGGGTGCCGCACCTCTGGCCACCCAGGAATCCATGCCCGAGCTCAGCGTGCGCCGCCGCGTGCTCACGGGCTTCCTGACCAACGCCACCAATCCCAAGGGCATCATCTTCATGGTGGCCGTGCTGCCCCAGTTCATGACCACCAGCCGCCCGCTGTGGCTGCAGTTGCTGATCCTGGCCGCCACCATGCTGGCCGTGGACACCATGGTCATGCACGGCTATGCGGCCAGCGCCAGCGCGCTGCGCGGCTTCATGCGCAGCGCGCGTGCGGTGCGCAGCCAGAACCGGGTCTTTGGCGCACTGCTGATGGCCGTGGGCACAGGCCTGTTCTTTGTTCAGCGCGCGTCCAGGTGACATCCACCCTGGACTAACCCTAGCCTGTCGCGCGCCCGACATGGAGTGCGCGGCACCGGCCCCTACCATTTGGGGCATGAAAACCTTCCATTCCTATTCCGAAGTGCGTACCTGCGTGGGGCAGGAAGTCGCCGTCAGCGACTGGATCACCATCACCCAGCAGCAGGTGCAGCTGTTCGCCGATGCCACGGGCGACCAGCAATGGATCCATGTGGACCCCGAGCGCGCGTCCAAGGGCCCCTTCGGCGCGCCGATTGCGCACGGCTTTCTGACGCTGTCGCTGATCCCCCAGTTTTTCCAGAACTGCTTTCACATCGAAGGCGCGCAAATGGGCGTGAACTACGGCCTCAACCGCGTGCGCTTCACCTCTCCCGTGCCCGTGGGCAGCCGCCTGCGTGCGCGCCTGACGCTGCAGGCCGCCGAGCCTATCGAGCCCGGTGGGCTGCAGATGACCTGGCTGGTGACCGTGGAGCGCGAAGGCGCCGACAAGCCCGCCTGCGTGGCCGAGTCCGTGGCCCGCAACTACGGCGCCAAGGCCTGAATCAGAACTGACCCCCACGCGACCCTTGCTACGCAAGGTCCGCTGCCCCCCAAGGGGGCGCTTTTCATCTTGGGGCGGCCCGGCGATGAAAAAAGCCCGCAGGGGGCACCTGCGGGCTGGCTGCGTGGTGGCAGCGGTTGCGGGGGGGCTGAGGCTCAGGCGCCGAAGTTCAGCTGGCCCGAACGCTCGGCGGCGGCGGCTTCGCGGCGCACTTCATCGCGGCTCACGGTGGCGGTGGCAGTGTTCTGGATGGGCAGGTAGCCTTCTGCGACGGAGGGCATGGTGCCATTGGCCTGGGCGGCCTTGAGGTCGGCCATGACCTGGGCACGTGTCAGCGTGCTTTGGGTCTTCACTTCGGGCGGGTAGCTGCTGTTGTCGGCATAGTCGAAGCCGGCAGCCTGGGCGGCGATGGCGGAGATGGAGAGGGCGGCCAGGACGGCAAAACGGCGGGTGTTCTTCATGATTCAAGTCCTTTGTTTTGTTTCTGGGACAGGGCGTTCTTTGCGGAAATCGCTTGGTAACGTAGAGCCCATGACTCAAATGTAGGACGGCTTGGAATCGGGAAAAACCCTTGGATTGGCAATGCGCTTTTTCAGCTGTTGAAACAATCGGCCGGGAACTTTCCGCCCGGTCCGGCCGATCGCTCAGGCCGCGCCGGCTGCTCCCTCGGCCAGGGCAGCGCCCACGAATTGCTGCTGGCGCCAGGCTTCGAACACGGTCACGGCCACGGCATTGGACAGGTTCAGGCTGCGCTGCTGCGGCAGCATGGGCAGGCGCAGGCGCTGCTGCGGCGGGAACTGCTCGCGCACCTCGGCGGGCAGGCCCTTGCTTTCGGAGCCGAACACCAGCCAGTCGCCGGGCTGGAAACCGATGGCGTGGGCAGGGCTGCTGCTGTGCGTGGTCATGGCGAACATGCGCTGGCGGTCCGGCTGGCAGTCCTGCAGGAAGGCCTGCCAGTCGGCATGGCGGCGCACGGGCGCGTACTCGTGGTAGTCGAGGCCGGCGCGGCGCATCAGGCGGTCTTCCATGGAAAAGCCCAGCGGCTCGATCAGGTGCAGGCTGCAGCCGGTGTTGGCGGCCAGACGGATCACATTGCCGGTATTGGGCGGGATCTCCGGCGCGACGAGAACGATATGGAACATGGCCCGTATTGTCTCGCGGCGGCCTATGCCCCCGGGCCCCGAACCCCCACGATCAGGGCGTGCGCGCCAGCACCAGGGCGCTGACCTCGGCCGCGCCTGCACGCCGCAGGCAGGTGGCCAGCGCATGCAGGCTGGCACCCGTGGTCATCACATCGTCGATCAGCAGGACCTTGCGGCCGCGCACATGGGGCAGTTGCGCTGGCGGCACCGCAAAGACCCCGCGCAGCTGGCGCAGGCGCAGGGCGCGCGGCAGGTCATGCTGGGCCTGTGCCGTGTGGGCGCGCTGCACGGCCTGGTGCCGCAGCTTGCCGCGGGTGGATGGGCCGGACAGCGCACGGGCCAGCACCAGGGCCTGGTGAAAGCCGCGTTCGCGCAGGCGCTGGGCAGACAGGGGCATGGGCAGCAGCAGATCGCATTGCTCCAGCTGCTCGCGCGCCCCGTGCTGCTCCAGCAGCAGGGCGGCCAGGCTGCGTGCCAGGCCGGTGTCTCCCCGGAATTTGAAGTCGCCGATCACCGTGTGCCAGGGATAGGCGTAGTCCAGCGCAGCAAGGCAGTGCGTCAGTGGCGGGGGCTTGACCAGGCAGGCGCCGCAGACCTGCTGGCCCCCGCTGGCGCCGTGCCCCGCTGGCAGCGGCATGGCACAAAGCCCGCAGCGAGGCAGCGGCCTGGCCCAGCGCAAGCGGCAGTCCTGGCACAGGCGCTGCGCCGGCCAGCGGCGGCAGACGGCGCACTGGCTGGGCAGGCCGGCATGCCAGTGCGAAAGCCATGACGCAGGCAGGTTGGGCATGGAGTCAATATACTCGCGCCGCGTCCGCCACCCCTTTGCTCCGGGGCCGGGTGCCTGTCTTTCGAGGAGCCCGGATTCCCCGCCCAGCCATGTCCCACGAATTGCCCCCCACCATCGATCCGGCCGCCGCATTGCGCTGGCAGCAGGCCGCGCCTGCGGCCTCGCCGTGGCTGCATGAGGAGGTGGCGCGCCGCATGCAGGAGCGGCTGGACTGGATCGTCAAGCCGCCCCACCGCTGGTGCCACTGGCAGCCCGTGCGCGGCGGCCTGCAGGCCCATGCGCTGCTGCGCCAGCGCTATGCGCAGTCCGAATGCCTGGTCTATGAAGCCTCGCCGCTGCATGAGGCCGCCGCCCGCGAGCAGCTGGGCGCGCGCTGGTGGCAGCCCGCGCGCTGGACCGGGGGCACCACGCGCTTCGGCGAACCCGAGCCTGCCGGCGTGGACATGCTGTGGGCCAACATGGCTCTGCACCAGCAGGCCGACCCGCAGGCGCTGATCACGCGCTGGCATCAGGCGCTGTCCGTGGACGGCTATGTGATGTTCTCCTGCCTGGGGCCCGATACGCTGCGCGAGCTGCACGCCATCTACGCCCAACTGGGCTGGCCGCCCGCCGGCCAGGCCTTCACCGACATGCATGACTGGGGCGACATGCTGGTGCACGCAGGCTTCAGCGAGCCGGTGATGGACATGGAGCACATCACGCTGACCTTTGCCACGCCCGAGCGGCTGCTGCAGGAGCTGCGCGAACTGGGCCGCAACTTCCATCCGCAGCGCTTTGCCGCGCTGCGCGGCCGCCGCTGGCAGCAGCGCCTGCACGATGCCCTGCGCGAGCGCCTGGCCGGCCCCGACGGGCAGCTGGCGCTGACCTTCGAGATCGTCTACGGCCACGCCTACAAGCCGCAGCCGCGCGTGCGCCTGGAGTCCAGCAGCGCCGTATCGCTGGAGGACATGCGCAGCATGCTGCGCCAGCCGCGCAACACGGGTTTGCGATAGCCCCAATGTCGCTTTCCGGTCATTGATCGAAAACAAAAACGTCTACACTTTTCCCGAGCTGACAGAGACAACAGCTTTTCCCTGGGCTCGCTTTCCCGGGCCGGGAAAAGACCAGCGGTCCGCAGGCCGAAAGGGGAGACGATTTGGTGTTTCGTTTTGCCACGGGAACGAGAACGGGCCGACCCATCCAGGAGCGGCCCGCCCACGAGTTTGATCATCACCGGCTGCAGCAGTGCCTGTTCCTCTGGGAGCGGGCACTGGTCTTTCTGTCCCTGCTGTCCCCTCTTCTGTGCCGCATGCCGGGCCGCATGCGTCCCCTTTTCCAATCCGCTCCCGGCCCCCATGGCACACATGCCCTGAATGGCCGGCGTGCGCGCATTCTTCCGTCCACCTTGCTGCTGTCCTCCGAATTCATGCGCCTGCAGGCGCAGGCGGGGATGGCTGTACGCCCGAATCCTGGTCCCACGTCCGAGCTGCCGTTGATGCCGGCTGGCACGCTATTGGTGATTGCGCGCAGGCACATCTGCGGCGCTTTCATGCATGCTCGGACAGTTGAGGCCGGGAGTTGCCCTTTGGGCAGGCGTTGAACGGTCTGGCTGCGCGGCCCCCACGCCGGCGCAGCGGAGCGAGTGGATAACCCGAGGCTTAGATGTAAGTGAAAACTATGAAAAGCATTTCCACCAAGCTGGTTCTCTGGGGCTTGATGAATGTGGCAGGGGGAGGCTCCCTTGCGCATGCGACGACAGATCTGCCAGGCGGCCCGGCCGTCAATCAGCTCAACCTTCATCCGGCGGTCACGCGCATCGCGCATGAGCAGCATTACCTGCACTGGATGATGCTGATCATCTGCACGGTGATCTTCATCGGCGTGTTCGCCGTGATGTTCTATTCGATCTGGAAGCACCGCAAATCGCGCGGTGCCAAGGCGGCGAACTTCCACGAATCGGCCACGGTCGAGGTGGTCTGGACCATCGTGCCCTTCATCATCGTCGTGCTCATGGCGCTGCCGGCCACCAAGGTGCTGGTGGCGCAGAAGGACACCACCAACGCCGATGTCACCATCAAGGCCACGGGCTACCAGTGGAAATGGGGATACGACTACATCAACGGCGAAGGCGAGGGCCTGAGCTTCATCTCCACGCTGGACAGCAGCCACCGCGCGCTGTCCGACAGCGGCGATGTCTCCAAGGCACCCAACGACTACCTGCTCAAGGTGGACAACCCGCTGGTGGTGCCCGTGGACCGCAAGGTGCGCATCATCACCACGGCCAACGACGTGATCCACTCCTTCATGGTGCCGTCCTTCGGCATCAAGCAGGATGCGATCCCGGGCTTTGTGCGCGACACCTGGTTCCGTGCCGAAAAGACCGGCGACTACTACGGCCAGTGCGCCGAGCTGTGCGGCAAGGAGCATGCCTACATGCCCATCCACGTGAAGGTGCTGTCGAGCGACGGCTACAAGGCCTGGGTGGACGAGCAAAAGAAGATCGCCGCCGCCAAGAAGGACGACCCCAGCAAGGTCTGGAGCCTGCCCGACCTGATGGCACGCGGCGAGAAGGTCTATGCGGCCAACTGCGCGGCCTGCCACCAGGCCAACGGCAAGGGCGCCGGTCCCATCAAGCCGCTGGACGGCAGTCCCATCGTCCTGGGTCCCACGGCCGAGATGATGCATGTGGTGCTGGAAGGCCGTGCCAACGGCGCCATGCCCGCCTGGAAACAGCTGAGCGATACCGAGCTGGCCGCCGTGGTCACCTTTGCCAAGAACCACTGGTCCAACAAGACCGGCCAGCTGGTGCAGCCGGCCGAGTTCGTGGCCGCCCGCACCGGCAAGTTCCCCGGCCAGTGAGCCCGCAAGACAGATGAGCGATTGGAGATAACAGCATGAGCGCCGTACTTCCCCCCATCCACAGCCCTGCGGGCGAGGGCCACGAACATGCGCATGAGCACGAGCATGGACACGGGCATGACGACCATCACCACCACGCCACGCCCACGGGCTGGCGGCGCTGGATGTTCGCCACCAACCACAAGGACATCGGCACGCTGTACCTGCTGTTCTCGTTCACCATGCTGATGGTGGGCGGGGTGCTGGCGCTGCTGATCCGCGCCGAGCTGTTCCAGCCCGGGCTGCAGATCGTCAACCCCGAGCTGTTCAACCAGCTGACCACCATGCACGGCCTGATCATGGTGTTCGGCGCCATCATGCCGGCCTTCGTGGGCTTTGCGAACTGGATGCTGCCGCTGCAGATCGGTGCCTCCGACATGGCCTTCGCGCGCATGAACAACTTCAGCTTCTGGCTGCTGATCCCGGCCGGCCTGATGCTGGTGGGCTCGTTCTTCATGCCCGGCGGCGCCCCCGCCGCGGGCTGGACGCTGTATGCGCCGCTGACGCTGCAGATGGGCCCGTCCATGGACACCTCCATCCTGGCCATGCACATCATGGGCGCCAGCTCCATCATGGGCGCCATCAACATCATCGTCACCGTGCTCAACATGCGCGCGCCCGGCATGACGCTGATGAAGATGCCCATGTTCGCCTGGACCTGGCTGATCACGGCCTACCTGCTGATCGCCGTCATGCCCGTGCTGGCCGGCGCCATCACCATGACGCTGACGGACCGCCATTTCGGCACCAGCTTCTTCAACCCCGCAGGCGGCGGCGACCCGGTGATGTACCAGCACATCTTCTGGTTCTTCGGCCACCCCGAGGTCTACATCATGATCTTGCCGGCCTTCGGCATCATCAGCCAGATCGTGCCGGCCTTCAGCCGCAAGAAGCTGTTCGGCTATGCCTCCATGGTGTATGCGACCTCGTCCATCGCCATCCTGTCCTTCATCGTGTGGGCGCACCACATGTTCACGACCGGCATGCCCGTCACGGGCCAGCTGTTCTTCATGTACGCCACCATGCTGATCTCGGTGCCCACGGCCGTGAAGATCTTCAACTGGGTGGCCACCATGTGGCGCGGCTCCATGACCTTCGAGACGCCCATGCTGTTCTCGGTGGGCTTCATCTTCGTGTTCACCATGGGCGGCTTCACGGGCCTGATCCTGTCGATGGCGCCCATCGACATCCAGCTGCAGGACACCTACTACGTGGTGGCCCACTTCCACTACGTGCTGGTGGCCGGATCGCTGTTCTCCATGTTCGCGGCCTACTACTACTGGGCACCCAAGTGGACCGGCGTGATGTATTCGGAGACGCGCGGCCAGATCCACTTCTGGGGCTCGCTGATCTTCTTCAACGTCACCTTCTTCCCCATGCACTTCCTGGGCCTGGCCGGCATGCCGCGCCGCTATGCCGACTACCCCATGCAGTTCGCCGACTTCAACATGGTGGCCTCGCTGGGCGCGCTGGGCTTTGGCCTGATGCAGGTGTATTTCTTCCTCTTCGTCGTCGTGCCCGCCATGCGCGGCAAGGGCGAGAAGGCGCCGCAAAAGCCCTGGGAGGCCGCCGAGGGCCTGGAGTGGGAAGTGCCTTCGCCGGCGCCGTTCCATACCTTCGAGACGCCGCCCAAGCTCGATGCCACCGCCACCCGCATCATCGGTTGATGCAAGCCCCGAGGGAGATGCACATGGACGCACAGCAACGAAAAGCCAACCTGAGGCTGGCGCTGATCCTGGTATCGGTGGCGCTGGTCTTTCTGGCCGGCTTCGTGATCAAGATCACCGTGCTCCATTGAGGGCAGGCAACAGGAGGGACGTCCGTGAGCGTGCGCAGTGAAAACGCGAAGATGGTGGGCAAGCTGGCCGTGGTGGCGCTGGGCATGTTTGCCTTCGGCTACGTGCTGATTCCCATCTACAAGCACATCTGCGAGCTCACGGGCATCAACATCCTGTCGCTGTCCGAGCGCCAGGTGCCGGGCAACGGCACGGCCGGGCGCGATGTGAAGCTGCCCGCCAACTCGCAGGTGGACAAGAGCCGCACCATCACCGTGGAGTTCGACGCCAATGCGCGCGGGCCCTGGGACTTCAAGCCGGCGCAGCGCTCCATCCAGGTCCATCCGGGCGAGTTGGCCACGGTCATGTACGAGTTCCAGAATGTGCAGGACCGCCGCATGGCGGCCCAGGCGATACCGAGCTATGCGCCACGCCAGGCGGCCGCGCATTTCAACAAGCTGGAGTGCTTTTGCTTTTCGCAGTACACGCTGGAGCCCGGAGAAAAGCGCGAGTGGCCGGTGGCCTTCGTGATCGATCCGCGCATCTCCAAGGATGTGACCACGATCACGCTGTCCTATACCTTCTTCGAGGTGGGCGGCAGGACGCCGGCCGCACCCACGGGCGAGGCGCCGGTGGCGGCGGGGCCGAAGCAGGAGCCCGCCTCATGAATGCGCCGCAGCCACGGGAGCCGCGCCGCCCGCCCAGCGTGTGGCGCACGGTGCGCGCCGTGGCCTGGTCGCTCTTCGGCGTGCGCAGGGGAAGCGAGTACCAGCAGGACGGGGAGCGGATCACGCCGCTGCATGTGATTGCGGTGGGGCTGGCGGCCATCTTCGTGCTGGTGCTGGGATTGATCGCGCTGGTCAAGCTCGTGGTCTGAGCGGCGCGGCCATCGGGGACAGAGAGTGATAGACGGGAAACCGAGAACCAAGAATTTCAGGAGCTGAGCAATGAGTGCAACCACCCACGGCAAAACGCCTTACTACTACGTGCCGGCCGAGTCCAGCCACCCCGTCATGGCGGCGGCGGGGCTGTTCTTCGTGATCCTGGGCGCGGGCAACTGGATCAATGGGCATGAATGGGGCATGTACAGCCTGGGCCTTGGCCTGGTCTGGTGGCTGGCCGTGCTCTTTTTCTGGTTCCGGGAAGCCGCGCATGAGAGCGAGTCGGGCAAGTACGGGCGCAAGATCGACCTGTCCTTCCGCTGGAGCATGAGCTGGTTCATCTTCTCCGAGGTGATGTTCTTCGGCGCCTTCTTCACCGCCCTGTGGTGGGCGCGCTCGCATTCGGTGCCCGCGCTGGGCAGCCTGGACAACGCTTTGCTCTGGCCCGACTTCAAGGCCGTCTGGCCCAGCATGGCGGCCGGTGCCACGGCCTCGCCGGCGAACAGCGTCGAGCCCTTCCAGACCGTGGGCCCGTTCTGGCTGCCCACCATCAACACGGCGCTGCTGCTGACCTCGGGCGTGACGCTGACCATTGCCCACCATGCGCTGCAGGCCGGCCACCGCGCCCGCACCATCGCCTTCATGTGGATGACGGTGGTCCTGGGCTTCGTCTTCCTGTGCGTGCAGGGCTACGAGTACTACCACCTGTACACCGAGCTGAACCTCAAGCTGTCCTCGGGCGTGTTCGGCTCGACCTTCTTCCTTCTCACGGGATTCCACGGCTTCCACGTCTTCGTGGGCATGCTGATGCTGTTCTTCATCACCATGCGCCTGCATGCGGGGCACTTCACGTCCGAGCGGCATTTCGGCTTCGAGGGTGCGGCCTGGTACTGGCACTTCGTGGACGTGGTCTGGCTGTTCCTCTACGTCCTTGTGTACTGGATGTGAGGGTCTGCCCGCCCCATGCAAAAAGAAGCGCCTGGGCGCTTCTTTTTGTTTGCGGGGGCAGGGGGCTTGCCTATTGCCCGGCGGTCCAGCCGGTGGGATGGATGTAGCCCAGCTTGGCCGCCAGCAGCACGCACAGGAACAGCGTGATGGACAGGCCCACGCGCAGCGCCAGTGCGCGGAACATGGCGCGGCTGCGGCGCCTGTCGTCGCCCGGACCCTCCTGGTCTTCGGGATTGCGGCGCATCATGAAGAACAAGGCGCTGCCCAGACTGGCGACAATGGCCAGCAGGGCGAGAACGATCACGAATTTCATGGGTGGATTATCCGGTGCGTGTTTCCAGAATGCCAGACCGCTGGCGGTTTGTACTGATCACCTTGGCCGCGCTGATCGGCGTGGCCATCACACTGTCCCTGGGCCGCTGGCAACTGCAGCGCGCGGCCTACAAGCAGCAATTGTTCGATGCCGTGCAGCGCCAGCAGGGCCTGCCGCCGTTGGACAACGCGCAGCTGGCGCCCATGCAACCCGGTGCTGCCCTGAACACCGAGGCGGCGCCCTGGCTGCACCGGCCCGTGCGACTGCAGGGCCACTGGATTGCCGGGCAATCGCTGTACCTGGACAACCGCCAGATGCAGGGCCAGCCGGGCTTCTTTGTGCTGACGCCGCTGCGGCTGGCCGCGCCGCATGAGGATGTGGTGATTGCCGTGCAGCGCGGCTGGGTGCCGCGCAACTTTCTGGACCGCACGGCCTTGCCCGAGGTGCAGACGCCCGAAGGCCTGGTGACTGTTGAGGGGCGCATGGAGGCCGCGCCGTCCCGGCTCTACGAATTCGGCCGTGCAGGGGCAGACCCTGATGGGCAAAAGTCGCGCATCCGACAGAATGTGGACATTGCCGAATGGGCCGTGGCCTCCGGGCTGCCGCTGCGCGAATGGAGCCTGCTGCAGACCGGCGAAGCCAGCGAAGGCCTGCGGCGCGACTGGCCCGTTGTGACGGCCGGTGTCGAGAAACACCATGGCTATGCGTTCCAATGGTTTGGACTTGCGGCCCTGATCACGCTTTTGTATGTCTGGTTCCAAATCGTCCGACGCTTTGTCCGCCCGCGCCATGCCCGCTCCTGAGACTCCCCTGGAGATGACCGTCCATGGCCTGCCACCCTTGCAGCCGGGCCCTGCCGGCGCGCAGCGCACGCGCAGCGGCCGCTGGAAGATGCTGGCCGTGTTCGCGGTCTGCGCCGCGCCCGTGGTGGCCTCCTATTTCACCTACTACGTGCTGCGGCCTGGCCAGCAGCGCAGCTTTGGCGAGCTGATCGCGGCCCAGCCGGCCCTGCCTTCGGCCACGGCCACCACGCTGGACGGCGCGCCGCTGCCGCTGCAGTCGCTCAAGGGCCAGTGGCTGCTGCTCAGCGTGGCGGGCGGTGCCTGCGGCAGCGCCTGCGAAAGCCATCTCTATCTGCAGCGCCAGCTGCGCGAGACACTGGGCCGCGAAAAGGACCGGCTGGACCGGGTCTGGCTCATCTCCGACGACGCACCCGTGCCCGCGCACCTGCGCCCCGCGCTGGCCGAGGCCACGGTGCTGCGCGTGCCTGAGGCCGTGCTGCGCGGCTGGCTGCAGCCGGCGCCCGGCCATGCGCTGCAGGACCACCTGTACGTGGTGGACCCGCAGGGCCACTGGATGATGCGCATGCCCGCAGGCCTGGGCATGGCCGATGCCGGCAAGGCCAAGCGCGACCTGGACCGGCTGCTGCGTGCATCGGCCTCCTGGGACACGGCAGGGCGTCCGGGCGACGGCGAGTAAGGCTGGCCGGCCCCGGTAGGCCGGCAGGCAGGCCCCGCAGCGCCGGGGTCTTGCGGTTATGGGTTATGGTTTGCGGCTGTGCGAAAGCGCCTTCAGCGGACGCTTTCGCCTTTTCCCTTTCCAGCCCGGGCCGGCGCGCAGCCTTTGCGGCCACGCAGCCTGCGGCAACTACCTTGTTGAGGAAGCATGAACAAACGGACAGCGCTGCGCGTTCTGGGCTTGACCGCCATGGCATGGGGCGCCCTGGCGCTGAGCGGATGCTCGCGCGAGGCAAAGACCAGTTTCCAGGGCGTCGATGTCACGGGCGCCGAATACGCCAAGGACATTCCCCTGCGCGATGTGGACGGCAAGCAGCGCAGCATCAAGGACTTTGCGGGCAAGGTCGTCGTGGTCTTCTTCGGCTACACGCAATGCCCCGATGTCTGCCCCACCACCCTGCAGGAGCTGGTCGAGGTCAAGCAGCAGCTGGGCGCCGATGGCGACAGGCTGCAGGGCGTCTTCGTCACCCTGGACCCCGAGCGCGACACGCCCGAGGTGCTCAAGGCTTACCTGGGCAACTTCGACCCCGGCTTCGTCGGCCTGCACGGCACGCCGGACGAGACGGCGGCCGTGGCCAAGGACTTCAAGCTCTTCTACAAGAAAGTGCCCGGCAAGACCGAAGGCACCTACACGCTGGACCATTCGGCCGGCAGCTATGTCTATGACACGGCCGGCCGCCTGCGCGTGTATGAGCGCTACGGCGGCGGCCCGCAGGTGCTGGGCGCCGACGTCAAGGCCCTGCTGCAGGAAAAACGTTCCTGATCCTGCGCGCGCCGCAGCCAATGTGACCCCCGTCACATTGACTGCGTTTAGGTGCGCTGCAGCACACCATCCCTGATGTGCATCGCCTCAGGACTGCTTAGAGTGGGCCCCGCCTGGGGGTGTCATGCCGACGCCCCGCCCATCTCCGAGAGACCTGATCCATGCGGCGAAACGTGTACGTCACCCAGCGTGAGTACCCTCTGAGCGAAGGAGAGACGCTTCTTTCCGTCACCGACCTGAAGGGGCGCATCGTCTATGCCAACGATGCCTTCATCCGCGTCAGCGGCTTCGAGGCCGCCGAGCTCTACGGCAAGGCCCACAGCATCGTGCGCCATCCCGACATGCCGGCCGCCGCCTTTGCCGACATGTGGTCCACCATCCAGCGCGGGCTGCCCTGGAGCGCCCTGGTCAAGAACCGGCGCAAGAACGGCGACCACTACTGGGTGCGCGCCAACGCCAGTCCCATACGCCATGCGGGCGCCGTGGTCGGCTACCTGTCCGTGCGCACCCGGCCCGAGCCGCGCGAGGTGCAGCAGCATGCGGCGCTCTATGAACAGATCAATGCCGGCGTGCGCTCGCTTGGCCTGCACCGGGGCTTTCCCGTGGGGCGTGGCGCCGTGGGCGCGCTGCAGCGGTGGTGGCGCTTTCGGCCACTGGCCTGGCGCGTGCAGGCCGTGGTGGCCGGCCTGTGGCTGCTGGGGTCGGCCGGATTGTGGTCTTCCGCGCTGCAGGCATCGGCCGTGCCGCCGGCCCAGGTCTGGCCGGCCTGGCTGATCTGGAGCCTGGCCTGCGTGGCGGCCGGGCAATGGCTGCGCAGCCGGCTGCTCATGCCCCTGGCGGCGCTGCGCGGCCAGGCCCAGGCCGTGGCCAGCGGGCAGCAGACCGATGCACGGTTCCTGCAGCGCACGGACGAGATCGGTGCCATCGGCAGCGCCGTGCGGCAGACCGGGCTCAACCTGGTCTCCCTGGTCGGCGACATCCAGGGCAAGAGCGACCAGGTGCGCCGCTGCGCGCTGGCCGTGCAGCAGGGCAGCACCGAACTGAGCGACCGCACCGAGGCCGCGGCCGCCAGCCTGGAGCAGTCGGCCCAGGCCATGCAGGCCCTGGCCAGCGCCATCGAGCGCAGCAGCGCCCAGGCCGGCGAGGCCGCCGCCCGCGCGCGGCACGGCGTGGACATGGCAGGGCAGAGCAGCCGCATGGTCGTGCAACTGGACCAGGGCATGCGCGGCGTGGCCCAGACCAGCGACCAGGTGGGGCAGATCAGCTCGCTCATCGACGGCATCGCCTTCCAGACCAACCTGCTGGCGCTCAACGCCGCCGTGGAGGCGGCACGCGCGGGGGAACACGGCAAGGGCTTTGCCGTGGTGGCCGACGAGGTGCGCGGCCTGTCCCAGCGCAGCGCCCACGCCGCGCGCCAGATCAAGGCGTTGATCGAGGCATCGCAGCAGCAGGTGGCGCAAAGCTGCGCCATGGCGCGTGAAGTGGGCGAGGCCATGCTGGCCGTGCAGGCCGATATGCGCGAGCAACTGGTGCTGGCCGAAGGCATGCAGGCCGCCAGCCAGGCCCAGGCCGGCGGCGTGCAGCAGGTGCAGGCCGCCGTGCAGCAGCTCGAACAGATGACCCAGCACAACGCAGCCCTGGCGCGCGACACCATCGGGCATGCACAGCTGCTGGCCGGACAGGCGCAGGCGCTGGAGGCGGCGGCATCGGTCTTTCACGGCAGCGGGGCGTCCGCATGATGGCGGCGGGCTGGAGCATGGTTGCCTGTGATCCCGCCGCACCGGGCGAGGCGCTGGACGAAGACCTCAAGCGCGTGGCCATGGAGGCCGCGCCCGACGGTATCTTGCTTGTGGACCGCAGCGGCCGCATCCTGCTGGCCAATCCCGCCATGCAGGCCATGAGCGGCTATGGCGCCGCCGAATTGCTGGGCCACTCGCTGCACATGCTGCTGCCGGCCGAGGCGCAGGCGGCCCACGGGCCGCAACTGCAGTCCTACTTCGCCCAGCCCGCGCGCCGGCCCATGGGCCAGGGGCGGGACCTGTGGCTGCTGCGCAAGGACGGCAAGCGCCTGTCGGTGGACATCGCCCTGGGCCACTCGCCGCACGGCAGTGGCGTGGCCGTGGCCTTTGTGCGCGACCTGTCGCAGCTGCGCCAGATGGAAGCCTGCATGCACTACCACGCCACCCACGACACACTGACCGGCCTGCTCAACCGCTGGCAGTTCGGGCTGCAGGTGGAACAGGCGATCTCGCAGGCGCAGTCTGAATCGGGCGCCGGCCCCGCGTCCTTTGCGCTGCTGCTGCTCGACCTCGACAACTTCAAGGCCATCAACGACGGTTACGGCCACGACGTGGGCGACCAGGTCCTCAAGGAGGTGGCGCGCCGCCTGCAGGTCGCGCTGGGCGGCTCGGCCACGCTGGCGCGCATGGGGGGTGACGAGTTCACCGCCCTGCTGCAGCCCTGCAACGAGCCCGATCTGCGCCAGCGCATCGACGCGCTGCTGCACGAGCTGTGCCGGCCCTGCACCATAGGCCACTACGCGCTGAACTTCGGTGCCAGCGTGGGCGCAGCCTTCTATCCGCAGGACGCGGGCGATGCGGCCACCCTCATGCGCTATGCCGACATGGCCATGTACGACGCCAAGCAGCGCAGCCGCTCGTCCTATGCGCGCTATGCCAGCGCCATGGGCGAGGCCATGGCCGAGAAAGTGCTGCTGCACGAACGCCTCAAGCGTGCCCTGGACCGGGGTCTGCTGAGCCTGCACTTCCAGCCCCAGGTGCAGGTGCTGGGCGGCCAGGTCCAGGGCGTGGAAGCCCTGCTGCGCTGGAACGACGAGCAGATGGGCTGGGTCTCGCCCGAACGCTTCGTGCCCGTGGCCGAATCCACGGGCCTGATCCTGGCTCTGGGGGAGTGGGTGATCGATGCTGCCTGCCGCCAGGCCGGCGACTGGCTGCGCGCAGGCATGCCGCTGCGCGTGGCGGTCAACCTCTCGGCCCAGCAACTGCGCCAGGCCGACCTGCAGCAGCGCCTCATGGCCAGCCTGGCCCGGCATGGCGTGCCGCCGCACCTGCTGGAGCTGGAGGTCACCGAGTCCGCCGCCATGACCGACCCTCTGCAGGCGCGCGAGCTGCTGGGCAGCCTGCTGGCGGCCGGCGTCTGCGTGGTGCTGGACGATTTCGGCACCGGCTACTCCTCGCTGGCCCACCTGCGCGATCTGCCCGTCTCGCGCGTGAAGATAGACCGCACCTTCATCGGCCCCATGCTCGACAGCCCGGCCGACGCCAAGATCGTCAAGGCCGTGATCGCGCTGGCCCGCACCCTGGGCCTGCAGGTGGTTGCCGAAGGCGTGGAAACCGCCGAGCAGCTGCGCCTGCTGCGCATCCTGGACTGCGACGCCTACCAGGGCTGGCTCTTCGCCCGCGCCATGCCGGCCGAGCAGATCCCCGCGCTGATTCACAAGCCCGTGGCGACCTTGCTGGCGCAGCAGGAGGAAGAGGCAAGAGGCGCTTGAGCATCAAACTGCGGACTGTTGCGATGGGAAGGCAGCGATGGTGAGCAGGGCGACGGTTCTGCCAAACCTGGCGCTTGATGTTGCAACAGGTCGGCAAGCCTTCCGGTCCGCCCGATCAACCGCCACACCTCTCGCACCCCACCTCCTTCACCCCACCTCC
>NZ_JFYT01000074.1:0-36817 GCF_000632165.1 Delftia sp. RIT313 | reverse complement strand
CTGCACGCCCGCCAGGTACAGCGCAAGCAGCTCCTGGACCAGAATCTGCATGGACTGCCCATCGGAAATGATGTGGTGCATGACCACGGCAAGCCGATGCTCATCCGGCCCCAGGGCCAGCAGGCTCACGCGCCAGGGCGGATCTGCGGCCAGGTCAAATGTCGTCCCGGCCAGCCGCTGTAGTTCAGCGGCCGCATCGGCCCGGCGCTGCGGTTGCGGGACGACGGTCAGGTCGATCACGCGCAAGTCCGGTTGGGCTCCCTCCAGCACCACGGCCTGCGGCTGGCCTGACGGTCCCTGCGGGAACACGGTCCGCAGCGCCTCATGGCGCAGGGCAAGCGCCGCGAAGCTGCGGCGAAGGGCCTCCCGGTCCAGCGCGCCGCGCAGCGTCCAGGTGGCCGCGATGTGGTAGGCCGAGCTGTCGGGCTCCAGGCGCCAGAGGAACCATTGCCGCGCTTCAGCCGATGAGGGTGCCCGCACCGGCTGCGGGGCATGGCGTGCGATGCCTTCCAGCGACGGCAGCCGCCCATCGCCCAGGGCCTGCGCAACCGCCGCCAGGCTCTGGTTCTCGAAGATCTGGGCGGGCGACACCTGCAAGCCGCGCTGGCGCGCCAGCGCGGCCACGCGCAGGCTGAGGATGGAGTCCCCGCCCAGCGCGAAGAAATTGTCCTGGCGCCCCACGCGCTCGATGCCCAGCACCTGCGCCCAGACCCGGGCCAGGGTCTGCTCCACGGAGCCCTGCGGCGCCTCGTGGCCGGCATCGGCCTGTGCGTCCGGCTCGGGCAGCGCCTTGCGGTCGAGCTTGCCGTTGGCATTGAGCGGCATCGCGTCCAGTTGCACGATCAAGGCAGGCACCATGTACTCGGGCAGGGTGCGCGCCAGCGCCGCGCGCAGTGCCTGGACATCGATGGCCTGCCCGGGCCGCGCACTGACGTAGCCGACCAGCCGCATGCCGCCGGGCCCCTGGCGCGCCACCGCCACAGCCTCCTGCACCTGCGGCTGGGCCAGCAGTTGCGCCTCGACTTCGCCCAGTTCGATGCGCAGGCCGCGTATCTTCACCTGCTGGTCGATGCGGCCCAGGTATTCCAGTTCCCCGTCGACCCGCCAGCGAACCAGATCGCCCGTCCGGTACAGGCGCTCGCCGTCGCCGAACGGACTGGCCACGAAGCGCTCTGCGCTGAGAGCCGGCCTGTGCAGATAGCCGCGCGCCAGGTTCGCACCCGACAGGTACAGCTCGCCGGCCACGCCCACGGGCGCCGGGCCCAGATCTGCGTCCAGCACATGGGCGCCGGTCTGGCTGATGGGACGGCCTATGGGCACCTGGCTGCGCCCGTCGTCGCGGCAGCTCCAGTGCGTCACGTCGATGGCCGCTTCGGTGGGCCCGTAGAGGTTGAACAGGCCCACCTGCGGCAAGCCCGCGAACACCCCGGCCTGCGCTTCGGCGGGCAAGGCCTCTCCACTGCAGAAAATGCGCTGCAGGCTGGCGCAGCGCGCCAGATCCGCATGCTGCAAAAAGGCCTGCAGCATGGACGGCACAAAGTGCAGCGTGGTTACCCCGTGTCGCTCGATCAGCTCGGCAAGCCGCTCGGGGTCGCGGTGCTCCCCGGGACCGGCCAGCACCAGCCTGGCGCCATGCATCAGGGGCCAGAAGAACTCCCACACCGAGACATCGAAGCCGAAGGGTGTCTTTTGCAGCACCACGTCAGATGGCTGCAGCCCATAGGCCTGCTGCATCCACAGCAGCCGGTTGCGCAGCGAGCCATGGCGGTTGGCCGCGCCCTTGGGCCGCCCGGTGGAGCCGGAGGTGTAGATCACATAGACCAGGTTCTCCGAGCTGAGCGCTGGATCGGGGTTGGCACTTCCAGCCTCTTCGGGCGCCGGCTCATCCAGCTCCATCACCTGCACGGCTTCAGGCCATTGCGGCATGCGCGCGCCCAGGTGGCCGTGGGTGAGCAGCAAGGCGATGCCGCTGTCGTCCACCATGTAGCGCAGGCGCTCGGCGGGGTAGTCGGGGTCCAGAGGCACATAGGCAGCACCGGCCTTGAGAACGGCCAGCAGTGCCACCACCATGCCGATGGAGCGCTCCATGGCAATACCCACGCGCGACTCGGGCCCTACACCCCGGGCCATGAGTGCGTGGGCCAGCCGGTTGGCCCGGTGGTTGAGTTCGCCGTAGCACAGGACCTGATCCGCGCAGACCAGGGCGATGGCCTCGGGCGCCTGGGCGGCCCTGGCCTCGAACATGCGGTGGACCGGCGGTCCCTCGTCGAAGCGCCGTGTGTTGGTGCTCCACCGCTGCAGCTGCAGCAGCTCCTGCGGCGGCAGCAGGTCCAGGCCGCAGGCGCGGGTGCGCCCTCCTTCGGCCAGGGCCTGCACCATGGCCTGCAGCGCCTGCTCCAGGTACAGGCACAGCCGCCGCGCATGGTCGGCGTCGGCGGCCTGCGCGGCCAGCGTGAAGCCTCCACCCTGGTCGTTCACCGACATGGCCACGGGATAGGTCGTGCGCTCGCGGGCCGAAAGCACGCTGATGCCTTCCCAGCCGGCCGGCGCCCCATCCCCGCCCTGGCCGTACCGGTAGTTCAGCAGGCTGCTGAACAGCGGCGTGGTGCCGGGCAGGCCGCTGCATTTGAGAGCCAGCGACAGGGGGGCATGCTCATGCGCCAGCAGTCCGGCAAGGCAGTCGCGGGTCTGGCGCAGCAATCCGTCAAGGTCTGCGCCACCGAGCCGCAGGCGCACCGGCAGCGTGTTGATGAACATGCCGACAGCGCGGCCCATGTCCTGCGCGGCCTGCATGCGGCCGAACAGTACGGTGCCGAACACCACGTCCTGCGTGCCGCTGACCCGGGCCAACACCAGGGCCCACGCCAGATGGAACAGCGTGGCCGGATTGACCTGCCGGCCTCGGGCGCAGCCGTGCAGCGCGCGCGCCAGCCCGGCATCCAGTGCCAGCCGGTGCTCGGCCACCGGCTCCTGCAGCGTCAGCAGGCCGAAGGGCGCCGTGGGCTGGTCCACATCGCCCAGCAGTTTCGAGAAGAAGGCCTGATGGCCCTGGAGCGCGGCCTCGTCGCGCGCCAGCTGCACGAACCGGCGAAAGGGAACGGGCGCGGGCAGCAGATCGGGCCGGCCCTGATGGATCAGCCCCACCTCGCCCACCAGCAGCTCCAGCGCCGTATGGTCCATTACCAGGTGGTGGCTGGGCAGTTGCAGCAGCCAGCGCTGATGCGCGGGATCGAAGGCGGCAATGGCCCGGACCATGGGAGCCTGCCGCACATCGAGGCGGAACTCAGCCGGGTCCACAAGCGCGGCAAGCCGCTGTTCAACGGTGACGGGTCCATCGCCTTCGGGCAGCCATTCCAGGCGCAGCGGAGCCTGCCGGCAGACCACCTGCACCGGCTGCGGCAGCCCCTCCCAGAGCACCGCCGTGCGCAGGATGTCGTGGCGCGCGATGCACTGGTTCAGCCCCTCCACGAAAGCCAGCAGCCGGGCCTTCGAATCAAAGCCCAGCAGGCAGTGGGTCACATAGCTGTCGCCACGCGACTGCACCAGGTGATGAAACAGAATGCCTTCCTGCAAGGGCGTCAGCGGATAGGCATCCTGGATATTGGCCGCGCCGCCCGGGATGGCGGCCTCCATGGCGCGCAGATGATCGGGCTGCAGAGTCACCAGCGGCAGCATGTAGGGCTCCAGCCGCTTGCACCCCTCGGGCACCCCTGAAGCCGCCGCGGCGCCGTCTTCCTGTGCCTGTTGCGCAGGCCGCAGCGTCAGAGCGAAATCCTGCAGTCTCGGCTGCCGGAACAGGTCGCGCGCCTCGGCCTGCCAGCCGGCGCGCTGCAGGCGCTCGACCACCTGGATGGCCAGCAGCGAATGCCCGCCCAGTTCGAAGAAATGGTCCTGGCGGCCGATGCGCCCGGCCTCCAGCAGGCCAGCCCAGATGCCGGCGAGCATCTCCTCCTGCGCCCCTTGGGGAGCCTCCCAGGTCACCGATGCCTGGACCGGGGCCGGCAGGGCCTTCTGGTCGATCTTTCCATTGACCGTCAGGGGCAGCCTGTCCAGCACCACCACAGCGCCGGGCACCATGTAGTCGGGCAGCACATGCACCAGCTGCGCGCGCAGAGATTCTGCCTGCACGGTCTGCCCTGCAAGCGCCGACACGTAGGCCACGAGCCGCGCGCCAACGGCGTCAGCCATGACAACGGCCTCGCGCACGCCAGGCTGCGCCAGCAGCACCGCCTCGATCTCGCCGGGTTCGATGCGCAGGCCGCGCAGCTTGATCTGCTGGTCCACGCGTCCCAGGAATTCGAGCTGGCCATCGGCGCGCCAGCGCGCCAGGTCGCCGCTGCGGTAGAGGCGGCTGCCCGGCTCGCCCAGCGGGTGGGCGACGAAGCGCTCCGCGCTGAGCGCGGGCATGCCGAGATAGCCGCGCGCAAGCCCCTGGCCGCCCAGGTACAGCTCTCCGGCCATGCCGGGCGCCACGGGCTGCATGTCGGCATCCAGCACCCAGGCCTCGCGTTCGCCCACGGGCCGGCCTATGGGCGCATGGGCACCCACGTCAGTGACCTCGCTGACATCCGAGATGGACGGCGTGACCACGGCCTCGGTCGGGCCATAGGCATTGAAGATACGGGCGCCGGGGAACATCCTCCGGGCCAGCGACAGCCCTTGGGTCGGCAGGGCCTCGCCGCCGATGATGCAACGCTCAAGCCGCGGCAATTCCAGAGGACAGCCCAGCTCGTCGGCAAGCAGCCGCAGATAGCCCAGCGGAAGGTCCAGCGCGCTGACGCCAGCCTCGGCCGTTCTTGCCACGAATTCGCGCGCCGTCCACGCCCGCGCATCCCCCGTCAGCACGGCCGCCCCGCTGGCCAGCGGCACCATCCATTGCTCGCAGGCGGCGTCAAAGCCCACGGAGGCGAACAGCAGGCCGCAGTCCTGGCGCTGCATGCCATGGAATTCGCGCATGGCCTGGATATGCATGGCCAGGGCTCCATGGGACACGGCCACCCCCTTGGGACGCCCCGACGAGCCCGAGGTATAGATCACATAGGCCAGGCTGTCCGCATGCACGGCCGGCAGCGGCTGCGCAGGCCGGGCGCCTGCAGGCATCGGTGCGTCCAATGTCAGCACCAGGGACACGGTATCCAGCTCCGGCGACTGTCCGGGCTGGGTGAGAAGACAGGTCGCGCCGCTGTCCATGAGCATATGGGCCAGGCGCTGCGGCGGATGCCGCAGGTCCAGCGGCACGAAGGCGGCGCCGGCCTTCATGATGGCCAGCAGGCCCACGATCATGTCGGCCGAGGGCGGCAGAGCCAGTCCCACCCGGCAATCGGGGCCGATGCCATGCGCCACCAGCAGGCGCGCGGCGCGATCGACACGGTGCTGCAGCTGACCATGGCTGAGCGTTGCGCCACCATCAATCACCGCAGGCGCATCGGGATGGGCCTGCGCCTGCCGGGCGATCAGTTCGTGGACCAGGCCGTCGGTCAACCGGGAGCCCTCTCCCCTTGCCCACCCCTGCAGGCGGTTCAGAGGCTCGGCGTCGACCAAACACAGATTGCCCAGCGCCTGGTCGGGCGAATGCAGCAGGGCCTGGAGCAAGGACAGATAGTGCGCCTGCCAGCGCGCCACCGAATCCGGTTCGAACAGCTCTCTGGCGTAGCTGAAACGCATTTGCAGCCGGCCATCGGCACCTTCCAGAATGTCCAGCGCCAGTTCGACTTGGGCCGACTGGCCGCCCCACTCCATGGGGGTGACGCTCAGTCCGGGCAGCCGGGCCAGCGCCGCATCGTCATGGTGCACATGGTTGAACATCACCTGGAACAACGTACCCTGCCCGGGACGCAGCGCCTGGACAAGTTGCTCGTAAGGCAGGTCCTGGTGCGACTGCGCGCCCGTCACGGCCGAGCGCACCTGTTCCACCAGATGGCGCAGGCTGCTGCCACCGCCCACCTGCGTGCCGATGACCACGGTGTTGACGAACATGCCCACCATTGCTTGGGTCTGCGCATGGTCGCGCCCGGCCATGGGCACGCCCACCCGTATGTGTTGCAGCCCCGTATGGCGGTACAGCAGCGCCTGGAAGGCGGCCAGCAGGAGTGTGAAGACGGTGCACCCCTCCTCGCAGGCCCTTTCGCGCAGGCCCCGGGCCAGGTTATCGGGCACGCAAGCAAGATGGCGGGCCGCCTCATAGGATGGCCGGGCCTGCCGGGGATGGTCCGCAGGCAGTTCGACCAGGGGTGAATCGTTCCCCAGCGTGTCACGCCAATAGGCCAGTTGGCGCTCCGACTCTCCAGCGTCCAGCCAGGACTTCTGCCACAGCGCATGGTCAGCATACTGAAGGGCGGCGCTCTCCAGCGCCTGCACGGCGCCTGAGGCACGGGCCCGGTACTGGTCCACCAGGGCATTGACGATCAATTGCAACGACCAGGCATCGGAGACGATGTGGTGCATGACGATGGCCAGCACATGCACATCGTCGGCCAGCCTGAACAGGCGCACGCGCAGCAGCGGCCCGGTGCCGAGATCGAAGGGCTGGCGGGCCAGCTGCGCGCAGCGCGCCTCCAGCAAGGCCTGCTGGCGGGCGGGTGCCGCCTCGCCAAGGTTCTCCTGCACGAAGTCCGGCTCGGCCTGTGCCAGCACGCGCTGGTAGGGAAGGCCCTGCCCGTCCACGTCGAACACCGTGCGCAGCGACTCGTGCGCGCCGATCAGTGCCTGGAAACTCTCGCGCAGCGCAGCGGTGTCGAGCGCACCGCACAGCTTCAGCGCCGTGCCGATGTGGTAGGCCGAACTGGCCGGCTCCATGCGCCAGAGCAGCCACTGGCCCAGTTGCGCATAGGACAGGGGAAGGCCGTCCTGCGCCGATGCCTGGGTACGCGGCGGAATCGGCAATTGCCGCATGTCCACGCCGCTTTCTCGCATCTTGCGATAGACCAGGCGCTGCTGCTCGGGCGGCAGCAGGGCGAATTTGCGCGCAATGCTGTCGAACTGGTTCTGTGTCATGGTGCGATTTCCAAACCGTCTATGAAGGATTCCAGCGCTGCCAGCGGCAGGCTTTCGGACCGGACCTGCTGCTCCCTCAGGCCTTGGGCCATCTGGGACAGCACCGGATGGCGCAGCGCGTAGGCCAGGCCCAGGTCCGTGCCCATCTCGGTGCGCACACGCGCCAGCATCTGCACCAGCAGCAGCGAATGCCCGCCCAGCTCGAAGAAGCTGTCATGGCGTCCCACGCGCTCCACGCCCAGCACCTCGGCCCAGATGCGCGCCAGCGCCTCTTCCAGTTCGCCCTGCGGCGCCTCGTATTCCTGTGCCCCCGCTGTCTCCGGCTCGGGCAGCGCCTTGCGGTCCACCTTGCCATTGGCCGTCAACGGCAGCGCATCGAGCACGACGATGGCCGAGGGCACCATGTAGTCGGGCAGCGCATGGCCCAGCCGGTCCTTGAGCAAACCGTCTTCGGCTGGCGAATTCAGCGAGACATAGGCCACCAATCTCGCCCCGCCTGCGCTTTGCTTGGCCAGCACCACCGCCTCACGCACTTCAGGCTGGGCCAGCAGTTGCGACTGCACCTCGCCCAGCTCGATGCGGAAGCCCCGGATCTTGACCTGCTGATCGACCCGGCCCAGGTATTCCAGCTCGCCCTGCGCGTTCCAGCGCACCAGGTCGCCTGTGCGGTACAGCCTGCTGCCATCGTCCGTGAAGGGGTTGGCGATGAAGCGCTCCGCGCTCAGGCCTTGCCGGTTCAGGTAGCCACGCGCCAGGCCCGCGCCCGCAACGAACAGCTCGCCCGCCACGCCTTGCGGCAACAGGTTCAGACTGCCGTCCAGCACGTACAGGCCCAGGTCCGGAATGGCAGTTCCCACGGGACTGCGGCCACCATCCAAATCTGTCTTGGTGATCTCCCGGTACGTCACATGCACCGTGGTCTCGGTGATGCCGTACATGTTGATGAGTCGGGGGCTTTCGTCCCCGAAGCGGTCGAACCAAGGCCGCAGGCTCTCGGGCTCCAGCGCCTCGCCGCCGAAGACCACATGGCGCAGCGCCAGGCCAGCGCCACACTCCTCGTCCTGCTCCACGGCATGCACCAGCTGCCCAAACGCCGAAGGCGTTTGATTGAGAACCGTTACGCGCTCCGCACGCAGCAAAGCCAGGAAGTCCTGGGGCGAGCGGCTGACCCAGTACGGCACCACCACCAGCCTGCCCCCCGTGCACAGCGCGCCAAAGATCTCCCAGACCGAGAAGTCGAAGGCATAGGAGTGAAACAGGGTCCAGACATCGTCAGGCCCAAAGCCGAACCAGGCATCGGTGGCGTCCAGCAGCCGTGCCACGTTGCGGTGGCTCAGTTGCGCGCCCTTGGGACGGCCCGTGGAGCCCGAGGTGTAGATCACATAGGCCAGGCTGTCCGGGTTCACTTCAACCTGCGGATCGGCATCCGTTTCGGCAGACAGGTCCAGCGTATCGACCTCCAGAATCTGCAAGCGGTCTGCGCCCGGAATGCGCGTACGCACTGCAGCCTGCGTCAGCACCAGGGCAATGCCGCTGTCCTCGACCATATGTGCCAGACGATCCGCAGGGTAGTCCGGGTCCAGCGGCACATAGGCGCCACCGGCCTTGAGGATGGCCAACAGGCCGACCACCATCTCCACCGAGCGCTGCATGGCAATGCCCACGCGCGTCTCCGGGCGCACGCCCAGGGCGATGAGGCAGTGGGCCAGGCGGTTGGCCCGGGCGTTGAGTTCGGCGTAGCTCAGAGAGTACGGGCCAAAAGCCAGTGCCGGCCTTGCGAGGTGAAGATGGGCCTGGGCCGCGAAGCGCTGGTGCAGCGGTTGGGCCGGAGCCAGGCATGGCTGCGGCCTGCCGCGTTGGGCCAGCGTTGCGGTTTCGGCCGGCTCGGCGGGCACCACTTGACCCACGCGGCGGCCAGAGGACGCGGCCAGTTGCAGCAGCAGATACAGCAGGCGGCCCGATAACTGCCGGACCTGCGCTTCGCTGAACTGCGCGCACGCATAGTCCAGCCCCAGGCGCAGGCTGTCACTTTGGTGTACGACCACGGTCATGGCGTAGTGGGTCTGCTCGCTGCTGCGCACGCTTTCCAGCACGACGCCTGCGCCACCAGCCTGTGACAGCGCCTCGCCCAGCGGATAGTTTTCGAAGACGACGATGCTGTCGAACAAGCCTTCGGCACCAGCGCCTGCCCATTGCTGTATCTCGTACAGCGGCGTGTGCTCATGCTCGCGCGCGGCCACACCGTTGGCCTGCAGGGCACGCAGCCAGTCGCCCACCTCGCGGCCCGCATCAACACAGACCACCGTTGGCAAGGTGTTGATGAACAGGCCCAGCGTCCGCTCGGCGCCATCGAGTTCGGCAGGCCGGCCCGCCACCGTCGAGCCGAAAACCACGGCTGGCTGGCCCGTGCAGGCCGACAGCAGCAGGCTCCATGCCGCCTGCACCAGCGTGGACAGCGTCACGCGCTCTTCGCGCGCAAAGCGCATCAGCGCCTGCGTGGCCGGCCGGTCCAGCGCCACGTCCAGCGTGGCATGGCCCGTTGCGATCGATGCTCCCCGCCTGTCGTGAGCTCCCATGGCCGGCGCCAGGCGCGTGGGAGCCGGCAGCGCCGCAAGCTGTTCACGCCACCAGGCCTGACCCGCCTGCGGATCGCGTCTACCCAGCCAGGCAATGAAGTCGCGGTAGCGCCGCGCAGGAGCTGCGGGCCGGTCGCCCGCGTAATGCTGCAGAACTTCGGACAGCAGTTGCGAGCTGCTCCAACCGTCGAGCAGAAGATGGTGGCGGGTCCAGATCAGCCTGTGCCTCTGAGCGGACAGTCGCACGAGCGCGAGACGCATCAGCGGCGGCTGCGCGAGGTCGAAGCCGCGCTCGCGCTCGCTCGAAGCAAGCGCCGCGGCGGCCTGCGCGGCATCGGATTGGCCGCTGCAGTCATGTTCGGTCCAGGGCAGGTCTGCTCGGCGTGCCACCCACTGCAGCTGACCTTGCCCGTCGAGAAAGCCGGTGCGCAGTATTTCGTGCCGGTCGCTGGCCGACTGCCAGGCCTCGCGCAGGCGCGCAGGGTCTACCCGGTCCATGTCCATCTGCAGCTGGTTTACATAGACCGTCTCCTGCGTATCGGACAGGCTGTGGAACATCAGGCCGGCCTGGGTGGGTGTCAGCGGATAAAGATCCTCCAGGCTGTCCAGCGGCAAAGCCAGCGCATCCAGCCGCTGCTGCGAGACCCCGGCCAGCGGGAAATCACTGGGCGTCACGCCGCGCCCGCCGTCCACGCAGTGCGCGATCAGCGCCTGCAGCTCGCCCAGGAAGCTATCGGCCAGACCCTGCACCGTCGCCCCATCGTGCACGGCTGCGCTGTAGTGCCACTGCAGCACCAGCTCGCCGCGCTGTATGCAGGCCACCACTTCCAGCCAGGCGCGCCGCGACGATTGCGGTGCGCGCTGGCCGGTCACCGGCTCACGCGCCAGCCGCCAGCCCAGGCCACCGTCCAGCGCCTGGTCCAGCTGGCCCAGGTAGTTGAAGGTGAGCTGCGGCTGCAGCTTCGGCAGCTGCGTTCCTTGGGGGGCCAGATGGCGCAGCAGCCCGTAGCCCAGGCCCTTGCCGGGAACGGCGCGCAGCTGCTCCTTGATGGCCTTGAGGCCCGCGCCCGGCTCGGCGTCGGCACCCGGTCGCAGGCAGACCGGGTACAGCGTGGTGAACCAGCCCACGCTGCGGGCCAGGTCCATGTCCTCGCTCCAGGGCTCGCGCCCATGGCCTTCGAGTTCGACCAGCACGCTGTCGCGCCCGTCCCAGGCGCACAGCGTGCGTGCCAGAGCCGTCAGCAGCACGTCGTTGATCTGGGTGCGGTAGGCCGGCGGCACTTCGCTGAGCAATTGTTCGGTCAGGTCCTCGCCCAGCCTGCACTCCACCGTGACCGTGTCCGCGACGGTGTTGCTGCCTGCGGCGTGGCCGGGCAGCGGCGCGCCGGCCTGCGCCAGCGTCTCGGTCCAATGGGCCAGTTCGGCCTGCGTTGCGGACTGTGCGGCGCGCGACTGCAGCGCTTGCGTCCATTCCCGCAAGGCGCTGGTGCGCGGGCCGAGATCGACAGCCTGGGCCTTGCCCAGCTGCGCATAGGCGGTCTGCAGGTCCTCGACCAGGATGCGCCAGGAGACGGCATCCACCACCAGATGGTGGGCGATCAGCAGCAGCCGGCCCGAGCGCGTGCCGCCCAGATCCAGCCACACGGCCTTGAATGGCCGCTCCAGGCTCAGCGTCGTCTGCAGCGCTGCGGCGGCGCGCGCAATGGCCGCTCCCGCGTCACGCTCGGCCGACAGGTCCTGGGTTTCGAACGGTGCCTGCGCGGGGGCGGCACCCACGCACTGCGTCCAGCGCCCGTTCTTGCAGGCGAAGCACAGGCGCAGCGCCTCATGCTGGGTGACCACGGCATCGACCGCCGTGCGCAGGCGCGCCAGGTCCGGCACCTCGCCCAAAGTCAACAGCACAGACTGGTTCCAGTGGTGGGGCTGCGCAAAGGCCTGTTCGAAGAACCAGTGCTGCACAGGCGTCAGGCCAAATGCTGCACCGGCTTCAGCGGCCGGGGCTGCCGGGGCGGTGGGCGCAGCTGGTGCGGCCGCCACGGCACCGCCCGTGGCTGCGGCCAGCGCGGCAATGGTCTGCTGCTCCATGAGCTGCCTGGGCGTGAGCTTGAGGCCGCGCTTGCGTGCGCGCGCCACGATCTGCAGCGCCAGGATGGAGTCGCCCCCCAGGCTGAAGAAGTTGTCATGGCGGCCGGGCGCCTCGGTGCGCAGCACCTGCGCCCAGATCTCGGCCAGCAGCTGCTCGATGGCTCCCTGGGGCGCCTGGCCCCCGTCGGTGGCAGCCGTTGCCGCCTGCGGCACAGGAGCTGGCAGCGCGCGGCGGTCAAGCTTGCCGTTGGCCGTCAACGGCATGGCAGGCAGATCGACAAAGTGCGCTGGCAGCATGTAGTCGGCCAGCCGGGCGCCCAGCGCTGCACGCAGGCCGTCATGGTCGCCCGGCTGGTCCGGTTCGCGCACCAGATAGGCGCACAGCCGCAGCTGGCCGTCTTCGCTGGCCAGAGCCAGCACCTCGGCCTCGCGCACGGAAGGCTGCTCGCGCAGCGCCTGGGCAACTTCGCCGGGCTCCACACGGAAGCCACGGATCTTGACCTGGCCGTCGAGACGGCCCAGGAATTCGAGGCTGCCGTCGGCACGCTGACGCACCTGGTCGCCCGTGCGGTACAGGCGCAGGCCGGGCTCGAAGGGGCTGGCCACAAAGCGTTCCGCGCTGAGCGCAGGCCGGCCCTGGTAGCCGCGCGCCAGACCCGCTCCGCCAATGAACAACTCGCCCGGCAGGCCCGCGGGCACGGCCTGCAGCGCCGCATCCAGCACATGGGCCACGGTGCCGCCCAGCGGCACGCCCATGGGCAGGCTGGCGGCTGCACGGTCGGCCTGGTCTGCGGACTGGGTCAGCGTGCCCACCGTGGTCTCGGTGGGGCCGTAGTGGTTGAGCACGCGGCAAGCGGGCTGCAGCGCGGTGATGCGCTCCAGCAGCGCCCAGCCCGTCGCCTCGCCCCCCAGCACCAGGCAATGGCGTGGCAGAACCTGCGCGGGCCGGGCAGCGTTCAGCAGGGCCTGCAGATGGCTGGGCACGATCTTGAGCACATCGACCTGGTGCGTGTGCATGTAGTCCGCAAAGGCATCGGGATCGAAGGCGCGCTCAGGGGCCATCAGGTGCAGCAGGCGCCCAGAGCACAGCGCGCCGAACAGCACCGTATGCCCCAGGTCGGCGGCCACGGTGGACACCATGGCCATGCTGGAGGCGCCGGCCGGCAGGTCCAGCCGGGCCAGCACGCCCTGCACATAGTTGGCCAGCGCGCCGTGGCTGATCACCACGCCCTTGGGCTGGCCCGTGGAGCCCGAGGTGTAGATGAGGTAGGCGGCCTGATCGCGGTGGAGCGTGACGGGCTCCAGCGTGGTGGCTTCAGGCTCCATGTCGTCGGAAAGTGCCAGCGGCCAGACAGGAATCGCCGGCTGCCACGCCACGGGCTGCGCCGCCAGCAGCAGGCGTGCGCCGCAGTCGTGCAGCTGGTAGGCCAGGCGCTCGGCCGGCAGCTCGGGGTCCAGCGGCACATGAACGCAGCCGGCCTTGAGCACGGCCAGCATGCCCAGCACCAGCTCGGGCGAACGTGGCGCCAGCACGCCGATGCGGGTTTCCTGTCCCAGGCCCTGCGCGCGCAGCTGCGCGGCCAGGCGGTTGGCCGCGCGGTCCAGCTGCACGAAGGATGCGGTGCGCGCTTCGGCGCGCAGCGCCATGCCCAGGCCCTGGCGTTCAACAGCGGCATTCCACAGCGCAAGCACGGTTGCGGCCTGGGGAGCCTCGCCGCCGTCAGCCACGTCAACCGGGTCGGCCAGCGCAATGGCCGCCAGCGCGACATCGGGCGCGGCCACCACCTGCCGGGCGCAGCGGGTCAGGCTGTCCGCGAAGACGGCGATGCGCTGCGCATCGAACAGGCCCGTGTCGTGGATGAACACGCATTCGATGCCCTCGGCCCGGTCGGTGAAGTCCAGGCTGAGGTCGAAATGCGCCTGGCCTGCCGTCAGTGTCTGCATGCGCACGCGCACGCCGGCGGCACTGCGCTCGCGCTCCATGGCGTCCTGCTGCGTGCACTTGACCTGGAACAGCGGATGCACGCCCGGCAGGCGCTCGGGCGCCAGCGCCTCGACCAGCATGTCGAACGGCAGGTCGGCATGCTGCTGCGCATCCAGCACGGCCTGGTGCACCTGTTCGAGCAGTTCGCCAAAGCCCATCTGCGGCGCGGCATCGACCTGCAGCACCTGCAGGTTGAGCAGATAGCCGATCAGCCCATGCGTCTCGGCCTTGCCCCGGTTGGCAATGGGCGTGCCCACGCGGATGCGGCGCTGGCCGCTCAGGCGGTACAGCAACAGGTCCAGCAAGGCCGTCATGGTCATGAACAGCGAGGCGCCGCGCGCCCGCGCCAGCGCGCGCACCGCATCGGACAGCTCGGCGGGCCAGACAAAGCGGTGCCGGCCCTCGGCCGCGCCGGTCACGGCGCCGCGCGCATGGCTCAGGGGCAGCTCCAGCGGCGCGTGTTCCTGACCCAGACGTTCGCGCCAGTAGCGCAGTTGGCGCTCGCGCTCGCCACCGTCCAGGCGCTGGCGTTCCCAGGCCGCGTAGTCGGCGAACTGGATGGGCATGGGTGCCAGTGCGGGGGGCTGCGCGCGCAAGCGGGCCTCGTAGCAGTGCAGCAGCTCGTCGACCAGGATGCGCAGCGACCAGCCGTCCGCCGCGATATGGTGCAGCGACAGCGCCAGCACATGGCGCTGCGCGTCCAGGCGGTACAGGCAGGCGCGCAGCGGCGCCTGGCGGTCAAGGGCGAAAGGCGTCTGCGCGAAGCCGGCCAATGCGTCTTCCAGCGCAGCCTGCGTTGGCATATCGACCACAGGCATTTGCAGCGACGTGGCCCCGTCCGGTTGCATCGGCTGCACCGCCTGCAGCGCCTGGCCATCGTCGCCGGCCGTGATCCGCGTGCGCAGGATGTCGTGCCGCGCCACCAGATCGTCCAGCGCCGCAGCCATCGCCCCCGCGTCCAGCGGGCCTTCCATGTCCAGGCTGCCGGCCAGGTTGTAGGCCGGGCTGTCGGGCGCCAGCTGCCAGGTCAGCCAGAGGCTGCGCTGGGCATGGGACAGCAGGGCCGGGCTGGCCGGATCGCGGCGTGGAATGTCCTGGCCAGCGCGCACGGCCGGGCTGCCGCCGCCGCGCAGGCGGGCATCGAGCTGGGCACGCTGCTCGGGGCTGAGCCGGGCGCGCAGGGACTGAATATCTTGCGGTGCTGTCATGGCGATCTTCACGAATAAATCGGCGATGCGGTGGTCGGGGCGGACTCGGCTTCGGCGTCCAGCGCCTGGATTTCCTCGATCAACCGGGTTTCAACGAGTTCGGCCAGGCGCCGCACCGTGGGCGTGCGCAGCAAGGCCGCAGGATGGATTTCGACGCCATAGGCCTGGCGCACGCGCGCCAGCAGCTGTATGGCCATGAGCGAGTCGCCGCCGAGTTCGAAAAGGTTGTCCTCGGCGCCCACGGGAGCCACGCCCAGGAAGCCGCTCCAGAGCGCGGCCAGACCGGTCTCCAGGTCGCCCTCGGGCGCCACGAAGCCGGCCATGCCTCCGGGCCGCACCTGGGTGGGCGCAGGCCCGGCCGTCGCTGCCGTTGTCGCTGCTGCAGGCAGGGCCTGGTCCAGCAACTCGGCGAGGTCCGCATGGCGACGCGTTTCCAGATCGGTGGTGGACACGCAGACAAGGGGCTGCAAAGGGCCGGCCAGGATGCGCTCGAACAGATGCACGCCCTGCTCCGGTGCGATGCCCACACCTTCGGGCATGGACGTGCCTGCCGCCATGCCCACGCCGCGCCACCCGTCCCAGCCCACGGAAATCAGCGGCCAGCCGGCCGTGCGGCCATGGGCCACGGCCAGCGCATCCAGGCAGGCATTGGCGGCCGCATAGTCGATGCGGCCCAGGCCGCCCGCCACGGCGGCCAGGGAAGAGCACAGCAGCATGAAGTCCAGCGGCTGCCCGGCCAATGCGGCCAGCAAGGCCCGCGTGCCCTGGAGCTTGGGCGCGAGCACCTGCATCACCTCGTGTGCCCGCTTGTCCGCGAGCATGCCGTCGCCGGCCAGGCCGGCGGCGTGGATGACGCCGTGGATGCCGCCATGCATTCCGCCGAACGCGCGCTGCGCCTGTTCCAACGCAGTGCGCAGCTGGGCTTCGCTGCCCACATCGGCCTGCACCAGGCACAGCTGGGCGCCCAGCCGTTCCAGCTCCAGCAACTGCTGCAGCCGGACACGCAGCGCAGGTTCCGTCTGCGCATCCTGCGCCAGTGCCTGCCACTGACCCCGTTCAGGCAGCGCCGAGCGGCCCAGCAACACCAGCCGGGCCTGCCAGTGCTCGGCCAGGTGCCGGGCCAGCGCCAGCCCCATGCCGCCCAGGCCGCCCGTGATCAGATAGCAGCCGCCACGGCGCAGGCGCGGCGCGGTGGCTGGCGCAGCTGGCGTGACGGCGGGTGCCGTCTGCCCCGCAATGCGCTCGTAGCGCCGGGTCCAGCGGTGCGGGCCGCGCAGGGCCACGCAGGCCGGTGCGGGCTCGCTGAACTCGGCCAGGATGCGCTGCGCAAGCGCTGCCATCCCTTGGGCATGCCCGCTCTGCACAGGCAGCACATCGACGATGCGGCAGGCCATGCCCGGCAGCTCCTGGGGAATCACGAGGCAGGGGCCATGGAGCATGGCCTTGGCGGGCTGCAGGGATTCGGTCCCTGTCACGTCCTCCAGCCCATCCGTGACCAGCAGCATCTGCTGCCGGCCAGCAGCGCCCACAGCGGATGCGGCAGGCACGGCCTCCAGCGCCTGGGCCAGGGCCAGCGGGCCGAGCAGGCAGCGCTCAGCCGCCTGTGCGTCATCCAGCGTGCCCAGGCTCCACAGATCGCAGATGCAGGCCACCGGGCCGATCTCGGCCGCTATCTGCCCCAGGGCGCGCGTCCAGTCGCTGCGCTCGGTCGTGCGCAGCGCATGGCGGGCAGGCCCCAGGCGTTCATGGAGCGGACCGGGTTCGATGCGGACCACGGGCGCGGGCTGGGTGTCGGACCAGGCCTGCGCCAGGGATTCGGCCAGTGTCGATCCGGCCTCGGCCAGCAGCAGCATGCAGCCGCCGGCGGGTACCGCGGCGGCCCGTACAACGGGCGCTGAGCGTTGCCAGACAGGGGCATACAGCCAGCCCCGGGGATCGGTGCCGTGCAGACCACCGGGAGCAGCAGGAGCGGCCTCAGAGGCCGGCACCGTGGCGGCAACCCAGTGCGATTCACGCTCGAACGGATAGCCGGGCAAGGGCACGCGGCGCGCGCCCTGTGCGCTGTTCAGCAGCGGTGCCTTGGCCGCGCCAACGCCCGCCGCCCAAAGCTGGGCCAGGCAGCGCGCGGGCTGGTCGGCCTGAAGTTCTTCGCGGTTGGCGGCTGCCTGCGAGGCCAGCACGGTGCGTGCGCCAGCCTTGGGATGGCGCCGGGCCAGGCCGCTGAGGCCTTGGCCCGGGCCCACTTCCAGCAGGATGCGGTCGCTTTGGTCCAGCAGCGTGTCCAGGCCCTGCGCAAAGCGCACCGTGCCGCGCAGATGCTGCAGCCAGTAGCGGGGGTCCTGGGCCTCTTCGTCGCGGATCCAGCGGCCGCTGAGGTTGGAGATGAAGGCCATGGCAGGCCGGTTGAACCGCACGCTGGCCAGCTGGTGCGCAAAGGCGTCGAGCACAGGATCGAGCAGCGCGGAATGAAAGGCGTGTGACACCTGCAATCTGCGCAGCAGCACGCCCGTGCCGGCCAGGGCCTGCTCGGCGGCCGCAATGGCGTCGGGCCGGCCCGAGAGCACGCACAGATCGGCCGCATTGACGGCGGCCAGATCGCAGCCCCGGCACAGCCAGTCCTGCAGCGCGGCCTCAGGCAGGCCCACGGCCAGCATGGCGCCGGGCTCGGTGGCCTGCATGATGCGGCCGCGCGCGACCACCAGGTCCAGCGCATCGTCGAGCGAGAAGACCCCGGCGATGCAGGCCGCCACATACTCGCCGATGCTGTGGCCCAGCATGGCCTCGGGCTGCAGGCCCCAGGACATCCACAGCCGCGCCATGGCGTACTCGACGATGAACAGCGCAGGCTGCGTGGCCTCGGTGCGCGCCAGCGCCTGCGCTGCCTGGGCATCGTCAGCCTGCGCCAGCAGCCAGGGTCGCAGGTCCATGCCGGTCTGCGTCCTCACCCTCTCGCAGCAGCGGTCCACGATGTCGCGGAACACCGGCTCCTGCGCATGCAGGCTGCGCGCCATGCCTGCGTGCTGGGCGCCCTGGCCGGGGAACAGAAAGGCCAGGCCGGGCTGGGGCGAGAGCACGCTGCCCGTGAAATGCACCAGAGGCGCCGGATGGTCCAGCGCCTCGATGGCCTGGGTCACTCCATGGGCCAGCACGGCCAGCCGGTGCGCATGGCGCTTGCGGCCCACACGCAGGGTGTGGGCCACATCGGCCAGGGCCAGGTCCGGGTGCTGCTCCAGATGTCTGGCCAGCTGGCTGGCCGAGGCCTGCAGCGCCTGCGGCGTGCGCGCCGACAGCAGCAGCAATTGGGGGGCCTGCCCTGACTTTTCCGATGCATCGGCCGGCAACGAGGCCGGAGCCTCCTCCAGCACCATGTGCGCATTGGTGCCGCCCATGCCGAAGGAGCTCACGCCGGCACGCCGGGGCAGCGGGCCGGCAGGCCAGTCCTGCGCCGCGGTCTGGACGCGGAAGGGGCTGGCAGCGAAGTCCACGCGCGGGTTGGGCGTGGAGAAGTTCAGGCTGGGCGGCAGGGTGCGGTGGCGCAGCGCCATCACGGCCTTGATCAGGCCGGTCACTCCGGCAGCGGCGTCCAGGTGGCCCACATTGGTCTTGACCGATCCCAGGGCGCAGTGACCGGGCGCACGCCCCGTCAGTCCCCCAGCCCCGCCAAAGGCCTGGGTCAGCGCCGCGATCTCGATGGGATCGCCCAGCGTGGTGCCCGTGCCATGGGCCTCGACATATCCCACTGAGGCGGGATCGACGCCGGCCATGGCCTGGGCGGCGCGTATGGCCTCGGCCTGGCCGTCCACGCTGGGCGCGTTGTAGCCGATCTTGCGCGCGCCATCGTTGTTCACGGCGCTGCCCCGGATCACGGCATGGACGGTGTCGCCATCGCGCAGCGCCTCGTCCAGGCGCTTGAGCACGACCACGCCTGCGCCGCTGCCCAGCATGGTGCCGTCGGCGCGCGCATCGAAGGCGCGGCAATGGCCGTCCGAGGACAGAATGGCGCCCGGCTGGTGCAGGTAGCCCGCGCCCTGCAGCAGGTTGAGCCACACCCCGCCGGCCAGGGCCATGTCGCACTCCATGCCCAGCAAGGACTGGCAGGCCATGTGCACGGCCACCAGCGAGGTGGAGCAGGCCGTCTGCACGGTCACGGCCGGGCCGCGCAGGTTGAGCTTGTAGGCCACGCGCGTGCACAGGGCGTCGGCCGCGTTGCCGTTGAGCAGGGCGATCAGCTCGGCGATGCCGCCGCTCCACCGGGCCCGTCCCAGCAGATGGCGCATGAGGTAGAGATTGGCGCCCGCACCCGCGAACACGCCGGCCGCCACGTCCAGCCGCTCGGCGTCATAGCCCGCATGCTCCAGCGCCTGCCAGGCGCATTCGAGGAAGACGCGCTGCTGGGGATCGATCTGGCCGGCCTCGCGCGGCGTGTAGCCGAAAAAGCCGGCATCGAACCAGTCCAGGCCTTCCAGCACCACGCCGGACTTCACGCAGGCGGCATCGTCCAGCAGGGCCTGTTCCGTGCCCTGGTGGCGCAGGGCCTCGTCGCTGAAGGCGGTCACGGATTCGCGGCCTTCGCGGATGTTGCGCCAGAGCGCGTCCACGCTGTCCGCGCCCGGGAAGCGCCCGCCCATGCCGATGATGGCGATCTCCACGCCGCTGTAGCCCGCATCCTGAGCACGCATCAGTTCACCTCCTCGGGCAGACCACGGCGGCCCAGCAGCGCGGCGCGGCGGCGCTGGGCGCGTGCGTCGGCCTGCTGATCCTGCAGTCCTTCCTGGGCCGCCCCCACGCCGCGCTGCGCCTCGATGCGGCGGGCCAGCGTGGCCACGGTCGGGTGCTGGAACATGTCGATCACCGAAAGCCCGCTGCCCAGCGCATCCTCGATCCGCCGGTGCGCGCGTATCAGCAGCAGCGAATGCCCGCCCAGGTCGAAGAAGCTTTCGTTGGCGCCTATGCGTTCGAGCTGCAGCAGCTCGCGCCAGATGGTGGCAATGGTCTCGGCCACACCGCCTTCGGGCGCCTCGAACGGCTGCGCACCATCGCCCGATGCAGGCAGGGGCGCGGGCGCCGGCAGCGCCTTGCGGTCCACCTTGCCGTTGCTGTTGAGCGGCAGCGCGTCCAGGCGCACAAAGAGGGAGGGCACCATGTAGTCGGGCAGGCTGCGGCCCAGCTGCGCCTTGAGTGCAGCCAGGTCCTGCAGCGCGGCACCTTCACCGGCCAGGTAGGCCACCAGCCGGCTGCCGCCTTCGGCAGAGTCTGCGACCACCACCGCCTCGCGCAGGCCTGGCACGGCCAGCAGGGCGGCTTCGATCTCGCCCAGTTCCACGCGGAAGCCACGGATCTTGACCTGGTGGTCCAGCCGGCCCAGGTACTCGATCTCGCCGTGCTCGTTCCAGCGCACCAGGTCGCCCGTGCGGTAGGCACGCTCGCCGGCCAGCGCCGAAGGGCTGGCCACAAAGCGCTCGGCCGTGAGCGCGGGCCGGCCCCAGTAGCCGCGCGCCAGCGCCAGGCCGCCCAGCAGCAGCTCGCCGGCCACGCCGCGCGGCACGGGCTGCAGGCCGGCGTCGACGATGTGCACCTGCACATGGCCTAACGGCCTCCCGATGGGCACGGCCTGCGGTCCGGGCTCGCGGCAGTCGTGGTAGGTGACCTCGATGGCGGCTTCGGTCGGTCCGTAGAGGTTGAGCAGGCTGGTGGCCGGCAGCAGGGCCAGTGCGCGGTCGCGCAGCTCGGCCGGCAGGGCCTCGCCGCTGCAGACGATGTGCTTCAGCCCGGTGCAGGACGGGGCATGGCCGCTGGACAGAAATGCCTGCAGCATGGACGGCACGAAGTGGATGCAGCTGACGGCGTGGCGTTCGACCAAGGCCGTGATGCGCGCAGGATCGCGGTGCTCCCCGGGCCCTGCCAGCGCCAGCCGGGCGCCTGTGGACAGCGGCCAGAAGAACTCCCAGAACGAGATGTCGAAGCTGAACGGCGTCTTCTGCAGCAGGGTGTCCTGCGCGGCCAGCGGCTGGTGCTGCTGGCCCCAGGCCAGGCGGTTGCACAGCGCGCGGTGGCGATTGCCCGCGCCCTTGGGCCGGCCGGTGGAGCCCGAGGTGTAGATGACGTAGACCAGGTTCTCGCCGTGCAGGGCGACGCCCGGGTCATGGGCCGGACGGGAGGACAGATCGATGGCGTCCACCGCCAGGCACAGCGGCTGCAGCGCGGGCGGCAGCCGTGCGACCAGGCCCGACTGGGTCAGCAGCAGGCCGATACCGCTGTCGTCGGCCATATAGCGCAGGCGTTCGGCCGGGTGCTCGGGGTCCATGGGCACATAGGCGCCGCCGGCCTTCAGGATGGCCAGCAGGCCGACCACCATTTCCAGCGAACGCTCCATGGCAATGCCGACCTGGACCTCGGGCCGCACACCGTGCGCGATCAGATGGTGGGCCAGGCGGTTGGCACGCGCATTGAGTTCCCCATAGCTCCAGGCGCCTTCCCCGAAGACCAGGGCCGTGGCCTGCGGGTTGCGACGCGCCTGCTGCTCGAAGGCGGCATGGACCAGCTCGGGGACGGCATGGCCGCCCTGCCCGCTCTGCCCAGACTGCCAGGCCACCAGCTCGGCACGTTCTTCCTCCGACAGCAGATCCACCTCGCCCACAGTCGCCTCGGGGTGATGGGCCAGGGCCTCGAGCATGCGCAGATAGTGCTGGCCCAGGCGCTCCATGGTGGCGGGCAGGAACAGCTCGGCCGCATAGTCCATGCCCACGCGCACGGCGCCGCCTGCGCGTTCACGCACTTCCAGGGACAGCTCGAACTGCGCCGTGCCTCCGGGCACGGAAGCCGCTTCGGCCATGCAGCCCGTCATGCGCTCGAAGCCGCGCAAGTCCTCATGCACATGGTTGAACATCAGCTGGAACAGCGGTGGATGCGCCAGGCTGCGCTGGGGCTGCAGGTCTTCCACCAGTTGCTCGAAAGGCAGGTCCTGGTGCTCCTGGGCCTGCAGCGTGGCGCGCCTGGCCGCATTGAGCACCTGGGCCAGCGGGGTGCGGCCATCGACCTCGGCCTGCAGCACCAGGGTGTTGACGAAGAACCCGATCAGGCCCTGCGTGCCCGCATGCTGGCGGCCCGCCACGGGCACGCCCAGGCGCAGCACCTGCTGGCCCGTATGGCGGTGCAGCACGGCCTGCCAGCCTGCCAGCAGCACCATGAACAGACTGGCGCCGGCTTCGGCGGCACGCGCGCGCAACGCGTCCACCAGCGGCGCAGGCAGCGCGAAGCCATGCCGGGCAGCCGAGTAGCGGGCCACGGCTGCGCGCGGCCGGTCGCTGGGCAAGGCCAGCACGGGATGCTCGCTGCCCAGTTGCCCGCGCCAGTAGGCCAGTTGCCGCTCGCGCACGCCGCCATCCAGCCAGGCCGCATGCCAGGCTGCGTAGTCGGCGTATTGCAATGCGGGGGCAGCGGGCTCGGCGGCCGCAGCCGCATCACCCAGATGGAGGTATTGCTGCGCAAGCTCGTCCAGCAGGTTCTGCAGGGATACGCCGTCGCACACGATGTGGTGCATGACCAGCACCAGACGGTGGTCATCCGGCCCAAGCCGCATCAGCAGCGCACGCAGCAGCGGGCCCTTGCCCAGGTCGAAGGGCCTGGCGTGCAGGCGGCGTGCCTCTTCAGGGGCACGCTGCGGCTCGTGGTCCAGGTCCAGCCATTGGAACTCCAGGCCGCCGCTATCCAGCACATGCTGCCGGGCCGACCCGTCGGCGGCAGGCAGAAACACGGTGCGCAGCGCATCGTGGCGTGCCACCAGGCGCTCCAGGGCCGTGTGCAGCCGTTGCGCATCCAGCGTGCCGCCCAGCTGCAGCTCCACCGCCACGTGGTAGGCCGTGCCCGCAGGATCCAGGTGCCAGAGAAACCACTGCCGCTGGTGGGCGTGGGACAGGGGCTGGCTTGCACCGGGGCCGCGCGCCACAGGGCCAGGACGAGGGATGCCAGTTCCGGGTCCTGCCGCCTGCAGTTCGCGCAATGCAGCCGCGCACGCCGAAAGCCGGGGCCGGTCAAAGAGCAGGCCTGGCGCAAAGTCCACGCCCCACTGCTGCGACACGCGTGCAGCCAGTTGCACGGCCGAGAGGGAGTTGCCGCCCAGCAGGAAGAACTGCGGATCGCCCGCAGGCAGCTCGGCACGGCGCAGCACTTCGCACCAGAGCATGGCCAGCGCAGTCTCGGTGGCATCGAGCGGCGGGGGGGCGGACTGATCTGCACCGTCATTCGCTGCAGATTCCGTTGCGTCCACGAAGGCACCATGCTCCCAGACCGCATAGGCATCCAGGCTGCGCTGCGCCCAGCCCTTCTTGCAGGCCTGGCGCTGGAGCTTGCCGCTCGATGTGCGCGGCAGCGCGCCGGGCTCCAGCAGGATCACGACGGCAGGCGCCTCGCCAAAGACCGTGGCCACGGCGGCAGCCAGTGCGTCGACCAGCGTCTCCCTCGGCACCAGCTTTTGCAAACCGCGCGAAATCTCGGCGGCCACACCTATGCCCTCGCCCGACGGCCCTTCCACCGCAAACGCGGCCACGCGCCCCTTGCGCACGGCTTCGACCTCGGCCTCGACCACGCGCTCGATGTCCTGCGGGTAGAGGTTGTGCCCGCGCACGATGATCAGGTCCTTGATGCGGCCCGCCACATGGACCTGCCCTGCATGCACGAAGCCCAGGTCGCCCGTGCGCAGCCAGCGCCGGCCTGCATGCTCGACAAAGGCCTGCTGCGTTTGCTGCGGCTTGCCCCAGTAGCCCTGGCTGATGCTGGGGCCGTGCGCCCAGATCTCGCCCACGCGGCCGGGCTCCAGCACCTGCAGGCTGTGCGGATCGACGATGGCCACGGCATGGCCGGGAACGGCGGGGCCGCAGCCCACCAGCGAGGTGGTCTGCGAGGCGCCGGAGCTTTCCTCGGCCCGGCCCTGCGCCAGGGCCTCGGTATCGAAGGACGTGATCGTGGCGCCTGCGCCGCAACTGCCGCCGGTGATGAACAGGGTGGCTTCGGCCAGGCCGTAGCAGGCATAGGCCGCGTCGGGCCGCAGGCCGCAGGCGGCAAAGCGCTGCGCGAAGGCCGTGACGGTGTCGGCACGCACGGGTTCGGCGCCCGTGTAGGCCAGCCGCCAGCTCGACAGGTCCAGCTGCGCCAGCTGCGACGGCTTGATGCGCTCCAGGCACATGCGGTAGGCGAAGTCGGGGCCGCCACTGATGGTGGCGCGGTGGCGCGAGATCAGCTCCAGCCAGCGCACGGGGCTTTCCAGAAAGAGGCGCGGCGAGGTCAGCACCAGCGGCAGGCCGCTGTACAGCGGCTGCAGCAGTCCGCCGATCAGGCCCATGTCGTGGTACAGCGGCGCCCAGGACATGAAGCGGTCGCCCGCGCCGATGTCCATGCGCTGCTGGATGGCGGCCTCGTTGGCGATGAGGTTGCCGTGGCTGACCATCACGCCCTTGGGTGCCGAGGTGGAGCCCGAGGTGTATTGCAGGAAGGCGATGTCGTCGGCAGCCGGCGCATGGGGCCGCCAGGCCTCGGCATCGGCCAGGTCCACCTGGTCGGCGGCCACGGCGGCAATGCCGGCAAAGCGCGCATCGGCACCGGGCAGGGCCTGCATCACTTCGGCCGTGCTGATCACGCAGGCCGCGTCCGCGTCGCCCACGATGCCCAGCAGCCGCTCCAGGTGCTGCACGCGCAGCGATTCCAGCGGCGGCACCGGCACGGCGATCACGCCCGCGTAGAAGCAGGCCAGCATGCTGGCGGCGTAGTGCTCGTCGTTGTCCATCATCACCAGGGCGCGCGCGCCCACGGGGCACAGCTGCTGCAGCCGGGCGGCCAGCGCGCGCACGCGGCGGTCGAACTCGCCATAGCTGTGGCTGCGCTCCACCACGCGGCCGTCCTGCACGACGGCCACGGTGAGCCAGATGTCGTCGGGCCGCTGCTGCGCCAGGCCCCTCAGATGCTCGACCAGGCTGGCCGGCGCCTGGCCTGCTGCCGCGATTGCACTTTGTCCACTCAGCATGTCAGCTGCCTCCCGGGTTCTCAGAAACGGTCCAGATTGCTGCGCGGCTCGGCCATGGCGACGATGACCTTGCGCGGCCCCTTGAAGGGCGAGCGGGCATGGGCCACGAGCATGTTGTCCAGCATCAGCACGTCGCCCTGCTCCCACGGGAAGCTGACGGTCTCGGCATCCAGCGCGGCGCGCACCTCGGCGAAGATGTCGTCGCCGATGGTGGAGCCGTCGGCGAAGAAGGTGTTGCGCGGCAGGTTCTCGATGCCGTAGACCTCCTCCAGCACCTCGCGCTCCTCGGGCTCGCGCGCCGAGATGTGGAACAGGTGGGCCTGGTTGAACCAGACCATCTCGCCCGTGACGGGATGGCTCTCCATGGCCTGGCACAGCTGGCGCGTGCGCAGGCCGTCGTCTTCCTTCCACTCCCAGTCCATGCGCGCATGGCGGCAGAAGGCCTCGACCTCGGCGCGGCTTTCGGTGTTGAAGACCTTCTGCCAGGGCACGTCCATCTCGCCGAAGTTGCGCACGTACAGAATTCCGGGCTCGAACAGCTCGCGGATGCGCGCCGGAATGCGGCGGTAGACCGCACGGCTGTCGGCAATCGGCGTCTCGCCGCCCTCGGGCGATGCGGTGACGCAGTGGAACCAGATCTTCATGGGCCATTCGCGCGTGTAGGCCTGCTCGTTGTGCAGCGGAATGCTCTGGTGGGCCGGGTATTCGGTGGAGGTGTAGACGCCCGCGCCGCTGGAGGCCTCGACCGCGCTGCGCGGCGTGGAGGCGAATTCGTACTTGAGCAGCGGGTGGCCGAAGGCCGAGGCGAAGCGCTGGAAGGTCTCCACATCGGGCACGCCAAAGCCGCGCAGCAGCACGCCGCCCGTGGTCAGCAGGGCCTCGTCGATGTCGCGGCGCAGCGGCGGCAGCGCGGCCAGCAGGTCCTGGCCCGGCTGGGCGGGCGTCATGAGCTGGGGAAGCAGCGAGCCCGCGGGGGCCTTGCGCTCGAAGCGCTGGAGGGTTTCGTTCATGTCGATTCCTTGGTGCGCCACGCAAGAGCTGCCGCGTAGCCCGGCGGCGCTGGCAGCGCCATCGCTTGAAAACCATTCCAGTCGGGGACCGCGCAGGCGATGGCCAGCCGTCCGTCCCCTCCCGGGCTGATGCCTATGGAGCGCAGGTGGTCGGCCACGCCGATGCCGATGGCCTTGAGCACGGCTTCCTTGCCCACCCAGCGCTGGTAGAAGGCCGCCAGCCGATCAGGCGCACGGCGCACGCTGGCGCGTTCCTGGTCGGTGCAGACGGCGTCGAGCATGACCTCGGCATCGAGGTCGGGCTTGTGCTGCTCGATGTCCACGCCCAGGTGCAGCACGCCACCGGGATCGGCCAGCGCGATCAGCGCATGCCCGCCCGAATGCGAGACATTGAAGAGCGGTGCCCGCAGCGGGTCCTCGTCGACAAAGGGCTTGCCGTGGACGCCGACCGCCAGCGGCACATCGGCCGGGCAGCAGCCCAGCCTGCGCCCCAGCAGCCGCCGCGTGGCAGCGCGCGTCTGTGCGAAGCGCAGCCGGTCGGCGGCCCGCACGAAGCGCGCGGCGCGACCGCGCTCCTCGGGGGTCAGGTGCGGCAGGCTGTCGCTCAGTTCGGCCCTCAGGTCCAGGTCCAGCCTGAAGACCTCGATGCCCTGGCTCATGGCCTCACGCACGGACACGAGCTGCATGGATGCCTCCCTGGAGTGACTGGGCCCCGGCCAGGCGCTGCGCCAGCACGGCCAGCACATCGCCTTCGCGCTGCTTGATGAAGAAATGCCCGCCCTCGAACCAGTCCAGCGTGAAGGCCTCGGCGGCCTCCTGCGACCAGGCCTGGACGCGGGGCGCCTCGATGTCGTCCTGCCGCCCCGCAAAAACGTGCACCGGCAGCGGCAGGCCCGCAGCGGGCACATGGCCGAAGCTCTCGCAGACGCGGTAGTCGGAGCCCAGCACATCCAGCGTGATGCGCATGAGCTCGGGGCTGCCAAACACCTCTTCGGGCGTGCCGCCCTGCCTGCGCAGATCGGCAATCAGCGCCGCATCGTCGCCCTTGCCCGCAAAGCGCTCGGGATCGCGGCAGGCCGGTGCCGGGCTGCCCGAGGCAACCAGGGCCAGCGGCAGCTCCCTGCCCTGCTCGCGCAATTGCCGCGCCATGCCGAAGGCCAGCAGCGCGCCCATGCTGTGGCCCAGCAGCGCAAAGCGGCCGCGCATGGCCTGGCGCTGCTCGGCGCACAGCAGCGAGACCAGTTGCCCGAAGTCCTCGACCGCAGGCTCGCCCAGCCGGCTGCCCCGCCCCGGCAGCTCCACCGGCGCAATGCGGATCCAGTGGGGCAGCAGCCTGCGCCAGCGCAGGTACATGGTGGCGCTGGCGCCTGCGCACGGCAGGCACAGCAGGGTCAGCGGCGCGTGCATGCGCGTCAGCCCGCTGCGGTTTCGATCACGGTATCGGTATCGCTTTGCAGCGCGGCGCCGGCACCCGCCTGCTCCTGCTGCTGCATCCACACGCGCAGCGACTTGGGCCGCATGTCGGTCCAGGTGGCGTCCACGTAGTCGAGCACGGTTTTCTTGTCGCCCTTCACGCCCTCCACGGCGGTCCAGCCGCCGGGCACGGCCTTCCAGTGCGGCCAGATGGAATACTGTTCCTCGTGGTTGACCAGAACGATGAAGGTTTCGTCTTCGCGGTCGAAGCAGCTTGTAGACATGCAGGCGTCCTTTATGCGGTTGAACATCGGTGAGGCCAGTACCGGATCGCGGCGATCCGGTACTGCGCCTCTGTTGAACATGACGTTCCGGATCCGAAACTGTTCACGCCGCGTGCGCGCCGGTTCCGGGTCGTGCGCCGGGCTGCATCGTTCAATGGTGGTCCAGCAGCGAGCGGTGGACATGGATGGCCTTGCAGGCATCGGCAATCCTGGCGTTCACCAGGCCCAGCGCGCACTCCATGTGCTCGGCGATCTGGCGCTGGGTGAGGCCCTTGATGCGGTACAGCTCGAAGGTCTCGCGGGTCTTGGGCGGCACCTCGTCCAGGGCCTGGTCGATCAGGCGTATGGCCTGGGACTCGAACAAAAGGCGCTCGGGCGAGCGGCTGTCCGGTATCTCCAGCGTCTCCACATCCACGCCGTGGGTGCGGTAGCTGTTCTCGCGCTCCTGCCGGCGCAGGTAGTCCAGCGCCATGTTGCAGACGGCGCGCGTCCAGTAGGCGGCGGGCTTGGCGATCTCGGCATCGCTGCGCATCTCGGCAACGCGCAGATAGGTGTCCTGCACGGCGTCGTCGGCCAGTTCGGGATTCCTGAGAATTCTTCGCGCGACCCTCACCAACTGTCCACGCGAAGCAATGAAAACCTCTTCCAGCGAAGAATGTGTGTGATTCAAGGACACGATGCAGTTCCTCTCGCAAGCTAGGCAAGAACGTCAAGGGGAAATGTCGACCGCAGGTCGATGGACTGCCGGCGCGCCGCCCGTGCAAAAAGACGGGAACGGGACTCGGCACAGGCGGAAAGCGGCGGCACGACCGCCGACCGCCGACCGCAGGGCATCAGTGCACGCCGATGCGCATCGGCGTGACTTGGGGAGACGGGCCTTAGATCGGCCTCATACCGGCTTCATGGCGGCGGCCGACCTCGCCGGGCCCATGCGTCCTGGAACAGGATCGGCAAGGGCTGTGCGGCCTTGCAGACGTGCTGAAACTTGAACCGGGACCAAGGCATGCAGTGGTGCTCCTTTAACGTTTTCCAGAACATGAAATGAGAAGCATTAACAGCTCCGGCGACAAAACCGGGTCTGGATCGGCATCTCGTACCTGTCTGAAAGACGTCCCGCCAAGGCAAATGAAGACACGGCTATCGGCATTGGAAAATCGGCAGCCGATGCCTATGGATTCCCGTCGCCCATGGCTTTCCCTCGCCATGGATGATGGGCCTGGATCATGACGGACTGGTGATGCCCCAAGCGCAGCGCGGGGGCACCGAAGGGCTGGGTGCGCAGGCAGGAAAAGCGAACGGAGCGCGGCCTGCTGCTGCAACCTGCAGACGAAAAAAAGCCACCTTGCGGTGGCTTCTTGTCTGTGCAGACGCTGGGTTTGCACAAGGAATCTGGCGGAGTGGACGGGACTCGAACCCGCGACCCCCGGCGTGACAGGCCGGTATTCTAACCAACTGAACTACCACTCCTGGCAGACAGCTTTTGCGCTCTTTCGAGCCAAGTGCTGCAAACTTGGCGACCCTACGGGGATTCGAACCCCGGTACTCACCGTGAAAGGGTGATGTCCTAGGCCTCTAGACGATAGGGTCAATCCTAGAACTTGCGTAAATACTCAAGTCTCAATTTTTGGTGGAGGTAAACGGGATCGAACCGATGACCTCTTGCATGCCATGCAAGCGCTCTCCCAGCTGAGCTATACCCCCTTGCTGCAACGTTGCACTGCTTCGTTGCTGCGATTCAAAAATTGTAGCACAGCGTTTTTGGGGCAATTCCGGAATGCATGACTTTTTTATGTCGCCCTGCATTCCGGCGCCCTGCTCAAGCCCGGGTCAGGCCAGACTTTGCCCATCGCGTATGCGGTGGATCTCGGCGATGTCCACCACCCAGACCAGGCCGTCGCCGACCTGGCCCGAATGGCAGGCCGAGGTGATGGCCGCGCGGATGGGCTCGACCATGGAGGCCTCGGCCAGCACGCAGACCATGATCTTGTCGGAGAAGTCGGTCAACTCCTCCTTCACGCTGCGCTTGTCGATGGCGGCCGGGGCCGTGAAGCCCTCGGCACGGAACAGCGTCACGCCGGGGAAGTTGGGAATGGCGCGCAGCGCGTCGCGCAGGCGCTCCAGGCGACTGGGGCGCACGATGGCCCGGATTTCCTTCATGGTCATTGCAGTGTCTCCTTCATCAGGCTTCCAGCGGTTTTTCGTCAAACCAGCGGTACAGGGTCGGCAACACCACCAGCGTAAGCAGGGTGGACGAGATCAGGCCACCGATCACGACGATGGCCAGCGGGCGTTGCACCTCCGAGCCGGGGCCGGTGGCGAACAGGAAGGGCACCAGGCCCAGCAGCGCGACGGTGGCCGTCATCATCACGGGGCGGAAGCGCTGCACGCAGCCTTCGCGCACGGCCTCGGCCACGTCCATTCCATCCTCGCGCAGCTTGCGGATGCAGCTGACCAACACCACGCCGTTGAGCACCGCAATGCCCCACAGCGCAATGAAGCCCACCGATGCCGGCACGCTCACGTATTCGCCCGTGACGAACAGGCCTATCAGTCCCCCGATGGAGGCGAAAGGCAGCACCAGGATGATCAGCCCGGCCAGCTTGACCGAATTGAACAGCACGAACAGCAGGAAGAAGATGGCCACGATGGTCAGCGGCACGATCACCTGCAGCGTACCCATGGCGCGCTCCATGTTCTCGAACTGGCCGCCGTACTTGAAGTAGTAGCCGTCGGGCAGTTGCACTTCCTTGTCGATGCGCTGCTGCACTTCGGTCACGAAGCCGCCCAGGTCGCGCCCTTCCACGTTGGCACCCACGACCACGCGACGCTTGCCGCCTTCGCGGCTGATCTGCGCGGGTCCGTCCACCAGTTCGATGCGGGCCACGCTGTTGAGCGGAACCTGCGCGCCGGTGCTGGTGGTCAGCAAGGTGGCGCCGACAGCCTGGGGCGAGCCACGGAAGGGCTCGGGGAAGCGCACGACCACGTTGTAGCGGCGCTCGCCCTCGTAGACCGTGGTCACGTCCTTGCCGCCGATGGCCGACTCGATCACGCCCTGCACGTCGGTGACGTTCAGGCCGTGGCGGGCAATGGCCTTGCGGTCGATATCCACCGTGAGCGCCTGCTGGCCCGACAGCCGCTCGACACGGATGTCGGTGCTGCCAGGCACGCTCTTGAGGATGCGGGCCACCTGTTCGGAGACATCGCGCAGATCGTCCAGCTCGTCGCCGAAGACCTTGATGGCCAGTTGCGAGCGCACGCCCGTGACCATTTCATCCACGCGCTCGGAGATCGGCTGGGACAGCACGATCTGCACGCCCGGGATCGAGGACAGGCGCTGGCGGATGTCTTCGTCGATCTCGTCCTGGGTGCGGTCGGACTTGGGGTCCAGCAGCACGATGGGGTCGGACTCGTTGGGGCCTGCGGGATCGGCCGGCGATTCACCGCGTCCGAGCTTGGAGACCACGCTGAGCACGCCGGGCACCTCGGCCACGGCCTTCATCGCCGCCATTTCCATGCGGATGGACTCGTCCAGCGAGATGCTGGGCACGCGGTTGATCTGCGGCGTCAGCGCGCCCTCCTTCATGGTGGGCATGAAGGACTTGCCCAGCAGCGGGAACAGTCCCAGCGAGCCCAGCAGCAGCGCCACGGCCACGGCCAGCGTGGCGCGGTTGCGCGCGGTGGCCAGGTCCAGCAGGCGCAGGTAGTGGCGCTTGAGGAAGGCGATCAGGCGCGTGTCATGGTCCGCGCCGCCCTTGAGGAAGTACGAGCACAGCACGGGCGACAGGAACAGCGACACGGCCAGCGAGACCGCCAGCGAGATCGCGATGGTCAGCGCCAGCGGGCCGAACATCTTGCCCTCGATGCCCTGCAGCGTCATCAGCGGCAGGAACACCAGGATGATGATGGCGATGCCGAAGATGGTGGGCGTGGCCACCTCGGTGGTGGCCGAGAGCACGGTGCGCACGCGTGCGCCCATGCTGTCCCCGGCCTGTCCGAGCTTGTGGAACACGTTCTCCACCACCACCACGGTGGCATCGACCATGAGGCCGATGGCGATCGCCAGCCCCCCCAGCGACATGAGGTTGGCCGAGATGCCCCAGCGGTTCATCATGATGAAGGTGGTCAGCGGCGTGATGATCAGCGTGGCCACCACGATCAGGCTGGAGCGCACGTCACCCAGGAAGACGAAGAGCACCACGACCACGAGCAGGATGCCCTCGATCAGCACCTTGCCCACGGTCCACAGCGCCGAGTCGACCAGGTCGGTACGGTCGTAGTAGGGAACGATCTGCAGGCCGCCGGGCAGCATGCCCTTGGAGTTGATCTCCTGCACGCGCTCCTTCACGCGGGTGACGACTTCCTTGGCATTGCCGCCGCGCATCATCAGCACGATGCCGGAGACGCCTTCGGTATAGCCGCCCTTGATGATGGCGCCCTGGCGCACTTCCTGGCCCAGCTGGACCTCGGCCACATCGCGCACGAAGACCGGCACGCCGCCATCCTGCTTGAGAACGATGTTGCCGATGTCCTCCAGTGACTGGATCAGGCCCACGGCGCGGATCAGGTACTGCTCGGTGACCTGGGGCAGGATGCCGCCGCTGGCGTTGGCGTTGTTGTCGGCGATGGCCTGGACCACATGGCGCACGGACAGGCCGTAGTGGCGCAGCCGGCCTGGGTCGACCTCCACCTGGTACTGCTTGACGTAGCCGCCCTGCGAGTTGATTTCGGCCACGCCGGGAATGGAGCGCAGCAGCGGGCGCGCCACCCAGTCCTGGATGGTGCGGCGCTCGGTCAGCTCCTCGGGCGTGAGGGCCCGCTTGCCGTCGTCGGGATGGTCCAGCGTGTACTGGTAGACCTCGCCCAGGCCCGTGGACACCGGCCCCAGCACGGGGATGATGCCTTCGGGCATGCGCGGCGTGACCTCCATCAGCCGCTCGGTGACGAGCTGGCGCGCAAAGTACACGTCGGTGGTATCGGTGAAGACCAGGGTGATGATGGACAGGCCGCTCTTGTTGAGCGAGCGCATCTCCACCAGGCCCGGCATGCCGGTCATGGCGATTTCCAGCGGCACGGTCACGAAGCGCTCGATTTCCTCGGGCGAACGGCCTGGCGCCTCGGTGGCCACCTGGACCTGGACGTTGGTCACGTCAGGAAAGGCATCCACCGACAGATTCATGGCGGCGCGCAGGCCAAAGCCGCACAGCACCAGCGAGAGCACGATCACGATGAGTCGCTGGCTCAGTGCGGCCCGGATCATGGAAGCGATCATGGGCTTACTCCAGCTCTGCGCGCTTGCGCTCGTTGTTCAGGTGGAAGGCGCCCGTGGTGACGATGACCGTGCCATCGGCCACGCCCTTGTTCACGGGGCGCATGCCGCCGCTGGCGGTGCCCAGCTCGACGGGCGTGAGGCGGTAGTGGTTCTCGCCCTTCTTGACGAAGACATGGTCGCGGTCGTTCTCGCGCACCACGGCCTCGGCCGGCACGGCCAGCAGCTGGCGCACCTCGCCCTGGATGCGCATGGTGGCCAGCATCTGGGGCTTGAGGTCGCGCTCGGTGTTGTCCACCTGGGTGCGGATGGTGACGGTGCGGGTCTCGGGCGTCACGGTGTCGCCCACATGCACGATCTGGCCGGACAGCACGCGCTCGCCCAGGGCGGGCACGGCGATCTCCACGGCCTGGCCGGCGCGCACGCCGCTGGCCATCTGCTCGGGAATCGCGCCCACCACCCAGACGCTGCTCAGGTCGGCCACGGTGAACAGCGGATCACCGGGCTGGGTCACCTGGCCGGAGCTGACCTTGCGCTCGATCACCACGCCGGCCCCTGTGGACAGCACGGCCGCATGCGACTGCAGCGTGCCCTTGTCGCGCAGCTGGGCGATGGCGCTGTCGGGAATGCCGATCAGGCGCAACTGGTCGCCGGCAGCGCGCTGCTCGGCGCGGGCAATCGACAGCTCGGACTCGCGGCGCTGCAGCTCGGCCGAGCCGATGACGTCAGCGGCGATCAGCTGGCGTGCGCGCTCCACGCCGCGCTCGGCCAGCGTGGCGGCGGAGTGTGCACGCAGATAGGCCAGTTGGGCGGTGGTCAGCTCGGGGCTGGCCACGCGGGCCAGCACCTGTCCCGCGCGCACGCGGTCGCCCACTTCGACCAGCACCTCGGTCACGCGCCCCGTGGCGGCCGCGCCAATGCGGGTGACCTGGCGCTCATTGGCCTCGATGCGGCCGGATACCTCCTGCAGCAGCGCGATCTGCGCCTGCGCCACGGGCTTGACGGCGAAGTTGGGAGCCATCTCGGCGGTCACACGGACCTCCATCGGGTCCTGCTCCTGGGCAGCGGCCGCCGCGGGCGCCGCCTTGGCTTCGGCCTCTTCGCTCTTGCCGCAGGCGCTCAGCGCCAGCGTTGCGGCCAGCAGGCCGGCCAGGGCCAGGGAGTTCACCAAGGTGCTGCTGCCTGCGCGGGCGGCGATGGGTTTCGGATGCATATTCAAGGACATGTTCGTTTCTGATTTCGGGTGTGAGGCAGGGACGGCGCGCTTCACAGCGCGGACGGATCGTCGTAGCGGCCCGCGAGGTATTCGAGCTGTATGCGCGCCGCCTGCAGCTGGTAGCGCGCATCGAGCAGGTCTGCACGGATGGAGCGCAGCACGCGCTGCGCATCGAGCACATCGAGAATGCCGCGCTCGCCGAAGCGGTAGGCGGCCTCGGCCACGCGCAGGGCCGACTCGGCCTCGCGCACCGAACCCTGGCTCAGTGCCTGGGTGCGCAGTCGTGCCATCTCCAGCTCCTTCCAGGCCTGCAGCGTCTGCTGGCGCAGCTCGATCTGCCGGCCTTCCAGCTGCAGACGCGCGCGCTCCAGCTCGGAGGCCGCCTCGTCGATGGGGCCGCGGTGCTGGTCGAGCAAGGGGATCTGGATGCTCACGCCCACCGTGTTCAGGCGCACGTCGGGCTCGCGCGTCTGGCCGTAGCGCAGCTCCACGCCCGGCCAGCGCGAGGCCTTGGCACCGTCGAGCCGCGCCTGGGCACGCTCGACCTCCGCCTTGAGCTGGCGCAGTTCGGGATGCTCCATGGGATCGATCTCGCCCATGTCCTCGATGCGCAACGGATCCTCCAGCGACACATCCAGGCGGAAGCGCACGGGCAGCTGGCCTGCGGCCAGGCGGCCCAGCGACAGCTGCGCCTGCTCGGCGCGCAGCCTTGCGGTCTGCTCCTGCTGGCGCGCCTGGATGATTTCGGCATCGGCCTTGATGATTTCGTAGCGGGCCGCCTCGCCGCTGTCCACGCGGACGCGGACGCGCTCATGGGCCTGCTCCAGAAGGCGCACCGCCTCCTTGGCGGCCTCAACCTCCGCCTCGCGCAGCACCATTTCGTAGGCGCGCAGCCGCACCTGGGCCACCAGCGCATTGCGCGTGGTCGCCACGAAGTGCACCGACCCCTGCTCGCCTGCCCTGGCGGCCTCCACGCGCGCACCGCGCACGGCGGGGTTCTCGATGGGCAACGCCACGGCCCAGCCCTGCACCGTGCCGGCCGCCGCGCCGGGCACGCGGGCGCTGTTGCGGCCCTGGTTCCATTCAAGCTTGGGATTGGGCAGCGCCGAGGCGCTGACCACGCCTGCACGTGCCGTGGTCCGCGACTGCTCGACAGCGCGCAGATCGGGGTTGTGGTCCAGCACGGCGCGAACGACCTCGTTCAGGCTCAGCTGGGGCAGGCGCTGTGCGGCGGCCGAAGCCACCGAAGCCGTTGAAGCCGTTGAAGCTGTCGATGCGGCCTTAGGCGTGACCGGGGCGCGGGCCGCTGCGGCCTCGGCAGCTGCAGCCGCGGCGGGTGCCGCCTGGGTCAGGGGAGGCTGGGATGCCTGTGCCGAGGCACCGGCACTCCAGCCCACCAGCAGGCTGCAGATCGCGCCTTGCAAGGCCTTGCGCGAAAAGGATGGAAAACGAGCGGGGGCCATTCCCGCCAATACCGTTGGATTCACCATGGCATGCATCTGCCGCGAAACGACAGTCGAGGGGTTGAGTAAGAGATGGGCCCTCCCCTGCGGACAACGCGGGAACGGGCATGGCCGGGCCGTGCGCAGTCAGCGCGCGGACGACGGCATGGCATGCGCGCCAGCAAGGCGCGCACGAGCAGTGATCAGGCAGTGGGATGCGTCAGCCGACAAGGGGCACAAGGGGCGCAGGGCATGCCTGCGCCGCAATATGCGGTCAGCCGAGCAGGGAAGGTCTTGGAGGGCGCAGCAGCTGGCCCGGAGCGGGCGACAGGTGCGCCTGGGAATAGGTCGAAGGCGGGGCCCACAGCGACACCACCTGCACGGCGATGGGCTCGGGCGGCCAGTACATCTCGGCGGAGCGGTCCTCGCCACAGGCCAGCAGGGCCAGCAGCTGGCGGGTGTTGCCGCCGTGTGCCGTCAGCTCGGCAAACTCCGTCTCGTCGTCTTCCTCGACTTCCGCGAGTTCTTCGAGGAATTCCTCATCGATGGTCACGATGGGGTGGTGCGCCAGCAAGCCATCGCTTTCCAGTCCATCGGACGATGCCGACGCCGCCACCTGTCCACAGAAGATGGACAACAGCATCAGCAAGGAAAACAGGAACGATGGCGCAAGGCGCATGGGGCGAGACGAAGGCGGGAGCAGTGAAAGTGAATGTCCCATGATCGGGACACCATCTATTGTTACGAATGTTGAGGCAAAGTTCCGGGTTTGCCCTTAAAAAATCTGTGGCAAAGCCCGCTTTTCGCACATGCTCACCTGCCACCAAGCGAGGCAGCCATGCAGGCGAGCTGCACGCGGCAGAAACAAAAAAGCCACCTTGCGGTGGCTTCTTGTCTGCGCAGACGCTGGGTTTGCACAAGGAATCTGGCGGAGTGGACGGGACTCGAACCCGCGACCCCCGGCGTGACAGGCCGGTATTCTAACCAACTGAACTACCACTCCTGGCAGACAGCTTTTGCGCTCTTTCGAGCCAAGTGCTGCAAACTTGGCGACCCTACGGGGATTCGAACCCCGGTACTCACCGTGAAAGGGTGATGTCCTAGGCCTCTAGACGATAGGGTCAATCCTAGAACTTGCGTAAATACTCAAGTCTCAATTTTGGTGGAGGTAAACGGGATCGAACCGATGACCTCTTGCATGCCATGCAAGCGCTCTCCCAGCTGAGCTATACCCCCAAAAATCCGATACTGGCGGAGTGGACGGGACTCGAACCCGCGACCCCCGGCGTGACAGGCCGGTATTCTAACCAACTGAACTACCACTC
>NZ_JFYT01000073.1:0-38016 GCF_000632165.1 Delftia sp. RIT313 | reverse complement strand
CAGTTGTTTGAACGTAGCGCGCAGCGCGAAGAGAGTTTCACGGCGAACCCCGCATCCCGCCCAACGCAGGTCGCCCGTAGCGAAGCGAAGGGTCGTGGGCAGTTTGGGGCGCGCTTCTTTGCTTCCTTTCTTATCGCGCGATAAGAAAGGGAGTCGGCCGCCGGGCCGAAACCCGGCCCCGAAAAACAACCACCCGGCAGGGGCCAAAAGCAGACCAACAGCCAGACTCAAACAGCAGGCACCAGCCGAATCCCAGAAGCCCACCCATCCCGCTCCAACTGCTCAACCAACCCCAACTCCCAATCCAGATAAGCCCGAAACCCCGCATCCCTCAACCCCAGATCCCGATGCGCATAAGGGCTGTACCACTGGTCATCATCCCCCGTCAGCACATCCGCATCCCCCTGCCCCAGCGGCAGCCCGGCAGCAGCCCAGGCAGAAGTGCCGCCGACGACGGAGCGCACATCGCGCCCCGTGCGCGCCGCCAGTTCGGCCGCCACGCTGCGCGCCAGCACGCCGTCCGGCGAGGTCAGCACCACGACCTGGGCCGGCGGCAGGGCCTGCACGAAGGAGGGCAGACGATCAGGCACGGCAAAGCGCGCACCGGCGATGTGCTGCTTCTCGAAGGCGGGCCGGCTGTCCACGTCGAAGACGATGGCGCGGCCTTCGCCCAGCAGTTCCTGCGCCTGCTGCACGGACAGCTGGGGCGCAGGCGCGTGGGAGGCGAGCACGCGCACGGGTTCGGCGCCGACCTCCAGGGTGGCCAGCGTGGGCGGAACGTAGGTGAAGACTTCGCAGCCCAGCTGGGCCAGCCAGGCGCCGGTGGTGAGGGCGCGCACGCCGTCCCAGTCGGCCAGCACGATGCGTGCGCCGCGCGTGGCCGCGTATTCGTCGGTGGCCTGCACGAGTTGGCCGCCCGGCGCCCAGCGCCAGCCGGGCAGGTGACCGGCCTGGTATTCCTCGCGGGTGCGCACGTCGAAGCGGTAGAGCGTGCGTTCGGTGGCTTCGGACTCGAAGCGGGCCAGTTCGGCCGCATCAATGGATTGCACGCCCGCGCGCTGTGCCACGCTGGCTGCGCGCTCGCGTGCGGTGGCCAGGGCGACGGCGCCGGGCTCGGGCAGCGGGGTGCGGCGGCCATGGGCCAGCCTGCGGCCGGTGAGCAGCCAGTCCATGGTGCCGTTGCGCAGCGAGACGACCTGGTTGGGGATGCCGGCGTCGATCAGGGTCTGCGCGCCCACGATGGAGCGCGTGCGGCCCGCGCAGTTGACGACGACCAGGGTTTGCGGGTCCGGGGCGATTTCGCCGATGCGGTAGACCAGTTCGGCCCCCGGCACGCTGAGCGCAAAGGGCAGGCTGAAGGCCGCGAATTCCTCGGGCGTGCGGCTGTCGACGACGACGATGTTGTCGCCGCGCTGCACGCGCGCGCCCAGCTCGTCCGAGGTGATCCAGGGCGTGTGCTTTTCATGCTCGATGACTTCGCCGAAGGCCTTGCTGGGCACGTTGGTGCCGCTGAAGATTTCCAGCCCCTCGGCCGCCCAGCCTTCGGTGCCGCCTTCCAGCACGGAGACATTGGGCCAGCCCAGGCGCACGAGCTTGGCGGCGGCTTCATGGGCCAGCGTGCCGTCGCCATCCACCAGCACGATGCGCGTGCCCCGGCGCGGCACCAGGCGGTCGATGAGCTGCTCCAGCCGCCAGGCCGGGGCGGGCGCCGCGAACAGGATGTGGCGGTGTGCGAAGACACCGGCCTCGCGCACGTCGAGCACGGCGATTTCCTCGCCGTCGGCCAGGGCCTGCCGAAGAGCGGCCGGTGTGACCAGCGCATGGCGAATCGACTTGGGCGGGCCGAAGGTGCGGAAGCTGCCGCCTTCCAGGCTCTCGAAGACCACGCGATCGGGCATGCGCTCCAGGCCGCGCCCGTAGAAGTGCAGGTGCAGGCCGGGTTCCTCGCCAATCAGCTCGATGGTGTGCACGTCGGTGGGCGTGAGCACTACCGAGGTTCCGCTGCCGACATCGACGCTGCGGCCCACCGCCAGGGTGTCGCGCAGCGGGTCGTCGGTCTTGCCGCGTGTGAAGAACACGTTGCGCTCCACGCCTTCGACGCCCGCGATGATGGCCCAGGTGGTGTGGTCATGCGGCGGCTGGGACTTGCCCGGCAGGCCGGTGGACAGGTACAGCGCATAGCGCCCGCCCAGGTCTTCGCTGAGCCGATAGACCTGGGCCGGGTTGCTGGCCGAGACGGGGAAGTGCGCATGCGGGAACAGTTCGCGCTGCAGGCCCAGCGCCTCCAGCTCGCGGGCCACGGCCTGCAGTTGCTCGGGCGTGGCCCGCTCGGGATCGGGGAGCAGGCGCCGGGCCGTGGCGATGAAGCCGGTGATGGCGGCTGCGCGGCGGCTGGCCACGTCGCTGCCGCTGAAGTCGATGGAGAGATGGGTCTGTGTCATGGGAGTGCCTGGGAGGACGTTCGCGGGAGGACACGAAGTTAGGCCTCTCCCGCCCTGGCGCCAACGACGCATTGCAGATATGGATATGAGCTTTGGGCACTGCGCGCGCATGTGTGGCGCAAGCGTGACGCACGTTGTGCGGCAGCCGCATATGCATAGCCGCAATGCTTAGTTCACGCCGCGCCAGGAGCCTCCCAGACTGCGGGCATCGACTCTCTGCACTCCGGCACTCCCATGATCCGCACCCCGTCTGCGCTGCGCGCACTGCTGCTTCCCCTGTTCTCCGCCCTGGCCCTGCACGCGCCGGCGGCCCTGGCCTCGGCCGACAGCTTTCCGAACAAGCCGGTGCGCATCATCGTGCCCGTGGCGCCCGGGGGCAGCGCCGACAAGCTCACGCGCACGCTGGCCGACAAGCTGGCCGCGCTGTGGGGCCAGTCGGTGGTGGTGGAGAACGTGGCCGGGGCCAGCGGCACCATCGGCGCGGCCAAGGTGGCCAAGGCCGCGCCCGACGGCTACACCCTGCTGCAGCAGGGCGAGGGCCTCACGCTCAACGGCCTGCTGTTTGCCCAGCTGCCCTACGACACGCAAAAGGCCTTCACGCCCATCATCAAGGCCGTGGTCAATCCGCAGGTGCTGGTGGTCAACCCCGGCACGGGCCTGAACACGCTGGGCGACTACCTGGCCCGCGCCAAGGCCAAGCCGCAAAGCATCAGCCTGGGCCTGCCCGGCAATGGCGGCATTGCCCATGTGGCGCATGAAATCCTCACGCAGGAGACGGGCGCCAAGGTCAACTACATCCCCTACCCGGGCGGTGGCCCCGCCTCGCTGGACGTGCTGGGCGGCCATACCGACGCCACGCTGATCACGCTGGCCGCCGTGACCGAGTACGTGCGCGCCGGCAAGCTGCGCGCCCTGGCCGTGACCACGCCCTACCGCTCCGACGCCCTGCCCCAGGTACCCACCATGGCCGAGGCCGGCGTGCCCGGCTTCTCGGTGGAGAGCTGGCAGGGCTACTTCGCGCCGGCCGGCACGCCCGCGCCCATCGTCGCCAAGATCAACCGCGACCTGCAGACCGTGCTGCAGGCGCCCGATGTGCGCGCCCAGCTGGAGCACATGGGCTTCAAGGTGGCGGGCGGCTCCCCGGCCGACCTGGGCCAGAGCCTGCAAAGCGAGCGCCCGCGCTACGCCCGCGCGATCCAGTCGGCGGGGCTGTCGCTGCGCTGAGGCGCTAGGGCACGGCGCTCCAACGCTTGGTGTGCGGCGCCACGCCGGGCAGGACCACCGTGATGTCCGCGCTGCCGACAGCCAGCGCCTTCACGGCAAGGTCCATGCACGGCTGGCCTGCGGGCCACGCAACGCTGGCACTGCCCACGCCAAGGATTGAAGGCTGGGAAGAGACCACGCTGGCCTGCAGATCGGCCAGCGGATAGCTGAGCATGGCCCATGAGGTATCGCCCAGGCAGATGGCATAGGACTGCTGGTCGCCCACGGTCATCTGCACATTCGCCTGATCGGGGTCATCCCACTTCCAGCGATCGAAAGACAGCCGGGGCTCGACAACCTCAATGCGCTCGCGGCCCGGCTCGGGATAGAGATCGGGCATGGAGGGTGCCGAGACCTCCAGGTCCGTCGCGCCCAGCGCCAGCCCGAGCACCCGGGCCGTTCCGCTGCTGCCGTCGGGCGCGATCTCGACCTGTTCCTGCGCGGAGCAAATGGCCGCATCAATGCAGCGCAGCCGCGCCTGCATGGGCTGCTCGGGAAGCTCCTCGCTCCCGAGATAGGTGGGCCTGAGCACCACATCGGACGCAAACCCCCGGGCCACAGCCATGTCGCTGCAGTCGCCGCAGGGACGGTTGACGGTGAGGCCCCGGTCCGGCAGGACACGGATGGTCTCGCTGCGTGCACTCTGGCCTCCCGGCAGGTCGGCCCCTATGCGGTAGCTGCCCGGCTGCGTGGCCTCCTCCACGAACAGCGCCGGTGTGCAGCCGCTCCAGGTCTGGATGAAGGCCTTGTCCACGACATCGCCGTCCTGCCTCAGGTCGCGGATGTGCTGGACCACATCGGCCGGCGAGCGATCGTACAGGCCCACGTCCACGCGCATGTCCGGGGCCACGGGGCGCTGCCGGTCGTAGGGCGCGGCCTCGGGCACGGACAGGCAGGCATGGAAGCCCTGGCGCAGGGACATGTAGCGCTGCGGGGTCAGCGCAGAGCTCGCGCTGGAGATCTCGGCCGATCTGCGGGTGGACATCTCGTCCTGGACGATGAGTGCTACGGATTGCGGGCCCACCACCTCGACGGGGATGGTGGCCGTGGTCAGTTGCCGCCCCCCCGCGATCAGGCGCGTGGTGCCCGGGGCCAGGCCGATGATTTCCACGTACTCGGAGGTGCTCCACTCCGACATCTGCACAGACGAACGCACGGTCTGGCAGATCTCCGGGTTCTCGCAGCGCAAATCGACTGACACGCCTGAATACTGGTGCAGGCTGTTCGCATCCTTGCGCCACGACACGCGCACCGCCTGCGGCGCCGTCAGGCCCTGGCCGACCACCACCTTGCCGCTGTCGGCCGTGGCCGCAAGCGACAGCACCGTGGGCATCCAGACCTGGATCTCTCGGGACTCGCCTTCCGCAAAATCGCCGTGCACGAGCACGCTGGCCCGTCCCGGGCCGACGCCCTTGACCGTGACGGGCACGTCGTACTGGTACATCTGGCCTTCGACCAGTTGCAGCTCGGCGGGCGCAACGACCATGGCCGCAGGGTTGGAGCTGGACAGGCGGACCTTCAGGCCTCCCATGGGCGGAGGCGGAAGCACCGGCGCCACAATGACGCTTGCCTCCTCGCCCACGACGAGGGGCTCGAAAAGGTAGTCGAAGCCGACGCGCATCCTGTCCGTGAAACTCAGCCAGACCGACTCCTCGCTCAGATGGTTGCGCGCCTTGACAAAAAGCTGCGCGCTTTCACCCACCGCTGCCGCCGTGCCCTGGATCTGGATCTCCCTGGACGTCTCCCCTGCCGCCACCTTGACGCTGGCGGGATGCACCACCCGGCCCTCGGGCGTGCTGGTCAGCTGCACCTCCACGCCTTCGGCAGGCGCGGGGTGGGACAGCTGGACCGAGGCCCGGTGGGGATGACCGATCAGCATCGCGCTGTGCGGCACTTGAAGACCGACCCGTGGCAGGTCGGCCACCGTGATGCTGGCCACGGCCTCGCCCAGATCGGGATGCCTGGCCGTGACCCGCGTGGTTCCGAGGTTGTAGGCGGAGCCTGTGACGTTGAAATCGGCCTGCGTCTGACCTTCATCCAGATGCAGGCTGGAGCCGACGCTGGCGATGTGGGTGGCACCAGTCGCGAGGCTCACGGTCCGACCGCCCGCAGGTGCCGGAACGCCCAGGTGCAGCGTCATGGTGCCGGTCCTGTCCCTGCCCACGGTGATCTCGGCAGGCTCGATGGAGAAGGGTGCGCGCCCCACCTCGATCAAGCCACCCTCCACGAGATAGGGAATGCCCGTCAGCGCCCATTGGACGGAGGTGGTGATGACACCCGCCGGCACCAGCACGGCATCGAGCCCATTGCCCTCGGCGCGCAGGCCGCTGCCGCGAGGCGAGGACTGCAGGTCCACGCGCAGGGCCGGCCCCTTGTGGTGGAGGATGGAAACCTGGTCCAGGCCGGGCGAGGCACCCGCGACGACCAGGCCACTGCCGTACTCGATGCGCACATGGACCCATTGCGTGGCCCCGCTCCGCGTCCCCGCGAGAAAGCGCCATTCGCCCCAATCGCCGGGCGCGGGCTGGGGCCGCGAAGAAGTGATGGTGATCGGCTGCTGCGCTGTGCCCATTGCGCGTACGGCGCCGTCCCGCACGGTGAAACTGGCACCCGGCTCCATCTGTATGACGAGCCCGGGCTCCAGCGTCAGCGTGGCACCGGACTCCAGCACCACATCCCCCTGCAGGAGCACGGGCGAACTGGCTGCCGGCCAGGACGCGTTGCTACTGATGGACCCGGAGATACGCATGCCCGCCTGGGCCGGCAGCATGGCGGTCATCCAAAAAAGGGACCCCACAACCATCCACGCGAGCAGACTGGCGGCCCTGCGCAGCAGGAACAAAGCCTTCCGTGGACACTGGATCTGCGCAACCTTGGCGCGCCGTCCCGGCAGGCAATGCCCGCCGCAGTTGCGGGAAATGGGAAAGGCAGAAACAAGGGCGCATTGCAGCAATGCGCCTCCTCCCGGCAGACTGACGCGCATTGGCGCTCCCTCGGCAATGGTTTTGGTATCAGGATATCTGAGGGGTTGAAACTCCCCCGGCAGGACCGGCTCTCTTTACCGGCCGGCCATTGTATTGGCGCTTTGTCGCCGCATCAAATTCCATTGACTGGATTTTTGACCATAGACACACATTCATCCGAGCATCAGCCATTCCATATCACGGCCTGTTCGATTGCATACCAACCAAATCCATTGCATTACCCATAATCGGCCGTATGCGCTGCGTCATATGAAGCAAGACAGTGCCGCCAGCACAACCGGCCGCTGCGGCGGCCAATCGAACGCTGAAGTCCGGTTGTCCTGCCGCCATTTCCCGCACGGAGGCCCGCCAGGCTGCGCAGATCGCAGGTTGGAGCGGGTCGGCGATGGTGGGCAGGTGAAGTTGGCAGCGGCGCTCAGAAATCGCGACCCCGTTGCCTCTTACTGAATATGCGACACGATGGGGTCCGCCGCAATACGCACGAAATCATCGATGGGTTGTCCACCAATGAAGCAGCAAGCCTTGACCAGGGTTCCCAAAACCACGCCCACGTCCAATTTCGCGAGTTTGCTGTAAATACCCGTGATGCACCGGTCGACGGCCTGCTTGTCCTCACCGCTGAACGCATGTCCCTTGTCGGTGGATGTTCCAGATAGACCCAGTGTTGCCCTGGGTACAAGGCAACGGTTCCTGGTCCTGTGCCGCCAGGGCCGTATCCACCAGGGTCTCGGCCAACATGAAGACATGCTTGGGAACCGGCGCAGGCTTCGGCCAGGTCTGCGGTCACGTTCGCTACGCCAGTTCCATCTGCATGGGTACGAAGGCCACGCCATTCTTCTCCAGCGGCGCGCTGGTGGCCCGAAAACCCAGCCTTTCGTAGGCGGGTACGGCAAACGGCGTGGAGTTGACGGTGACGTTGCCGGCGTCCGGGTGGATGGCAGGCTGCAGCGCCTGCCACAGCCGCCTGGCCAGTCCCTGCCGCTGGAACGGCAGGCCAACGAACAGGTGGAACAGATGGCGCCCGTCACGCAGGGCCGCCATGCCTGCCAGGGCATCGCCCTGCCTGGCAACGATGAAGAGGTAGCGGGGGTCCTGCAGGTAGGCCTGGAACGCCTGCGGCCCCAGGGCCTTCAGGAATTCCTGCGCGCCCTGGCTGCCGGAGTCCAGGGTGAAGAGGTGCGACACGCTGGAGACCAGCGCGCTGATCTCTTCGGCGTCTTCGATGTGTGCGGGACGAATGTGCATGGGGAAAAGTGCAAGGGCCGGAGGTGCAAGGGCCGGAGGTGGAAAGGCCACGGGGCCTGTCCCCTGTCCCGCCCCCGCAAGCCTCTCAGTAGGCGGCAGGCCGATTGTCCAGGCGCCATTTCTCCCCCTCGGGCGTGCCCGGCACGGGCGGGCGCAGGCCCTGGATGCTCCACAGGCTGAAGGGCGTCTCGTCCACATGCATCTCCCAGCGCAGGCCCCGGTCGGCAATGAAGGGGGACAGCTGCCGCCGCACGCCTTCGAGGAACCGTGTCTTGGTCTCCTCGTCGCGGATCTGCCGCGCGATGTGGTCCACGGAGATGCGCACGAAATCATCCGCAGGTTCGCCGCCGATGAAGAACGAAGTGCGCGCGACAGCCTCGAACACCACGCCCACGTAAAAGCGCGGCAGGTCGCCGTAGACGGCCGTGATGCGCTGGGCGATGGCCTGTTTGTCTTCATCGCTGAAGGCGTTTTCGGGGTGGTAGATCTTCCACAGGGGCATGGTTTTCTCCGGGTGCAAAAAAGAAAAGGTTTCGGGAAATCCGGGGTGGCGGCGCGGCGGGCCGTCAGGCGTCAGGCGGGCTGGCCTGCATCCGCGCCCTGGTAGCGCGCTGCCGGCACGCCGCTGAGCGTCAGCGCCTTGACGAGATTGGCGCGCGATTGGTCAAAGTCCAGCCAGGCGGTCGTGCTGCCCAGCGTGGGAAAGCAGATGGCCTCGCCCTGGTCGAGTGCGACCAGAGCCGTATCCACCAAGGACTCGGGCGACATGAACAGGTGCTCGGGAAACGGCGCGGGCTTGCCGCCGAAGAATTCGGAGTGCACCAGGCTGGGCATCACCGCCTGCACCATGACGCCGCTGGAAGCGAGCTCGGCCTGCAGCGAGCGCGTGAAGTTCAGCACATAGGCCTTGGAGGCGCCGTAGCTGGAGGCGCCCGGCACCGGCATCACGGCCAGGATGGAGCCGATGTTGATCAGCGTGCCCCGGCCGCGCGTGGCGAAAAGCCGCGCCGCCGCCAGCGACAGCCGCGTCAATGCATGGATGTTGACCATGACCATGCGATCGACCTCGCCCGCATCCACCTGGGCGGCCGGGCCCAGGGCGCCCAGGCCGGCGCAGTTCACCAGCATGCGGATGTCACGCTCACCCGACAGCAGCGCCGCCACGCGCTGCAGACCGGTGGCGTCGGCCAGGTCGGCGGCCACCACCTCGACCTCGCTGCCATGCGCGCTGCGCAGGCGCTGCGCCAGCGCCTGCAGCCGGTCCTCGCGGCGGGCCACCAGGATCAGGGAATGGCCCCTGGCGGCCAGGCGGTCTGCGTAGACGGCGCCAATGCCGGATGAGGCGCCAGTGACGATGGCGGTGCCTTGATGCGTGCTCATGAAGGAAGTCCTTGCTTGAAAAGCCGTGGTTGATAGTGGCTCCAAATATAAACTCCAATCATTAGAGTTACAAGCACGCAATCCACCTTTGCGGACCGGGCTTGCGTTTTGCTGAGACACTCCAGGCCTGCGACAACCGCGAACACACAAGGGAAACCCCATGCGATCCAAGAGCTTCGAGGGCATGGCCTGCTCGATCGCCACCGCGCTGGAGGCCGTAGGCGACCGCTGGGCCATGCTGGTGCTGCGCGACCTGATGCTGGGCCTGAGCCGCTATGACGACCTGAGAAAGTCCACGGACATCACCAACGCCACGCTGACCGACCGCCTGCGCCAGCTGGAGCAGACCGGCCTGGTCGAGCGCCGCCTCTACCAAAGCGGCCCGGACCGCTACGAGTACCTGCTCACGCCCAAGGGCCGCGACCTGTCCCTGGTGATCCAGGCGCTGGCCCAGGTCGGCGACCGGTGGCGCCTGCAGCAGCAGGCCCAGCCGCCCATGCGCTTTGTGCGCGCGCAATCGGGCACGCCCCTGCGGCTGGCGCTGGTGGAGGAGGAATCGGGCCGCAGCGTGCCTTTTTCCGAGCTGCGCGTGGAGGCCGGCCCCGGCGCGGACGACCTGACGCGCTGGCGGCTGTCCAAGCTGGCCGCGCAGGCCAGGACGCCGGCAGCGGCCCCCGGCGCGGATTGAGACCGGCCATGGCCGCGCCCCTACCCGGCAAGCGCCCGCAACGCGCCCTGACCTACCGCCGCCACTGCGCGCTGGGCGGTGTGGAAATCCTCAGCGGCCATGCGGTGCAGCACCGCTATCCGCGCCACTTCCACGACACCATGGGCATTGCCGTCATCCACGGCGGGCGCGAGCTGTGCTGGAGCCGGGGCGCCGAGCGCGAGTTCACGGGTGGCGATATCGCGCTGTTCAACGCCGGCGAGATCCACGACGGGCGCCCGGGCGGCGAGCAGGGCTGGACCTACGACATGCTGCATGTCGAGCCCGCCCGCATGCACGCGCTGCTGGGCGTGCGCGATGGCTGGTTCGACGCCGTCAGCCTGCGCGACCCGCAGACCCGGGCCTGCGCCCGGCAGTTGCTGCAAGGCCCGCAGGACGGCCTGGCCGCCGACGAGGCCCTGCTGGCGTTGCTGCGCCGCGTGGTGCACAGCCCCGGCCGGCCGCATGCGCCCGATGGCGCCAGCGCGGCACTGCTGCGCGAGTTCATCGACGCCCATGCGGACCAGGAGCTGGGCGCCGCGCGGCTGGCCGCCGTCTGCGGGCTCAGTCCCGAGCACGCCATCCGCAGCTTCAGCCGCCGCTACGGCATCACGCCCCATGCCTACCACCAGGCCCGCCGCGCCGAAAGCGCCCGCGGCCTGCTGCGCGGCACGCTGGCGCTGAGCGAGGTGGCACTGTCGCTGGGCTTCTACGACCAGAGCCATTTCTCCAACTGGTTCCGCCGCGCGCATGGCGTGGCGCCTTCGCAGTACCGCCAGGCCATGCGGCCCTGAGCGGCCTTGAGCGGCCCTGAGCGGCCCGGCCTGATCAATTCCGTCCAAGACCGCGCGCTGCGGCCTGCCTAAGCTGCCACTCCTCGACAGACAGGAGTGGTGGATGAAGACCCGGACCGTTGGATTTTTCGTCTTTGATGGCGTGGTGCTGCTGGAGTTTGCAGGGCCGCTGCAGGTGTTCGACGTGGCCGCGCGCGTGGCCGTGCGGCGCGGGCTGGCGGCCTCGCCCCCGTTTCAGCCCGTGGTGATCAGCCGCAGCGGCGCCGCCGTGCGCACGCGCGAAGGCGTGGGCATACAGGCACAGGCCAGCCTGCAGGACCATCCGCCGCTGGACCTGGTGATCGTGGCCGGCGGCGCGCTGCAGGCCGAACTGGCCGCACCCGAGGTCGCCGCCTGGCTGCGGCAGGTGGCCGGCAGCAGCGAGGTGACGGGCTCCGTCTGCGTGGGCTCCTTCCTGCTGGGGCGGGCAGGGCTCCTGGACCAGCGCGAGGCCACCACGCACTTCGAGGACACGGAAGACCTGCGCGCCATTGCGCCGGATGCCCGCGTGAGCGCCGACAGGCTGTGGATCGATGAGGGCGCCATCGTCACCTCGGGCGGGTTTGCGGCGGGCATCGACATGGCCCTGCACCTGGTGGAGCGCCTGCTGGGCGCGGAGATCGCGGCCGAGACGGCACGCCAGCTCGAATACCGGCGGCGCGATGCCGCCGACCGGCAAGCGTGACGGGGCCATGCGCATGAACGGAAAGACAAGCTACCTGGCGCTGCTGGCCGTGGGCGGGCTGATCCTGAGCCTGTCCGGCGTGGCCGTGGCTTTCAGCAGCATGGGCACCAGCGCCATGGGCTTTTACCGCATGCTGCTGGGCGGCCTGGGGCTGGCCGGCTTTGCCCTGTGGCGCGGCCTGCGCTGGCGCATGACGCGCCAGGCCCTGCTGTACGCTTGCCTGGCCGGCGCCGCGCTGGCGCTGGACCTGTACTGGTGGCACAAGAGCATACGCATGGTGGGGCCGGGCCTGGGGGCCATCCTGACCAACTGCCAGTCGTTCTTTCTGGCGGGCCTGGCCTGGGCGGTGTTCCGCGAGCGGATCACGGTCGTCTACTTCGTGGCGCTGGTGCTGGCGGCCACCGGCATCCTCATGGTGTCAGGCGCGGGGCTGCCCGTGGCCGCAGGCCCCGATTCGGCGTCCGAGCACTGGCTGGGCGTGGCCCTGGGCCTGGCCTCGGCGGCGGCCTATGCGCTGTGCGTGGTCTTCATCAAGAAGGGGCAGACCCCGCCGCACGCCACGCATCCGGCCGTCAATATGGCCGTGCTGTGCGCCGCCGCCGCGCCCTGCCTGCTGGCAGCCGCGTGGCTGGAGGGCGAGTCGCTGGCCATTGCCGGCGCGGCCGATTTCGGCACGCTGCTGCTGTACGGCCTGCTGGTGCAGGGCGTGGCCTGGCTCATGGTGAGCACGGCCGTTCCGCATGTGAAGGCCTCGCTGGCCGGCCTCATCCTGCTGGCCGAGCCCATAGGCACCTATGCCATCGACGTGCTGTTCTTCACCGCCCGGCCCACGCCGATGGCGCTGGCCGGCATGGCGCTGACGCTGGCGGCCATCTATGCGGGATCGACCTATGGCGGTGCGCCCTCTGGCGGAGCGCCCTCCGGCGGCGCGCCCGCCAGGCGCATGGCGAAGGCGCAAGGCTCCGGCCACTGACCGCGGCGATCAGTGGTCGGCCCGCTCGCTGCCTGTGCCGCTCACTTGGGCAGCAGCACCTTGTCGATCACGTGGATCACGCCGTTGGACTGGTAGACGTCGGGGATGGTCACCGTGGCCGTGCCGCCCTTTTCATCGGTCAGCATGATCTTGGAGCCGCTGGACTTGGCCACCAGCGTGCCGCCGCTGACGGTCTTGATGCTGGCCATGCCCTTGCCGTCCTTGATCATCTTGGACAGCGCCGCCGCATCCCACTTGCCGGCCACCACGTGGTAGGTCAGCACGGTGGTCAGCGTGCCCTTGTTCTCGGGCTTGAGCAGGGTGTCCACCGTGCCTGCGGGCAGGGCCTCGAAGGCGGCATTGGTGGGCGCGAACACGGTGAACGGACCCGGGCCCTTGAGCGTATCGACCAGGCCCGCCGCCTTGACGGCTGCGACCAGGGTGGTGTGGTCCTTGGAGTTGACGGCGTTGTCGATGATGTCCTTGGACGGCAGCATGGGTGCGCCGCCCACCATCACATCGGCCATGGCGGCCACGGAGGCAGCCGACATCACGATGGCCAGGCCGAACGAGGCCAGCTTGCGGGTGTTTTGAATCGAGACCATGGAATGCTCCTAGCGGGTTGATGACAAGCCGAACGATTCCGGCTGATCTGGATACGCAGCGCAGCGGGGTCTGGATTCAAAAAAGAAAAAGAAACGGCTGCATCCGCAAACCGTTACCTGCGCTTTCAATTGCGGCACATCCAGACCTGCGCGGCCTGCGTACTGCCGGATAGCGGGGACGCATCCCATTCCCCTGGAGCAGGTGGCCACCTCTTCAGTGGAACGCGCTTTCGCCACACCCGTGTGCTTTCGGCCGGAGGCGCATTCTTCACGTTGACCGTTCGCGCCTGCCGCGAACCGAGAGGAACCATCATGTCCGACGAATCAGTGTTGATCGGGGTTTTGCAAAAACGTGCCAAGAAGCTGGAGGACAGGCGCCAGTTCTTCCGCAAGACCAGCGGCGTGGCCGTGGGCATGGCGGGCGGGGTGATCCTGTCCGCCTGCGGCGGCGGCGGGGGCGATGCGAATGCGCAGGCCAACGGGCCCACGGATGCGGAGATCCTGAACTTCGCCCTCAACCTGGAGTATCTGGAGTCGCAGTTCTATCACTACGCGGTGTTCGGCACCGGCCTGCCCGCCAACCTGCAGTCGGGCGTGGGCACGCAGGGCGCCATCACGGGCGGCCGTGCCGTGGCCTTCAAGGACCCCGTGGTGGCGCAGTACGCCAAGGAGATCGCCCAGGACGAGATTGCCCACGTGGCCTTCCTGCGCGCGGCGCTGGGCTCGGCCGCAGTGGCGCAGCCGCAGATCGACATCGGCGGAACCGACCCGAACGGCGCCTTCTCGGTGGCCGCGCGAGCGGCCGGCCTGGTGGGCGCGGGCACGGCCTTCGATCCCTATGCGAGTGACGAGAACTTCCTGCTGGGGGCCTTCATCTTCGAGGACGTGGGCGTCACCGCCTACAAGGGCGCATCGCCGCTGATCACCAACAAGACCTATCTGGAGGCAGCCGCCGGCATCCTGGCCGCCGAGGCCTACCACGCAGGCCTGGTGCGCACGGTGCTGTACGCCAAGGGACTGGCCACGCCCGCGCTGCGCACGGCGGCCGGCGCCATCTCGGATGCGCGCGACAGCCTGGATGGCTCCACCGACGTGGACCAGGGCATCACGGGGGACGCCACCACGTCCAACATCGTGCCGCTGGATTCCAACGGCATCGCCTACAGCCGCTCGCCGGGCGACGTGCTGAACATCGTGTACCTGACCAAGGACACGGCGACCAAGGGCGGGTTCTTCCCGGCGGGCGTGAACGGCTCGCTGGTGATGAGCAGCGCCTACGCCTGACGCGGACCGCCCGCCTGCCCCGCACCGGCCGGGGCAGGCGGGCTTCCCCGGGGCTGGCCCGAGACAAGCGTTCCCCTGCCAAGGAGTTGCCATGATGTCCCTTCTGCCTTCCTCATCCGCCCCCCGCACGCCGGCCAGCACGCCGTGCCGCACGCCGCGGCGCCTGAAACCTGCCACCGTGGCGCGCCGCTGCGTGGGCAGCCTGATTGTGCTGGCCGGCGCGGTCATCGTGACCGGAGATCTCGTGGCGCTGTGGCGCGGCGCAGGCACCGATGCCGCACCCGCTGCAGCAGCCATTGCACCCGCCAGCGGCCTGGTGCCGACGGCCCGATAGGCATCCCCCTGCAACCGCGTGCCCCCGCCGGCGGAAAGGCCCCCATGAACGACACCGTGCTTGCGGCTGAACAGGGCCGCTTCGGCGCCATCGAGCCGGATCACGGCCACGCGGGCACGCCCAGCCTGCCGCAGGTGCATCGCAGCATCGCCGTGCCGCGCGGCGCCAGCCGCTCGGACAACGCGCGCCGCGTGCTGGCGTTTGCCGGGCCCGGCTACATGGTGGCCGTGGGCTACATGGACCCTGGCAACTGGGCCACCTCCATCGCGGGCGGCTCGCAGTTCGGCTACTCGCTGCTGGCGGTGATCTTTGCCTCCAACCTGATGGCCATGCTGTTCCAGGCGGCGGCCGTGCGCCTGGGCCTGGCCAGCGGGCGGGACCTGGCCCAGGCCTGCCGCGCGCAGTTTTCCCCGCGCATCAACCTGGTGCTGTGGTTCTTCTGCGAGATCGCCATCGTGGCCTGCAACCTGGCCGAGGTGCTGGGCATGGCCATCGGCCTGAACCTGCTGTTCGGCCTGCCGCTGCTGGCCGGCGTGTGCATCACGGTGGTGGATGTGATGCTGATCCTGGCGCTGCAAAGCCGGGGCTTTCGCTGCCTGGAGTCGGTGGTGATCGCCCTGGTGGCATTGATCGGCCTGTGCTTTGCCGCCCAGCTGGTTTGGCTGCAGCCGCCCGTGGCGGCCGTGCTGCGCGGCCTGCTGCCGGGCATGGAGATCGTGGCCAATCCGCAGATGCTGTACCTGGCCGTGGGCATCGTGGGGGCCACGGTGATGCCGCACAACCTCTACCTGCATTCGTCCATCGTGCAGACACGCCGGCATGACACCACGCCCCAGGGCACGCGCCAGGCCATCCGCCTGGCCACGCTGGACTCCACGGTGGCGCTGGGGCTGGCGCTGTTCGTGAACGCCGCCATCCTGGTGGTGGCGGCCGGCGCGTTCAACCGGCCCGGCCAGGCGCCGGTGACCGAGCTGTCGGACGCCTACCACCTGCTGTCGCCGCTGCTGGGCGTGGGCATCGCCAGCGCGGTGTTCGGCGTGGCGCTGCTGGCCTCGGGGCTGAGTTCGTCGGTCACGGGCACGCTGGCCGGGCAGATCGTGATGGAAGGCTTCTTGCAGATCCGCCTGTCGCCCGCGCTGCGCGCCCTGCTGACGCGCTGCATCGCCATCGTGCCCGCCGTGGTGGCCACCGCCTGGTACGGCAGCACCGGCGCCAGCGCCCTGCTGGTGTTCAGCCAGGTGGTGCTGAGCCTGCAATTGCCGTTTGCCATCGTGCCGCTGCTGCTGTTCACCACGCGGCGCAAGGCGCTGGGCGAGCTGGCCTTTGGCCCCAGGATGTCGGCGGTGCTGTGGGGCTGCGCGGCCCTGGTGGTGTCGCTGAACCTGTGGATGCTGCAGCGGCTGCTGACGGCCTGATCGCCCGAACCGGGCATGGCGCCACGCGGCGCCTTCATAGACGTTTTGCTTCTATCAAACGCCGCTCTTGTTCGTTGGTGGCTTGCCGCGAAGTTCTTAGATTGGTGCCTATAGCCACCAACCCGCGAATTCTCCGCAAGGACGACGACATGACAGCCCTCACTTTGGAAACCGCCTTGCCCCAGGCGCTGCAGGAGGCACAGGACCACGCCCAGGCACAGGGGTTGGGCCACGCAGGCGGCGTGCGCCCGCCCGTGGCCTGGGCGCTGGTGCAGGCCGGCCAGGCCGTGCTGGTCGATGTGCGCACGGCCGAGGAACGCAAGTTCGTCGGCCAGGTGCAGGGCACCCTGCACGTGCCCTGGGCCACGGGCACGGCGCTGACGCGCAACCCGCGCTTTGCCCGCGAGCTGGAAGCGCGCCTGGCCCCGCACGGCGGCAAGGAGGCCGTGGCCCTGCTGCTGTGCCGCAGCGGCAAGCGCTCGGTGCTGGCGGCCCAGGTGGCGGCCCAGGCCGGATTCGCCCATGTGTTCAACGTGCTCGAAGGCTTCGAGGGCGAGATCGACGCGCGGCAGCAGCGCGGCAAAAACGACGGCTGGCGCTTCCACGGCCTGCCCTGGATTCAAGACTGAAGGAGCACGCAGATGGCCAGTTTCGACATTGCCGGACTCACCCAGAACCTGCATGCGGCGCGCCGCGAATGGCGCGAGGCCCACGGCCGCACCCAGGAGCCCGGGGCGCGCGAGTTTCCCTCGCGCGACGCGCTTTCCACCCTCATCGACCAGCTCAAGGCAGCCCTGTTTCCCATGCGCCTGGGCCCGCACGACCTGCGCCAGGAAAGCGAGGACATCTTCGTGGCCCACCAGCTGGACTCGGCCCTGCATGCGCTGCTGGGCCAGATACGGCTGGAGCTGCGGCTGTCCGCGCCCCATACGGCAGCGGGCGCCGACGCCATGGCGCTGGACATCGCACGCGCCTTTGCCGAGTCCCTGCCCCAGATCCGCCGCCTGCTCGACAGCGACGTGCTGGCCGCCTTCCAGGGCGATCCCGCCGCGCGCAGCGTGGACGAGGTGCTGCTGTGCTATCCGGGCGTGCTGGCCATGATCCACCACCGCCTGGCCCACCAGCTGTACCTGCTGGAGCAGCCGCTGCTGGCGCGCATCGTGGCCGAGCTGTCGCATGCGCAGACGGGCATCGACATCCACCCGGGCGCGAAGATCGGCCGGGGCTTTTTCATGGACCACGGCACGGGCGTGGTGATCGGCGAGACCGCCGTGATCGGCGAGCGCGTGCGGCTGTACCAGGCCGTCACCCTGGGCGCCAAGCGCTTTCCCACCGATGAGCACGGCCACCTGCGCAAGGGCCTGGCGCGCCATCCGGTGGTGGAGGACGACGTGGTCATCTACGCGGGCGCCACCATCCTGGGCCGCGTCACGCTGGGGCGCGGCGCCGTCATCGGCGGCAATGTCTGGGTGACCGAGGACGTGCCGCCCGGCGCTCACGTCACCCAGGCCCATGCGCGCGAGCACGCGCAGCAGCCCCGGGAGGTGGCCCTATGAGCACCCGGCTTGTCACCAGCTTCGGCATTGCCGTGCGCCAGGCGCGCGAGGCCCATGGCTGGTCGCAGGAGCGGCTGGCCGAGCACTCGGACCTGAACCGCTCCTACGTGGGAGAGATAGAGCGCGGCCGCGTCATCGCCTCGCTGCTGACCGTGGAGAAGCTGGCCGTCTCGCTGGGCGTGCAGCCCTCGGCCCTGGTCATGCGCGGCGAAACCGTGGCCCACGACCAGCTGGTGCGCGGCCTGCGCTTGGCGGCTATAGCATGTTGAAGACATGTGCGCGGGCCGGGACACTGGCCCTGTTTCCCTTCCTTCCCCTTCCCTTTTTCCTGAACTGATCACGGAGTCTGCACATGTCGGCAACAGTGGGCGGCACGACCGCGCTAGGCGACAACGCCGCGCGGCAACTGGCCAACGCAACCAAAACCGTTCCCCAGCTTTCGACCATCAGCCCGCGCTGGCTGACGCACCTGCTGCAATGGTCGCCGGTGGAGGCCGGCATCTACCGCCTCAACCGCGTCAAGAACCCGGAGGCCATCAAGGTCACCTGCACGGCCAAGCAGGAAGACAACCAGCTGCCGCGCACCTATGTGGACTACGAGGAGCAGCCGCGCGAGTACTTCCTCAACGCCGTCTCCACCATCCTGGATGTGCACACGCGCATCTCCGACCTCTACAGCAGCCCGCATGACCAGATCAAGGAACAGCTGCGCCTGACCATCGAGACCATCAAGGAGAACCAGGAAAGCGAGCTGATCAACAACCCCGACTACGGCCTGCTGGCCCAGGTCACGGACGAGCAGCGCATCTTCCCGCTGACCGGCGCGCCCACGCCCGACGACCTGGACGAGCTGCTGACCAAGGTCTGGAAGGAGCCCGCCTTCTTCCTGACCCATCCGCTGGCCATTGCCGCCTTCGGCCGCGAGGCCACGCGCCGCGGCACGCCGCCGCCCACGGTCAGCCTGTTCGGCTCGCAGTTCATCACCTGGCGCGGCATTCCGCTGATCCCCTCGGACAAGGTGCCCGTGGCCGATGGCAAGAGCAAGATCCTGCTGCTGCGCGTGGGCGACAAGCGCCAGGGCGTGGTCGGCCTGTACCAGCCCGGCCTGCCGGGCGAGCAAAGCCCGGGCCTGTCGGTGCGCTTCATGGGCATCAACAACCATGCCATCGCGTCCTACCTGATCTCGCTGTACTGCTCGCTGGCCGTGCTCACGCCCGACGCGCTGGCCGTGCTCGACGATGTCGAGATCGGCAAGTACCACGACTATCCCGACACCTACAAGTAAAGAGGCCGGGCGTTGACCGTGTCTGCAATCACCTCCGTGGCGCCCCAGGCGCCCTTCGACCCCGAGGCGCTGGCGCGCATGGCCAACGCCCTGTTCTCCGCCGCACCGGGATCGGCTCCTGCCCTGCCGGGTCTTCCGGGTCTTCCCGGTCTGCCTGCTGGCGTGCAGGCCCCCGTGAACGTGGCGCCGCCCGGCTCGCCGCTGGCCAGCCCCGCAGGCCTGGGCCCCGGCGTGCCGGGCACGCCCATCCCGCAGGGCCAGGCGCCGGGCAGCAACCTGCTGCCGGCCTCGCCCGCGCCGCTGGCCTCGCTGGCCCACCGCGCGCCCGCGCTGCTTCCCCATGCCCAGGCCGGCAACGGCGTGCCCGACCATGTCGTGAGCGCCCTGCCCGCCTACGAGCCGCGCCTGGGATCGCAGGTGCTGGGCGTGCCCCAGCGCCAGGGCGATCCGCTGGATGCGCTGGCCGCGCTCCCGTTCACGGCACCTGCTGCACCTGCTGCACCTGCTGCACCTGCTGCACCTGCGTCACCCGCCGTGCCGCGCATCGGCGTGCCCACCGAAGGGCCCGGCATAGCGTCCACCGTGCCTTCGGCCGAGCCGCGCTTTTACTTTGTCGATCCCGTGGTGCTGCCCGCCGGCTACACCACGCCGGCCCATCCGCTGCAGCGCCAGCAGGCTTCGCACGGGGCAAGGCATGGCACGGCCGGCGTGCAGGCGCCCTTCGACGTGCATGCCGTGCGCCGGGACTTTCCCATCCTGTCCGAGCGCGTCAACGGCCGGCCCCTGGCCTGGCTGGACAACGCGGCCACCACGCACAAGCCGCGCGCGGTGATAGAGCGCATCCGCCACTTCTACGAGCACGAGAACTCCAACATCCACCGCGCGGCCCATGAACTGGCCGCGCGCGCCACCGACGCCTACGAGGGCGCGCGCGAGCGCGTGCGCCGCTTCATCAACGCGCCCGACGTGAACGAGGTCATCTTCGTGCGCGGCACCACCGAGGCCATCAACCTCGTGGCCAAGAGCTGGGGCTGGCAGCATGTGGGCGAGGGCGACGAGATCATCGTCTCCCACCTGGAGCACCACGCCAACATCGTGCCCTGGCAGCAGCTGGCGGCCGCCAAGGGCGCGAAGATCCGCGTGATCCCGGTGGACGACTCGGGCCAGGTGCTCATCGATGAATACCGCAAGCTGCTGAACCCGCGCACCAAGATCGTCTCCGTCACCCAGGTCTCCAACGCGCTGGGCACGGTCGTGCCCGTGCAGCAGATCGTGGAGCTGGCCCACCAGGCGGGCGCCAGGGCCCTGGTCGATGGCGCGCAGTCGGTCTCGCACATGGCCGTGGACGTGCAGGCCATCGGTGCGGACTTCTTCGTGTTCTCGGGCCACAAGGTCTTCGGCCCCACGGGCATCGGCGTGGTCTGGGGACGGCGCGAGGTGCTGGAGGACATGCCGCCCTGGCAGGGCGGCGGCAACATGATCGCCGACGTGACCTTCGAGAAAACCGTCTACCAGCCCCTGCCCAACACCTTCGAGGCGGGCACCGGCAACATTGCCGACGCAGTGGGCCTGGGCGCCGCCATCGACTACGTGCAGGCCCTGGGCATGGAGCGCATCGCGCGCTACGAACACGACCTGCTGCAGTACGGCACGCAGGCGCTGGCGCCCATTCCCGGCCTGCGCCTGATCGGCACGGCGGCCGACAAGGCCAGCGTGCTGTCCTTCGTGCTCAAGGGCTGGACCACGGCCGAGGTGGGCGAGGCGCTCAACGCCGAAGGCATCGCCGTGCGCACCGGCCACCACTGCGCCCAGCCCATCCTGCGGCGCTTCGGCGTGGAGACCACGGTGCGGCCCTCGCTGGCCTTCTACAACACCACCGAGGAAATCGACCGGCTGGCGGCCGTGGTGCAGGGGCTGGCGGCGCGCAGGCGGGGTTGAGCCACGGGCTCAGCCCAGGCGTCTTGCAAAGGCGTCGCCCGTGGCGGCCATGCCCAGGCGGCCGTGCCCAGGCGGCCGCCCACGTCGTTGGCGCCGCTTGCGCCAGGTGTGCCGCAGGCCGGACCCGGTGACCATGCCGCGCCACGGCAGCGGATGGAACACGGCATTGGAGTCATGAAAAAGCATTGCCAAAATAAGAATGATCCTATGGATTTTCATAAATCATAGGAATAGACTTTGGAGCACGCCCATCAAACTCTCCTGCATCGTTTCCGGTTTCATTCATATGAAAAAAATCAGATATTTTCTCATTCCGGCAACGCTTTGCTTTTCTGTAAGCTCCATTTATGGAGGCATGTTTACCCCGGCAGTATCCATCGTCCAATTACCGGAAATCATCAACGTTCCCGCAGGAAATATCATGAATGGATCAGTGCTATGGGAATCGCCCATGGTCAAATCCACTCTCGATACCATTTCCTACAGTGTGCTTTCGGGGCCAACTTCAGAAATATGGCCCCAAATCATGAACCCCACTACGCTGGATGGCGATATCTACTCCACATCTTTGCGCGGAATAGGAATCCGTTGGCGTGCCACATGGAAAGCCAGGAATTTCCCCAATGGCAAAAACATGTCCATCACCACTCAATCCAACAATTCAGGAGCCACGGGATGGCAAAAGGATGATGTACATGAGCAAACCATATGGATGCAACTCATCAAGACAGGCGCCGTTCAATCGGGCACTTTCAGCGTCAGCAGCTATGCAACCGCCCGGTTTGACTGCAATAGCCTTTGCAATATCTGGTCCGTGATGGCGGCCGGCAGCACCGTGGTGCGCACAGGCGCCAGTTGCCGGGTGAAGACGAGCAACATCGCCGTGAACCTGCAGCGAATCAACAGGTCACAGTTCAACGGGATAGGCGCTACCTCCGCGCCCCAGCCATTCGATCTGGAACTGATCTGCACCGGGGGCGATGCCAATTCCACCCTGCGCCCGTTCGTCACGCTCACGGATGCCAACGATGCCGCCAACCGCTCCGATGTGCTGACGGTGACCGGAGGGGCTGCCGGCATCGGCATCCAGATCCGCAGCAGCGACAAGGTCATCAGCTACGGCGAGGACTCCGCCAACTTCGGCAATCCCAACCAGTGGCAGGCGGGCATCATCACCCCAAACACCAGCAACCACGTGATTCCATTGACGGCGCGCTATGTCCAGACCCAGCCCTCCGTCACCACAGGCCTGGCCAACGGACGGGCCACCTTCACGCTCAACTACCAGTGACCTGCCAGTGACCTGCCAGTGACACGCTGGCTGCATTGCGGCTGTGCAGTCGCCCCCGTGCCGATCCTGCACTGCCGCACCCGGCTGCGCTCACTCGGCTCTGGCCCCCGACACCCGCACCTGCTCGGCCGCCACGGGCATCTGCTCGCGCACGAAGCGCCAGAACGCGTCCACGCCCATGGGCTTGACGGGCAGCGAGCCCTGTTCGATGAACTGCTTTTGCACCTCGGGATTGCGCAGCGCCGTGGCCAGTGCGCCGTTCAGGCGCTCCAGCGCCGCACGCGGCGTGCCGGCCGGGGCAACCAGCCCGTACCAGGAGTCGGTGTAGAAGCCCTTGACGCCTGCTTCCTCGAACGTGGGCACATCGGGCAGGGCCGGCAGGCGCTGGCGCGAGGCCACGGCCAGGGCACGCAGCTTGCCTGAGCGGATGAAGGGGATGGCGCCCGTGGTGAGCACGAAGTCCACGCGGCCCGCCATCAGGTCGGTCATGGCCGGGGCCGTGCCCTTGTAGGGGATGTGGGTGACATCCACGCCCGTGAGCTGCTTGAAGCTGGCGCCGGCCAGGTGCTGGCTGGAGCCCACGCCGCCCGAGCCGTAGTTGAGCTGGCCCGGCCTGGCGCGCGCCGCCTCCAGCAGATCGTTGACCGAGCGCAGCGGCGAGGCCACGGGCACCAGCAGCACGCTGGGCGAGGTGGTGATCATGCCGATGGGCGCGAAGTCCTTGAGCGGGTCGTGGTTGAGCTTGGTGTAGAGCGCGGAGTTCAGGCCGTGCGAGGCCACGGTGGCCAGCATGATGGTGTTGCCATCGGGCCTTGCGCGGGCCGTCGCGTCGCTGCCCAGGTTGCCGCCCGCGCCGGCCCGGTTGTCGATGGTGATGGGCTGGCCCAGGGCCTCGCTCATGCGCGTGGCCGCCAGCCGCGCCACGTTGTCGGAGGGGCCGCCCGCAGGCCAGCCCACGATGAGGGTGATGGGGCCTTGCGCCAGGGCCGGCAGGGCCAGGGCGCACAGGGCCAGCGCAGCCAGGCTGCGGCGCGACAGAGGGGTCATGGCAGTCGTCCTTGTCCATTCAAAGGTTTGCATGGCCAGGGCCTTCAGGGCTTGCCGTCCTGCCATGGCATCTCGGTCCAGAGCTTGCGAAAGCCGGCCTCGGTGCGCTCCAGTTCGGCCGCGTAGGCGGGCGGCGCCAGGTAGCGCAGCGGCGCGTACATGGCCTCGGCCTGCTGCCTGAACTGCGGGTCGGCCGCGATGGCGGCCACGGCATCGACCAGTTTTTTGCGCACGCCTTCGGGCAAGCCCTTGGGCGCGGCCAGGCCGCGCAGGGAGGCCAGCTCGATATCGATGCCCTGCTCCTTGAACGTAGGCACCTGCGGCGCCAGCGAGCTGCGCGCGGCCGACATCTGGCCCAGCAGGCGGATGGGAGTGCCGCCCTTCTGGTAGGCCAGCACCTCGCCCACGTTGATGGCGCCAATGGTGATCTGCTGGCCCGTGGCGGCGGCGCGCACCTCGCCCGCGCCCTTGTAGGGCACATGGGTGAGCTGCGTGCCCGTGGCCTTGGCGAACAGCAGCATGGCCAGGTGGTCGTCCGAGCCCGTGCCCGTGGTGCCCACGGTCACGGCGCCGGGGTTGGCCCGGGCGTAGGCGGCCAGGCCGGCCAGCGTGGTGATGGCGTTGCTGTTGTGGATGGCAAAGCCGCCGGGGTCGTCCACCAGGTTGCCCAGCAGGTCGTACTGGCTCCAGTGAAAGCTGCTCTTGCGCTCGATGGGAATGGTCAGCACGTTGGGCGTGTTGATGAAGCCGATGGTGTAGCCGTCCGGCTTGGCGCGCGCCAGTTCGCCAAAGCCGATGCCGCCGCCCGCGCCGGGGCGGTTGAGCACGACCACGCTGCCGCCCAGCTTCTTTTCCAGATGGCGGGCCAGCAGCCGCGCCACCAGGTCGGTGCCGCCGCCGGGCCCGTAGGCCACGATCATCTCGATGTTGCGCGAGGGATAGGGGGCCTCGCCCTGAGTCTGGGCCTGGGCCAGGGCCGGCAGCGCCATGCAGGCGGCGGCCAGGCCTGCGCACAATGCGCGCCTTGCTTGCTGTGTCATCTTTGTCTCCTGGGTCGCCTCTTGCAGTGGTCTGAGAGGCTTTTTAGTCATGGTGAAGGAAGCGGCTAACGGGACAGGGAACGGGACGGGTCCAAGGCCCTGGCGATGCGCTCGCGCGCATGCGGCCAGACCTCGGGATTGACCAGGCGCGCGGGCCGCTGGCCGTCGGCCAGCAACTGCACGATCTGGGTGGCGGCCAGCTCGGCGTTGTTGCGCCGGGCCTCGTGCGTGACACCGGCGGTGTGGAAGGTGGCCACCACCTGGGGCAGGGCCAGCAGCGGATGGGAGGCGGGCGGCGGCTCCTGGTCCCAGACATCGAGCCCGGCGCCGGCCAGGTGGCCACGGGCCAGGGCGGCGTGCAGGGCGGCCTCGTCATGGATACCGCCGCGCGCCGTGCTCACGAAGATGGCGCCCGGCTTCATGGCCGCAAAGGCAGCGGCGTCCATGAGCCCCAGCGTGGAGGCATCGCGCGGGCAGTGCAGGGAGACGATGTCCGCGCGCTGCAGCAGTTCGTCGAAGCCGACGGCCTCGGCCCCGCGCGCCGCCAGGCCGGCTGCGTCGTAGGCCGGGTCGCAGCCGATCACCTGCATGCCGAAGGCCCGGCCCAGGGCCGCGACGCGGCTGCCGGCCTCTCCCACGCCCACCAGGCCCAGGGTGCGGCCGCGCAGCTCGTGGCCCATGACGTCTTCCCGGCTGAAGCCCCGGCCCGGGGCGCGCAGCAGGCGGTCGGATTCGTTGATGCGGCGCAGCACGGACAGCATCAGGCCGATGGCCATCTCGGCCACCGAATCCGCATTGCCGCCCGACTGGTTCATCACGGCCACGCCGGCGCGCGTGCAGGCCTCGATGTCGATGGTGTCGCAGCCCGACCCGCTAGAGGACACGGCCAGCAGATCGGGGCAGCGCGCCAGCAGGTCCGCCGTGGCGAACCAGTGGCGCGGCAGCTCGTCCTTGGCGGCCGTGATCTGGTAGACCTGGGCGCCGGCCAGGGCGTGCCAGGCGGCGGCATCGTCGCCCTCGCGCCGGCAGGTGATCAGTTGCACGCCAGGCGCGGCCGAGACGATGCGGTCAAAGGCTGCATCCAGCCAGTAGTCGAAACGGACAACGCGATGGTCCATCACAGCACCCCCTTGGCGGCCAGCGTGCGCGCCACCCAGGAACGGTCGGCGCGGCCTGCGGCAATGGCGGCGAGCACGTCGGCCTCGTCGCGCTGTATGGCCTCCACGCGGTCGGCAATGGCGGCGGCCTCGGCGGCGGGCACGGCCAGCAGGCCGTCGCCATCGCCCAGCACCAGGTCGCCCGGGTGGACGACCATGCCGTCGATGCTCACGGGCACATGCAGCTCGCCGGGGCCGTCCTTGTAGGGGCCACGGTGCGAGACGCCGCGCGCATACACGGGCAGGCCGTGCTGGCCGATGGTGTCGCTGTCGCGGATCAGCCCGTCGATGACGATGCCGGCCGCGCCGCGCGCCATCATCAGCGCCAGCATGATCTCGCCAATGATGGCGTTGGGCCCGGCGCCGCCCGCGTCCACCACGATCACGTCGCCGGGGCCGCAGATGTCGATGGCCTGGTGCACCATGAGGTTGTCGCCGGGCCGCGTGCGCACGGTCAGCGCACGGCCCAACAGCGGCCCCTGGCGGCGATGGAAGGGCCGCAGCGCCGAGGTGCCCGTGGTGCGGCTCATGGCGTCGCTGACATTGGCGACCGGAAAGCCGCGGTAGCGCTGCAGTAGCGCATCGCCAAGGGCGGCCTCGGGCCGGGCGTGGATATGGAATCCGGGAATCTTGCTCACTGCTGTGTCTCCGTCTGTGTCTGTGTCGATACTGTTGTCTTGCCGCTCAGAACGCATCCCAGGCCTGCGCATGGCGCACGCAGGCCGGCGTGATGTGGTCCAGGCGCGTGGCGCCCAGCATGGCCATGTCGCGCAGCACCTCCTCGCGCAGCAGGGCCATGGCGTGGGTCACGCCCGCAGGCCCGGCCACCGAGGCCGCGTAGTTGAAGGGCCGGCCCACGAACACGCAGCGCGCGCCCAGGGCCAGGGCCTTGAGCACGTCGGTGCCCCGTCGCACGCCGCTGTCCAGCATCACCGGCAGGCCGGGCACGGCGCGCACGATGCCGGGCAGCACGCGCAGCGGTGCCACGGCGCCATCGAGCTGGCGCCCGCCGTGGTTGGAGACGATGAGGCCGTCGGCGCCGTGATCGCGCGCCAGCACGGCGTCTGCGGCCGAAAGAATGCCCTTGACCACGAGCTGCCCCTGCCAGCGCTGGCGGATGGCGGCCAGATGCGGCCAGGCCAGATGGGAGCGGTCCGAGAAATCGCGCATCACGCTGGCCGACAGGATGGGCGCGCCCCGGTGCGCATAGTTGTTCTCGAAATGCGGCATGCCGTGGCGCCACAGGGTCTTGAGAAAGCTGCCGAACAGCCAGCGCGGGTGGCTGATGCCCTGCCAGGCCAGGCCCGGCCCGGGCCGCAGCGGCGTGGAAAAGCCGGCGCGCACATTGTTCTCGCGGTTGGCGGCCACGGGCGTGTCCACTGTGATCACCAGGGTCTGCACGCCGGCGGCGGCCACGCGGTCCAGCAGCGCATCGATCTGGCCCTGGTCGCCCGGCAGGTAGGCCTGGAACCAGGTGTGGGGCGCGGCCGCCATCACATCCTCCAGCCGGATCAGCGAGGAGCCGCTCATGATGGCCGGCACGCCCGCCTGCTGTGCGGCCTGGGCCAGCACCAGGTCGCCCCGGTAGGCCGACAGCGCGGCAATGCCCATGGGCGCCACGCCGAACGGCGCGCCGTAGCGGCGCCCGAACAGCTCGAAGGAGGGGTCGCGCTGTGCCACGCCCACCAGCGCGCGCGGCACGAAGGCCAGCTCGGCAAAGGCGCGGCGGTTGTCCGCCAGCGAGGCGTTGTCCTCCACCGCCCCGCTGATGTAGGCATGGATGGGGCGCGGCAGGTGCCGCCGCGCCAGCCGCTCGAAATCATCGAGAGACAGCACCTGGCGCAGGCGGCGCGGCGGCCGGGCAGGGGCTGGTGCAGCAGCTGCAGGAGCGGTGGTGGAGGGGACGGTGTTGGCAGGCATTGCCGGCCAATGTAGAAGGGCCGACCTGCAAAGAAAAGCGAAATAAATAGGAATCGATATTTCGATTTTGGAAGAATGTCGCCATGACCCTCAAACAGCTCGAAGCCTTCTACTGGGCCGCCACCTGCCTGAACTTCAGCGTGGCGGCCGACCGCGTGCACCTGTCGGTCTCATCGCTGTCCAAGCGCATTGCGGAGCTGGAGGCCTCGCTGGGCGTGCAGCTGTTCGACCGCAGCGGCCGCGCCGCCGAACTCACGCCCCAGGGCGAGCAGCTGCTGCCGCGCATCCGCGAGCTGCTGCACGGCGCCGCCCAGCTGCGCGAGGCGGCGGGCCGCAGCGTGGGCCTGCAGGGCCGCTGCCGCATCGGGTTTGGCGAGCTCAGCGGCCTGACCTGGCTGCCCCGGCTGGTGCAGAAGGTGGCCGAGCTGCATCCCGACCTGCAGCTGGAGCCCCACACCGACATCGGCCAGGTGCTGGAGCAGCGCATCGTCGATGGCGAGCTGGACTGCGTGGTCATTGCCGGGCCGTCCTCGCGCAGCAGCCTGGCCTTCGAGCAGGTCGCCCAGGTGCGCTTTGTCTGGGCCGCCAGCGACGACTTCATCGCCCGCGCCGGCACCGGCCTGCCCCGGCGCCTGGTGCGCGAGCAACTGCTGATCGCCCTGCCCACCGGCTCGGGGGCCACGCGCACGCTGGACGACTGGCTGGGCCGCCACGGCCTGGCCGTGGAGCGGCGCCTTTCCTGCAACAGCTGGGGAGCCGTGGTGGGCATGGTGGTGGACGGCCTGGGCTTCACCTACATGCCCGAGCAATGGGCCCTGGCCCTGCAGCAACGCGGCCGCCTGCGCGTGCTGGACGGCAGCGCCGAGGCCGCAAAGCACAGCGCGCTGGCCCCGCTGACCTACACCGTGCAATGGCGCCGCGACGATGCCCGGCCCCTGATCACGGAAATGCGCGAGATCATCCGCAGCGTGATCGATTTCCCGGCGCCGCGCTGTTTGAGTTGAACAGACGGAAAGCGTGCCGTCAGCCCGCGGTATCCGGCTCCCGCGGCAGCTCCTCCATCACCCACGGAGCCTCTTCAATGCGCGCCAGCAGTGCCAGCGTGGCCTGTCGCAGCGCATGCAGCCTGTCCGGCTCCAGCGCCCCCTCGACGATGGCCTCCACATGGAGGTTGCCTTCCTTGAAGCGCAGCGTCACTCCGTCCATCACCACGGCGTACATTCCCCCGACCGCTTCCTGAACCGGCGGGGCAACCGTCTCATCGATCCGGTAGAGCAGGTCCAGCGCCTCGAAGTCAGGCGCGTCACCCAGGCCCTCGATCGTTGGCAGATTCAGGTGCTTGTATTTGCGCAGTGAATGCGCAAGCCGCATGCTCATGAGCCGGTTGCCTTTGCCATCGGCACGCCGCATGGCCCAACGCTGCCAGGGCCTGCGGGTCAATCGCCGCCACTCGCCGGTCACTGTGTCCAGCGACCAATCGTCGATGTTCTCGGGCGTCAGGCATTGCTCGCCAAACCAGCGCTCGCCGCCGCTCACCACGATGGTTCTCCCATCGCCTGCCAGACAGGCCTCATGCTGATAGATCCAGCCGGGCGCCTCGCCATGCGTGGGAACCGCCTCGATGCGCATGCTGTCCAGCAGCAACTTGTACACCCGCGTCATCCCCGGCATGCGCTGGTGCCGGTAGCCCAGGCCGCCAATGATGAAGATGGCGTCACCCACCAGCGTGGCGCTGTGGAAATCGGTGGTAGGGAAGGCATCGTCCGGGTAGCCGTGGATGGCGATGCCGCCATTCGCGTCGATGACGATGACATCGTTGTAGATGAAGAAGTCGGGATCGCAGCTGTCTTCGTGCTGGCCGCCGATGTGCACGACCCGGCCATCGGCCAGCACCGTCTCGCTCTTGCCATACCGGGCAAAGCACCACATGGGCCCTTGCGCAAAGGGCGACGGTCCACGCAGAAGTTCGTTCGCGCCATAGGCGCTCCAGCGCGTGCGCACCATCCAGTGCCACAGCGGATTGTCCTGCCGCGTCGGGTTCAGCGCTCCGGCCCGGGGCGAGCGCCAGAGGGCAAGATCCCGCACGGCTTCCTCGGGCGGCGGCTCGGCCTTTCTGCGTTCGGCGGCGTCCTCTTCAGCGAGAAATTGCGCAATCTCATCCTGTTTGCTCTGATCGCCAGCCTGCATGGCCTGCCTCCTCAAAAACCGTACAAAACAACGCCACAAGCAGCGCGAGACAATCGAGCCCATGACCACCGCGCCGATTCCAGATTCCGCCGACCCCATGCCCCAGCCGCCCGAGCAGCCCGACCTGGACGCCTGCTGCGGCAATGGCTGCGACCCCTGCATCTTCGACAGCTATGACCTGGCCATGGACGAGTACCGCCAGGCGCTGCGGGCCTGGAAGGCGCGCAACGAAACGCCAGCGGGCCAGAGATAGGAATAGGGATAGGGGTAGCGCGATCAGTCCACGCGGGCGATCAGGTCCAGCTCCACGGCCGCGCCCTTGGGCAGCTGCAGCACGCCCACCGAAGTGCGCGTGTGGGCACCCACGGGGCCCAGCACCCGGGCGATGAGGTCGGAGGCGCCATCGGCCACCTCGCTTTGCTGGGTGAAATCGGGCGCCGAGCGCACATAGACGGTGATGCGTGCAACGGCGCGCACGGCATCGAGCGAGCCGGCCGCGCGCTGCACGAAGGCCAGGGCGCGCATGGCGCAGATGGCGGCGGCCGTTCTGGCCGATGCCAGGTCGATCCCGGCGCCGACCGTCCCCACGTAGAGCACTTCATCGCCCACGCGGGGAATCTGCCCGCTGACGAACAGTTGCTGGCCGTCGCGCACGACGGGGCTGTAGTTGCCGCCTATCTTGATCTCGCCATCGAAGCGGTGGCCGAGCTCAAGGGCGGCCTGGGCGAAGCGTTCATCTGCTGTCATGGTCTGGTGTCCGGAGTAAGGCAAGCGCGCAGTCTAGAGCGTGTTATGCACTTTCCCGGCTTTCCCGAAGGGTTGGCTCTGCGTGCAGGCGCTCGCGGCGTTGCAGCGCTTGCCAAGGCATGAGCCTTGGCGGCGCACTGCGCCTTGCGATCACCAGCGCGCAGAACCAACGCGGGTACTTAAAAGTGCATAACACGCTCTAGAGCCTGTGGTGCACCGGCGCCTGCGGCGGCTTCAACTGCCCGTGGACGCGTAATGCCTCACTCCCATGCGCCAGGCGCCCGAGGCCAGCCAGAGGAAGGCAAAGCCGGCCAGCGGCGAGACCCAGCCCAGCCAGGCCGGCGCGCCCAGCGGGTCGGGCTTGCCCAGCACGGCCAGCGCCGGGTAATAGGCCACGCAGGCCAGCGGCACGGCGAAGGTCAGCAGGCGGCGAAACCACTGCGCGTACAGGGCCAGCGGGTACTGGGCGGCCTCGACGCTGCCGTAGCTCAGCACATTGGCGGCTTCCAGGCTTTCCACGGTCCAGAACGAGAGCGCGCCCTGCAGCACCAGGATGCCCAGGAACAGCGCCACGCCGCCCGCCACGGCGAACAGCGCCACGGCCACGGCCTGGGGCGTCCACGCCACGGCGCCCTGGGCCGTGGCAAAGCCCAGCACCAGCAGGCCCTGCAGCAGGCGGCCCAGGCGGCTGATGCGCACGTCATGGCCCATGAGCTGCAGCCACACGGGGCGCGGGCGCAGCAGCAGTCGGTCGAAGGCGCCGGTGCGCAGGAACTGCGTGCCCAGCACGTCGAAGCCCCGGCCCAGCGCATCGGCCAGGGCGAACATGCAGTTCACCAGGCCATAGAACACGGCCACTTCGCCGATGCGCCAGCCCTGCACCTCGCCAAACCGGTGGAACAGCGCCCAGACGGCGATGACCTCGATGCCCGTGACCAGGAACTGGCCCAGGGTCAGCATCAGCGCCGAGGCCGGGTAGCGCGCCTGCCCGCCCAGCGAGGCCAGCGCCAGGCGCAGGAACATGGACAGCGATCCTTTTTGCTTGGCCATGGCGCTCACCCGCCCTGCACTTCGAGGCCGCGCATGGTGCGCGCCATGGCCACGCGGCCCAGGGCCACGATCACAGCAATCCACAGGGCTTGCAGCGCCAGGCAGGCCAGCATCTGCGCACCGGCCATCTGGCCGAAATAGATGCGCGCGGGGATGTCCATCACACCGGCCAGCGGCTGCAGCAACAGCGCGGTCTGCCAGGCGTCGGGCATCAGCGCCAGCGGCAGCAGATTGCCCGACAGCACGATGACCACGGGCGCGGCCAGCGTGTTGATGCCTTTTTCATTGAGCGCGGCGGCAGCGGCAACATTCAGCAGCATGACCAGTGCCGTGGACAGCAGCAGCGCCAGCAGCATGGAGGCGGCAAAGCCCAGGCCTGCGGCCCAGCCGGCCGGCGGCTGCCAGCCCCAGGCGCCCAGCCCCATCAGCGGCAGGGCCAGCCCTGCAAACGCCACCATCAGCGCCACGCGCGGCAGCACGCGCGCGGCGATCCAGCCAGCCGAGCGCACGAACCACAGCGCATAGGCATCCACGGGCCGCAGCCGGTCATAGGCAACGGCGCCCGTGCGCACGGCCAGGGCCACGTCGGGGTCGCCGCTCCAGGGCAGCAGCGCGAACAGGCCCTGTGCCAGCCAGGTGTAGGTGATGGCGTGCTCCAGCGAGATGGGCGCGCCGGCCGATGCCGAGGCGCTGCCGTAGAACGCCGCCAGCACCATGGTCTTGATGGCGCCCCACCAGCACTGCGTGGCAAAGCCCGCGTAGGCGGCCGTGCGGTACTGCAGCATCAGCAGAAAGCGCGAGGCGAAGGCGGCCTTGTAGGGGCGCAGCAGGTGTCGCAGGCGGTGGCGCGGTCCCATGGCGCTCAGACCTCCGAGGCACCATGCATGGCGTAGAAGCGGGCGATCACGGCCTCGATGGCCATGTCCTGCCCCTCGCCCGTGCCATCGCGCTGCGCCGCCGCCACCTGGGCGCGCAGCGCATCGACCGCGCAGTCGGCCAGCACGCGGCCATGGCCGATGACGATGACGCGCCGGGCCAGCGCCTCGATGTCGTGCATGTCATGCGTGGTCAGCAGCACCGTGGTGCCGCGCTCGCGGTTGGCGCGCAGCACGAACTCGCGCACGGCCAGCTTGGAGGGTGCGTCCAGGCCGATGGTGGGCTCGTCCAGGAACAGGATCTCGGGCTCGTGCAGCAGGGCCGCGGCGATCTCGGCGCGCATGCGCTGGCCCAGGGACAGCTGGCGCACGGGCTGGTCCAGCAACCGCTCCAGGCTCAGCATGGCCACCAGCTCGTCGCGGGTGCGCGCAAAGCGCAGCGGATCGACGCGGTACAGGTCGCGCAGCAGGTTGAAGCCGTCGCCAACGGGCAGGTCCCACCACAGCTGCGAGCGCTGCCCGAAGACCACACCGATGCGGCCCACATGGCGCTGGCGGTCGGCGAAGGGGTCGCGCCCGTCCACCTCCACGCGCCCGCCATCGGGCCGCAGGATGCCCGACAGAATCTTGATGGTGGTGGACTTGCCCGCGCCGTTGGGGCCGATGAAGCCCAGCAGCTCGCCACGCTCCAGCGCGAACGACACGCCATCCAGCGCCTGCACCGTGCGATGGCGCGGGCGCACCAGCGCGCGCAGCGCGCCCATCACGCCGGGGTCGCGTTCATGGATGCGGTAGGTCTTGCGGAGGTCGTGGACGAGGATCTGGGGCATGGCGCTGGGCGGTGAGGGGGCGCGATTCTACCCGGCGGTGCTCGCCGGGGCCCCCGCCGTTCAGCGGATGCGGTGGATGGACCAGTTGGTGTCCTGCACGTTGAGGGCCAGGGTCATGCCGTTGGCGTTGTAGTGCAGGCCCACCACATCGCCTGCATTGAGCTGCACCTCGGCATCCAGGGGAACGGCTGAGCTCCCCAGGACGGTGCGCAGGGACAAAACCAGGGCGACATTGACGTTGAGGATGGGTAGCTTGGCTTGCGCCAGAACGTCGCCGCCATTGCGTCGCACCTCGAATGCGGGATTGACGCCAGCTCCCATGGACACCGAGACAGCAGCTGTCGTCGAGTAATTGACCACGCCGCCGATCTTGTATGTGCCTGTCGTGGGCACTGTGAAATTGCCGCTGACTGCATCGAACGCTGTATCCGCATAGAAAGGCGCATTGACCGTCCAGCCTGTCAGCGGGGTATTGCCAGAAGCGGTCAGCGTAAGCAGCTTGGCGGAAAAGCCCTGCTCTGCCAGGCTGGTTCCCGCTGCGCCCGTCGCACCCGAAGGGCCGGCGGGGCCTGCCGGACCGGGAGCGCCATCAGCCCCCGTGGCTCCGGTGGGCCCTGTCGCTCCTGCCGGCCCTGCGGGGCCGACTTGCCCTGCAGGGCCTGCAGCGCCGGTTGCTCCCGCTACCCCCGTTGCACCCGTTGCACCGGTCGCCCCCGCCAAGGACGCGGGATCGCAGCGTCCCAACGTGCCCGCCGCGTCATGGCAGATGGGGCTGGTCAGGCTCGGGGCCGTGGCCGGGAGGCCAGGCACGGCCACCGCGCCCGTGGGACCCACGCGCAGTGCCGCACCTCCGGCTCCAGAGTTGATCACCACGCCGCTGCCCGGAGCCGGGGTGATCACGATATCTGCCGCCAGGGCGGGCCCCAGGGGAAGACACATCAGCAAAAGGCTGTTCAATGCGTGTTGTTTCATGGTTCCTGTGATTCAGCAAAAGGTCGATGACAGCCCCAGGGCCGAGGCTGGGGTGCGGATTCGCCTGGCAAAGAGGGATGGCAAAAAGGGATTCGTGCCCGCCTTGCTCCTGGCAAGCTCGGGGGCCGGCCAAGCCGCAAAAAGAGCTGCGGCGGCGCGGACCCATGGCGGAAAATTGTGAAACTTTGTAGATAGTAGTTTCCAAAAGAATCTGCGTAAATACCCTTTTGCCCCAGCATCCGAGCAGGGCCGATCCCTTCAAGACGCGGGCTGCAACGTCCCTTTGCTATCCTGCGCGCCCATCGCACACCGCCCATCCAAGGAAACACAACATGGCAGCTGAAGGCAATGCAAGCCAGCTCGTAGGAATCGTCACGCTGCTGGGGGCCGCCGTGGTGGCCGTGCCGCTGTTCAAGCGGCTGGGCCTGGGCGCCGTGCTCGGCTACCTGGCCGCCGGCCTGGCCATAGGCCCCTACGGGCTGGGCCTGGTGACGGACGCGCAGACCATCCTGCACGTGGCCGAGCTGGGCGTGGTGATGTTTCTCTTCGTCATCGGGCTGGAGATGAAGCCCTCGCACCTGTGGGATCTGCGCGGCCAGATCTTCGGGCTGGGCAGCCTGCAGGTGGTGGTGTGCGCGCTGCTGCTCACGGGCGTGGGCATGGCCTTCGGCTTTCCGTGGCAGGTGGCCTTCGTGAGCGGCGCGGGCTTCGTGCTGACCTCCACGGCCATCGTCATGCAGGTGCTGGCCGAGCGTGGCGACATCCTGGCGCCGCGCGGCCAGCGCATCGTATCCATCCTGCTGTTCGAGGACCTGCTCATCGTGCCGCTGCTGGCCGTGGTGGCCTTTCTGGCGCCTGCCGATGCGGCGCCCGTGGCCACCTCGCCCCTGTGGCAACGCGCGGGCGTGGCCCTGCTGTCGCTGGGCGCGCTGGTGGGCGCGGGCCTGTGGCTGCTGAACCCGCTGTTCCGCATCCTGGCCAAGGCCAAGGCGCGCGAGGTGATGACGGCTGCCGCGCTGCTGGTGGTGCTGGGCGCCGCCCTGCTGATGGAGATGGGCGGCCTGTCCATGGCCATGGGCGCCTTCGTGGCGGGCGTGCTGCTGTCCGAATCCTCGTTCCGCCACCAGCTCGAGGCCGATGTGGAGCCCTTCCGCGGCCTGCTGCTGGGCCTGTTCTTCCTGGGCGTGGGCATGGCGCTGAACCTGGAGGTGGTGGCGCTGAACTGGCGCATCGTGGGCATGGGCGTGGTGGCGCTGATGCTGGGCAAGGCGCTGTGCATCTACGCCGTGGCCCGCGTGGCGCGCAGCAGCCATGCCGATGCGCTGGACCGCGCCATCCTCATGGCCCAGGGCGGGGAGTTCGCCTTCGTGCTGTTTGCCGAGGCGCTCAAGCTCGGCGTGCTCGACCCCGAGGTGCATGCCAACATGACGGCCATCGTCGTGCTGTCCATGGCCATCACGCCGCTGGTGGTGGTGCTGCACAAGCGCCTGGCAGGCGCCGAGGCCGTGTCGCTGGACGGCGTGGAGGCGCCGCAGGACCTGCGCGGCAACGTGCTGGTCATCGGCTTCGGCCGCGTGGGCCAGATCGCCAGCCAGGGGCCGCTGGCCCGAGGCGCCAAGCTGTCCATCATCGACAACGACCCCGACGTGATCCGCAACGCCGAGCCCTACGGCTTCAAGGTCTACTTCGGCGACGGCGCGCGCGCCGACATCCTGCATGCGGCCGGTGCCAGCCATGCCAGCGCCATCCTGGTCTGCGTGGACAGCAAGGCCGCCGCCACGCGCATCGTGGAGAACGTGCGCCACGAATGCCCGCACGCCCGCCTCATCGTGCGCGCCTATGACCGCGAGCACGCGCTGGAGCTCATCCAGAAGGATGCCGACCATGTCGTGCGCGAGAGCTTCGAGTCCGCCCTGCTCATGGGCCGCCATGCCGTGCTGGCCCTGGGCGCCACCGAGGACGAGGCCCAGACGCTGGAGGCCGAAGTGCGCGGCCGCGATACCGAGCGCTTTGCGCTGGAGACCGCCGGCGGCAACTTTGCGGGGCGCGCGCTGCTGCTGGGCAACATCGAGCGCATCGATCCGCCCCGGCACGACAAGCCCACCGCCAGGGACTGAGCGCGCAGGGGCCGCAGGCCCCGCTCAATGCCGCTGGTTGATCTGTATGAGATTGCCGCAGGTGTCGTCGAACACGGCAATCGTGACCGGCCCCAGGTGGGTGGGCGGCCTAGTGAAGCGCACGCCGGCCCTATGCAGGGCTTGATTGGCGTTATGCAAAATCACCTATTGTGATCACTATTTTTTCGGCTTAGCATCAAATGTTGCGCCCATCAAAGGGATTACGTGGCTACTCATTGATTCAGGGGAAAATATTGCAATATGCGATGGTGAAACGTCAAGCAAAAATCCTCTAATAGCTTCTGCACCTCCATCTCTTTTCATTTCCACACATATATATTTTGCCTTTTGGCATCCTTTTTTATACTCAATCAGTTCTTTCTCAGCAATATTTCTTCCTATAGATTCGGCAACCGCTGCAGGAATAACCAGAAATAAAGTCAAGAGAAAAAACACCAACGGAAAAATAGTAGAAATCAACACACTCAATAACACAGCCTTAATGAATCGTCGAACCCAATTTGGCTTACCTTCAAGCCATGCTGGGGCTTCATTTTTCGACCTCAGAATTGGCATTTCTAGAATATAAATATATAAAACCAGAATCAAAGCAAAAGAAATTATATATAATGCATTATTGAAAACGGCATTTACAATTTCAAATAATCCATTTACAAAACCATAGTAACCATTTATTAAAATCCAATCTACTTTTTTGGGAAATAATTCATGATTAATACCCCAAAAACTCAGATATTTTCTATGTACTACATCGCCAATTAAGTGCAAAAGCACAGTAGCTACAGCAATTAAGAAAGTACCCAGACTAGCCAACAACGGAAAACTTGAGAGAAAAGACTTCTTTGAGTCGCTAGATTTATTATCATTAAGCATAATTCACAATCAAATACTTCTTCCGCTAGTTAGTGCTTTTCAAACGATTGAAATAATATTTCCATTCATCGTCTTTATTTAGGCAATCTTGACAGCTGTGATCATCCCTCAATGCCGCTGGTTGATCTGTATGAGATTGCCGCAGGTGTCGTCGAACACCGCAATCGTGACCGGCCCCAGATGCGTCGGCGGCCTGGTGAAGCGCACGCCGGCCGCGCTCAGGCGCTCGTACTCGGCCTGCACGTCGTCCACGCCGAAGAAGGTGGCCGGCACGCCGTCGGCATGCAGGGCGGTCTTGAACGGCCTGGCGGCCGGGTGCATGTCGGGTTCGAGCAGCAGCTCCACGCCATCGGCATCGCCGGGTGATGTCAGGGTGAGCCAGCGCGCATCGCCGCCCATGGGAATGTCGTGCTTGAGGACGAAGCCGAGCACGTCGCGGTAGAAGGCCAGGGCCTTGTCCTGGTCGTCGACGAGCACGCTGGTGATGACGATCTTCATGGAATGCTCCTTGTGTCGCTGCGCAGGGCACGCACCGGGTACAAACCTGCCACCACCGGCATGCCGCTATTTCAGCAGGAAGGTGACGGGCACGCGCGTCCACATGCTGTCCGGCACGCCGTCGCGCGTGCCGGGAACAAAGCGCCACGTCCGCACGGCGTCCAGCGCCTCCTGGTCGAGCAGAGGATAGCCGCTGCTGTCTGCCACATCCACGGCCAGTGCCTTTCCGCTGGCGCCCACCAGAACCCGCAGCACCACCTTGCCTTCCTGCTCCAGCCGCCTGGCTTCCTTGGGATAGGCCGGCATCTTGTTCTCGCTGGCCTGCCTGTCAGGCACAGGCTGCACCACGCCTGCCGCAGCCGGGCCACCGGCCAGCAGGCCCAGGGTCAATGCAAGGATGGCGCAGCGCATGCGGGGCATTCGGAAGGCTCCTGGATGGGGACGGGATGGGGGACTGGATGGGG
>NZ_JFYT01000072.1:0-41252 GCF_000632165.1 Delftia sp. RIT313 | reverse complement strand
ACGTAGCGCGCAGCGCGAAGTGAGTTTCACGGCGAACCCCGCAACCGCCACGGCGCAGGTGGCCCCGCAGCGCAGCGAAGGGGTCGCGGACATTCGGGCGCATTTCTTTGCCTACTTTCTTGCTGCGCGGCAAGAAAGTAGGTCGGCCGCCGGGCCGACTCCCGGCCTCGAAAAACCACCACCCGGCAGGGTCCAAAAACGACCCCGCAACAAACCTACAGCGGCTCCGGCGCCCGCCCCACAGTATCCGCAGGCAGCGCAACCATCTCGGACAACAACCGCACCAGCCCCCGAGCCGAAGCCTCCACCATCAAAGCCCCCCGCTCAGCCGTGGCCCCCGCAGCATTCCCCACCGCCCCGCAAACGTTGTAGTCCTCGATGGCCCAGCCCATCTTGGCGCTTCGCCCATTGCCCAGCAAGGCATGCCGCTGCGCCCTATCCTCCGAAGTGGAATGAAAGTCCCGCGCATGCTCCATGCGCACGGTCTCCGGCGCCAGGTGCAGCATCATCGACGTCTCCACCTCGCCGCCATGGATGCCGAAGCGGTGCTCATGCGCGCTGAACTGCGCATTGGCCGCATCGTCCACCAGTCCGAACCAGCTGCTGCTGTAGACCAGCAGGCCATGGCGCATGCGCAGCTCGCGCGCCACGATGTCCATCACGCTGACCTGGCCGCCATGGCCGTTGAGCAGCAGCAGCCGGCGCACGCCGGCCCGCGCCACGCAGGCGCCCAGCTCGGTCCACAGCGCGATCACCGTGGCGGGCGACAGCGTCAGCGTGCCGGCAAAGGATTGGTGCTCCACGCTGAAGCCGATGTTCTGCGGGGGAAGGAACAGCGCGGGCAGCTCGGCCGGCAGCAGCGGCAGGGCCGCATCGATCACGCCCTGCAGCAGGCGGGCGTCGACGGACATCGGCAGGTGCGGGCCGTGCTGCTCCACGGCGGCCACGGGCAGCACCGCCACGGTGCGGGCGGCCAGGCCGCTGGCCTGGGCCTGCGCAAAGTCGCGTGCAGAGGCCTCGGCCCACCAGCGGGAAGGCCAGGCGCCGGGGGATATCTTTTCGGGCGGGGAGTCTTGCATGGCCCGATATTAGGGCCATCCATGGGCTGCCGGAGCCCTCCTCACTCGGCCTTGAAGTTGGATTCCTTGACGATGCGTTTCCAGCGCTCGTTGTCCGACTCGATCAGCCGCGCGAACTCCTCGGGCGTTCCCCGGCGCGGCACATAGCTGTAGCTGCGCAGCTTGGCCAGCACGTCGGGCATCTGCATGACCTTGTCCATCTGCTGCGCGAGCTGGGCCACGATGTCGCGGGGCGTGCCCTTGGGCGCCAGCAGGCCCGACCAGGAGCTGAAGCCCATGCCGTCCACGCCGGCCTCCTTGATGGTGGGCACCTGGGGGAAGACTTCGGCGCGCTGGGGCAGCAGCACGGCCAGGGCCTTGACCTTGCCCGTGCGGATCATCTCCACCGAGGTGAAGGAGTCGAACGAGAAATCCACCTCGCCCGCCACCACGGCCTGCATCTGCGGCGCCGTGCCCTTGTACTGGGCGTTGACGATGCCCGGCGCGCCAATCACCTTCTTGAACTGCTCGGTGATCAGCGAAATCATGCTGCTGCCCGAGGACACGCTCAACGGCTTGCCCTGTTTGGCCATGGCGACCAGCTCCTGCAGGCTGTTCACGGGCAGGTCCTTGCGTGCGATGAGGACGAAGCCCACGTCGCACAGATGGCTGATGGGCTCGAAGCTGGACAGCGCCTCGTAGCTGGTCTTGTAGAGCACGGGGCTCAGGGTCTGCGCGCCGGCCGTGTTCATCAGCAGGGTGTAGCCGTCAGGCGTGGCGCGCGCGGCCAGTTCCGTGCCGATGACGCCGTTGGCGCCGCCCTTGTTGTCCACCACGAAGGACTGGCCGGTCAGCTCCCCGAGCTTTTGCATGGCCAGCCGCGCCACCACGTCGGTGGTGCCACCGGCGGGAAAGGGCACGATCACGCGCACGGACTTGTCGGGATAGGCGGCTGCCGCGCGCGCGTGCTGCGGCAGTCCCCAGGCTGCGGCCGCTGCCGCGCCAGCGGCCAGGAAGTGGCGGCGAGATGTCTCCTGCATGGCTTGTCTCCTTGTGTTGCTCTATCCCGGATGGGTGGCCGGTCCATGATGGGCAACGGACATATCGCCTGTCCAATACCAAGCGCCTATGCAACGATATCTTTTGCCAATCGTCCTGCGGCCGGCCACAGGCGATCTCTCTGGACAGCCCGCTACCATCGCAGCCTGCAGCCGGGGGAACCAAAGACCATGCCCCTGGCTCCCACAGTCCGCCATGCCGCACCAACCACCTCTTCGCCACACTGCCCCCCAGCACCTCGCCTTCTGGCTCCTCGCCTTTTTCCTTGCCGCCGCCAGCCTGCTTGCCACCCCTGCCGGCGCGCAGCTGCGCCTGAAGACCGGCAGCGGGGCGGCCGCGGCCGTGGACACGCCACGCGTGCGGGCCGAGCTCGTGGCCCAGGCACCCGAAGGCGTTCAACCCGGCAAGACGCTGTGGCTGGGCCTGCTGATCACCCACCAGCCCGAATGGCATACCTATTGGAAGAACGCCGGTGATTCCGGCTTGGCCACCGAGCTGAACTGGCAGCTGCCTGCAGGCCTGACGGCGGGCGAGATCCAGTGGCCCGTGCCCGAGGCGCTGCGCGTGGGCCCGCTGCTCAACTACGGCTATGAGGGCCAGGTGCTGCTGCCCGTGCCCGTGCAGGTGGCCGCCGACTTCAAGCCGCCCGCGTCCGGCATGCTGGACCTGCGCCTGCATGCGAATTGGCTGGTCTGCCGCGTGGAGTGCATTCCCGAGGAAGGCGATTTCCAGCTGCAGCTGCCCGTGCAGGGCAGCACGGCAGGCCAGGGTCAGGCCTTCACCCAGGCCTGGGCGCTCAAGCCCCAGGCACTGTCTGCGCCAGCCCAGGCCAAGGTGGTGCCGGCCAGCCAGCCTGCCGCACAAGGCAGGACGCCCGACGAGCGCGTGCAACTGCGCATCGAGGGCCTGCCGGAATCCCTGCAGGGCCGCACGCTGGACTTCTATCCCGAATCTTCCGACACCTTCCACCACGCGGCAGAACTGGGCAAGGACTGGCAGCAGCATTGGGACGGCGCGGCCTGGGTGGCCGAGCTGCCCCTGTCCGACATGCGTGGCGACACTCCGGCCAAGCTGCCCGTGGTTCTGGCCCTGCCACCTGCCGAGCGCGCCGCAGCGCTGGAGCAGGGCCAGCCCGTGGCCTGGCGCGCCGAGGCTCCGGTCGAGGGCCGCTGGACGGCCGCCGCCATGGCCAGCGTTTCCCCCGCACTGGCCGCCGCCCTGGCGGCCAACCAGGCCGCTGCGCCTGCTGCCAGCGCCACCAGCGCCACCAGCCTGTGGATGGCCTTGCTCGGTGGCCTGGTGGGTGGACTGATCCTCAACCTCATGCCCTGCGTCTTCCCGGTGCTGGCCATCAAGATCCTGGGCTTTGCACGCCATGGACAGGACCGCCGCGCCCAGCGCCTGGGCGGGCTGGCCTATACGGCGGGCGTGGTGCTGTCCTTCCTGGCCCTGGGTGGCCTGTTGCTGGCGCTGCGCGCGGCGGGCGAGCAGCTGGGCTGGGGCTTTCAGCTGCAGTCCCCGGCCATCGTGGCCCTGCTGGCAGCCCTGTTCACGCTGCTGGGGCTGAACCTGGCAGGCCTGTTCGAGTTCGGCTCCATGCTCCCCGGCCGCTGGGCTGCGGCCCATGCGCGCCATCCGGTGGCCGATGCCTTTCTGTCCGGCGTGCTGGCTGTGGCCATTGCCTCGCCCTGCACGGCGCCGTTCATGGGCGCCTCGCTGGGCTTTGCCATCGACATGCCGGCCCTGCAGGCGCTGACGGTGTTCGCCGCCCTGGGCCTGGGCATGGCCCTGCCCTATCTGCTGGCCAGCTTCGTCCCCGCCGTGGTGCGCTGGCTACCGCGCCCGGGCGCTTGGATGGATACCTTCCGCCGCGCCATGGCCTTCCCCATGTTCGCCACCGTGGTCTGGCTGGTCTGGGTGCTGGGGCACCAAAGCGGCATCGACGCCGCCACCGCGCTGCTGGCCCTGCTGCTGGCCTTCAGCGCCCTGGTCTGGACGCTGACGCTCAAGGGCCGCACACGGGCCGTGCTGGCCACACTGGCCGTGGTGCTGGCAGGCGCGCTGCTGGCCACCACCGCGCCCCTGATCACCACGCCTGCCCAGGCGGAGGGCACGGGCACGGCGTCCGCTGCAGGCGAGCGCTGGCAGCCCTGGTCGGCCGCCCGCGTGGCCGAGCTGCAGGCGGCGGGCAAGCCCGTGTTCGTGGACTACACGGCCGCCTGGTGCGTGACCTGCCAGGTCAACAAGCGCACCACGCTCAACCATGAGGAGGTGCTGGCCGCCTTCGAACAGCACGGCGTCGCCCTGCTGCGCGCCGACTGGACGCGGCGCGACCCGGCCATCACCGCTGCGCTGCAGCAACTGGGCCGCAGCGGCGTGCCCGTCTATGTGCTGCATGCGCCGGGCAAGCCCCCGGTGGTGCTCAGCGAGCTGCTATCGAAGAACGAGGTACTGGGGGCGTTGGCCGCGCTTTGACGGCACGACCTCCTGGGACAAACCCCGATTTTGGGTAGGTCCCAGGCCTACATTTGTTGCAGCGCACGCCGACCTAGACTGGATGCATCCGGGGAATACCGCAATCCGAACGCTAGGCGCCGCGGCTGCCGCCCGACTCCGGAGACCCGCCCGCGCGGCAACTGCTCGCCCTGCACGACACAGGAGGTGGGCCATGCATGCACTGATCACCCATTCGCACCCTTCGGGGGTGCAACATCGTTCACGCGGCAAGGGTTTGCTGCTGGCGCTGGGGCTTGCCAGCCTGGCCGTGGCGGGGATCGTCCTGCCCTTTGTCTGGGACCTGCTGGGCTTCATCAACGGATTGCCCAAGATGGGATGGCTGCAGTCCATCCTGGCGGTCTCGCCGGTGTTCAGCTGGCTGATGATGTTCGCTTGGGGCCTGGCCGTTCCCGTGGCGCTGATCTATGCGCTCTACCATCCGCAGACCCATCCCTGGGGCAATGCCGCCATGGTGGCGGGCGCCATGTTCATCGCCGTCACCTGGTACGTGCACATGCCCGCCGCATCGCAATGCACGGCGATGTATCCGCAGACCGGCATGGCCTGCTCGGTGCTGCAATGGGGCTTCAGCATGAGCCTGGGCGTGGCAACGGCGGCCTATGTGTTCCTGGTCTTCATGATTGCGCTGTCCTCGCTGGGGCTGCTGGCCGAATGCGTTGCGCGCAATGAGCCGCCCAGACCCTGAATCCGCAGGTCTTGGGCAAGGGTCCCGGCCGCCGATTTTTTGCCGCCGGGCCGCCCCAAGGCAAAAAACGGCCCCCTCGGGGGGCAGCGGACCTTGCGCAGCAAAGGGAGCGTGGGGGCTTCTTTTATAATGGCGGCTGGGTGTCCAGACCGCATGGGGCGGCAGGACAGGTGTTGATAGCGCAGGTCGGGCCGCCTGCGCACCGGGGCCGCAAGGCCCCTTTGCTGCTTTGCACATGAACACCTACACGACCCCGCGGCCGTCCGGCCCGCGCACGCCCCTTTTCCTGTCTTTCGCCGATCGCGTCGGCGCCTTCCTGTCCCGCTGGTCCCATGCCGAGGCCGCGGGCGGCATCGTGCTGCTGCTGGCTGCGGCCGCCGCCCTGGTCTGGGCGAACTCCGGCTGGGCCGGCTCCTATGAGGCGCTGTGGCACACGCCGCTGAGCGTGGGCCTGGGCCCGTGGCAGCTGTCGCAATCCCTGCATTTCTGGGTCAACGATGCGCTGATGAGCGTGTTCTTTCTCGTGGTCGGCATGGAGATACGCCGCGAGATGCATTCCGGCGCACTGGCCCAGCCGCGCCAGGCGCTGCTGCCCGTGATGGCCGCGCTGGGCGGCGTGGTGGCGCCGGCCCTGATCTTCCTGGCCTTCAATGCCGCGCCGCCGCTGCGCAATGGCTGGGCCGTGCCCACGGCCACCGACATCGCCTTTGCCATGGGCGTGCTGGCCCTGCTGGGCCGGGGCCTGCCGCCCGCGCTGCGCGTGTTCCTGCTGGCGCTGGCCATCATCGACGACCTGGTGGCCGTGCTCATCATTGCGCTGTTCTATTCGGGCGGGCTGCAGTGGGACCAACTGCTGGTGGCCGCCGCCGGCCTGGCCGGCGTGTTCCTGCTGCAGTCGCTGGGTGTTCGCCGCGCCTGGGCCTATGTGCTGCCGGGCGCCGTGCTCTGGTGGGGCATCTGGCAGACCGGCGCCCATCCGACGCTGGCCGGCGTGGTGCTGGGCTTGGTGACGCCCGTGCACGCACTGGCAGGCCGCGAAAGCGCAGCGCCCGTGGAGCGCGTGCAGGCGGACCTGCATCCCTGGGTGGCCTTTGGCGTGATGCCGCTGTTTGCGCTGGCCAATGCCGGCGTGCCGCTGCAGGGCGCGGGCACCGCTGGCATTGATGTGGCGGGCACGTCGGCCGTGATGTGGGGCGTGGCCCTGGCCCTGGTACTGGGCAAGCCGCTGGGCGTGCTGCTCAGCTGCTGGCTGGCCGTGCGCCTGCGGATGTGCGCACTGCCGCCAGGCATGGGCTGGAGCGACACGCTGCTGGCCGGCCTGCTGGCAGGCATTGGCTTCACCATGGCCATCTTCATCGCCACGCTGGCCTTTGACAGCGAGGCCCTGCTCAATGCCGCCAAGCTGGGGGTGCTGATGGCCTCGGCCACGGCCGCCGTGCTGGGCCTGGCCTGGGGCCTGGTGCTGCGCCGCCGCCATGCTGCGGCCGCGACAGCGCAGCCGGCCTGATCCGCATGCGCTGCGTACACTGCGGCGCATGAGTGATACAGCCACAGACTCCCGCCTGCGTGACATCCTCGTGCAGTGCCGCACCCTGGCCGTGGTCGGCCTGTCGCCGCAGCCCGACCGGCCCAGCCACCAAGCCTCGCAGTACATGCAGCGCCACGGCTACCGCATCGTTCCCGTGAACCCCGTGGTGGCACGCGAAGGCGGACGCATCCTGGGCGAACCCGTCCATGCCAGCCTGGCCGACGCTGCGGCCGCGCTGGCCGCACAGGGCCTGCGCATCGACATGGTCGATTGCTTCCGAAAGAGCGAGGACATCCCGCCGCTGGCCGCCGAGGCCGTTGCCATCGGCGCGCGCTGCCTGTGGCTGCAATTGGGCGTGGTCAACGACAAAGCCCTGGAACTGGCCCGCGCTGCGGGCCAGTGGACCGTGCAGGACCGCTGCGTGAAGATCGAGCACCAGCGCCTTCTGGCCGATGCCCCGCCCACTGCCCGGTAGCTCAGGAATTGCCCATGAAAAAGGCCGCAGCCCCTGAAAGGCTGCGGCCTGCAATTGGCGTGGACCAAGGCCCGGTCAGTCCGGTGCAGGTTACCTGCCTCCGTCCGGGTGTCTGCTTCAGCCCACATCCAGCATCATGCACGGTCTTTGTGACAGCCCTGTGATGCACATCACGGTCCGGCTCACTGCACAAGAAGCCGGATCCGCCCTCTCTTTCCGAAAATCCCCCGATTCCCCCCAAGCGCCGGGACGGCCTCAGCCGCGCCGCGTGAACAGGCGCATGTAGCGCGAAGGCAGGTCCTGCATGCGCATCATGATGGGCAGGTCGGCCGTGTTGAAGTCGCTGTCCCAGGCCGGCGCGCCCAGCACCTTGGCGCCCGTGCGCAGATAGCCCTGGATCAGCGCGGGCGGCTCCACGCTCATGCCGCTGGTGCTGACCGAGGCCAACTCCTCGGGCAGGGCCACGCGGGGACGCACCTGCAGCTCGGGCTCGGCCAGATGGGTCTGGCGCAGTTGCTGCCAGACGCGCGCCGGGCCCTCGCCGTGGGCCAGGCCCGGGTACTGCATGGGAATGCTGGCGCAGCCGACCATGGCGTCCAGCCGGTTGCGCTGCATGAATTCGGCCAGGGCGCCCCACAGCGCCAGGATCACGCCGCCCTGGCGGTGCGATGCGTGCACGCAGCTGCGGCCCAGCTCCACCATGCGCGGGCGCCAGGCGTGCAGCGGGGCGAGGTCGAATTCCTGGTCGGAGTACAGGCCGCCCGCGCGCAGCGCCTGGGTGGGCGTGAGCAGGCGGTAGGTGCCGATGACCACGCCCCGGTCGGCATCGCAGACCATGAGGTGCTCGCAGAAGTCGTCGAAGGCATCGATGTCGTGCCCGGCCAGCGGCGTCTGCAGCACGGCGCCCATCTCGGCGGCGAACACCGCGTGGCGCAGGCGCTGCACCTGTCGCACTTCGTCAAGGTGCCGGGCCCAGCGCACGTCCAGCCGCAGCGGTTTGTCTGCGGCCTGGGGTGGCTGGAGAAGCGCGGAAAGCGGGGGCTTGGCGACGTCGATCGCCGCGTTGCGAAGGGTGTCAAGAACGTCCATATGCCCGCCTTCCTCGTCATGTTGGACGCAGTCGGTGACCTGCCTGTGCCACTCGGTTTGCCTGCGTGCCGCCATTGTGGAAAGCGGCCATGAAAGTCCCGCGACGGTTGCGTTACAGCAACATGTCACACCGCACTGCAATGGTGCGCTGCAGCAAATGCCTCTATGACAGGTGTTGCGCGCAAGTTGGTGCACGCCATCCCAGGGTTGGCATGTCGTCAAGAATGAAACAAATTGTGCGTTAATGACAGGGCCGCATGCCCGGCCATCGCGGCTTGCGGAGTCCTCAGTCTTCCCTTGCCGCGCCATGCTCCAGACCCTTCGCTCCAAGATCCTTGCCATCAGCACAGCCACCGTGGTCGGCGCCCTTGCCATCACGGGGGCCGCCACGTACCACATCGTCCGCGGCAGCACGTTCCAGACCATCGAACAGGATCTGGATGCCATCACCGCAGGCAACACCATGGCCATCGACCAGTGGGTGGCCTCCAAGGCACGCGCCGTCAGCGCCGCCGCCGCCGTGATCGAGCATGGCGACCCGCAGGGCTTTGCCGCCCACATGGGCCAGGCCAGCGGCTTTCCCATCACCACGGTGGGCTGGCAGGACAAGACCTTCAAGTCCACCACCAGCACCCCGCCCGACTACGACCCCACGGCCCGCCCCTGGTACAAGAGCGCTGTGCAGGCCGGCAAGCTGACGCTGACCAAGCCCTATGGCGACTCCACCACGGGCGTGCCCTATGTGGCCTTCGTGGCGCCCATGCTGCGCGGCGGCGCGCTGCAGGGCGTGATCAGCGGCGCCGTGCCGCTGGAGGGCGTGCGCGAGGTGGTCTCCGCCATCCGCCCCACGCCCGGCAGCCTGGGCTTTGTGGTCAGCCGTGACGGCCAGGTGCTGGCGCATGCCGATGCCAAGCTGCTGCTCAAGCCCACCTCCGACCTCTCCGAGCTGCTGACGCCTGCCGCGCTGACTGCGCTGGCCAGCGCCACGGCGCCGCTGGAAGTGAACCTGGGCGGCAGCGCCAAGCTGCTCAAGGCCCGCCCCGTGCAGGGCACGGACTGGCTGCTGGTGGTGGCATTGGACAAGGCCGAGGCCACGACCGGACTGCAAAGCGTGCTCAAGACGCTGGCCATTGCCATCGTGCTGCTGGCCTGCCTGGCCACGGCCGTGGCGGCGGCGCTGACGGCCCAGTCCTTCCGGCGCCTGTCGCAGGTGCGCGACGCCATGGACAAGATCGGCTCGGGCGGCGGCGACCTGACGCAGCGCCTGCCGGTGTCGGGCAATGACGAAGTGGCGCAGATCGCCTCGTCCTTCAACGGCTTCGTCGAGCAGATCGGCACCGTGCTCAAGGATGTGCGCAACGGCGTGGAGTCCATGAAGACCGCCACCGACGAGATCAAGCTGGGCAACCTGGACCTGTCCAACCGCACCGAGTCCTCGGCCAGCAGCCTGCAGGAGACCTCGGCCTCGCTGTCGCAGCTGACGGCCAATGTGCGCCAGTCGGCCGAGGCGGCCGCCATGGCCACGCGCCTGGCCCAATCGGCCAGCAGCTCGGCCACCAAGGGCGGCGACGTGGTGGGCAGCGCCGTGAGCACCATGGACGACATCTCCAAGGCCTCGTCCAAGATCGGCGAGATCATCGGCGTCATCGACGCCATCGCCTTCCAGACCAACATCCTGGCGCTCAATGCCGCCGTCGAGGCAGCCCGCGCGGGTGAGCAGGGCCGGGGCTTTGCCGTGGTGGCGGCAGAAGTGCGCAGCCTGGCCCACCGCAGCGCGGCGGCCGCCAAGGAGATCAAGACCCTGATCGACGCCTCCGGCGCCAGCGTGGCCATGGGCACGGACCGCGTGCGCGCGGCCGGCCAGACCATGGGCGAGATCGTGGAGGGCATCCAGCGCGTCTCCCAGATCATTGTCGAGATCAACGGCGCCATGACCGAGCAGAGCGTGGGCATCGGCCAGATCAACCAGGCCGTGGCCGACATGGACCGCGCCACGCAGCAGAACGCCGCGCTGGTGGAGGAGTCCACCGCCGCATCGTCCGTGCTCAACGAGCAGGCCCACCACCTGTCGCGCACGGTGGCCGGCTTCACGCTGGAAGGGCGTGCGCCTGCCCGGGATCAGCTGCTGCTGACCAACTGAGCCGCAGCAAGCGACGGGCTCAGGCCTGGGCCGGCGCTCCCAGGCGCTGGGACAGGCTGCGCGCCTGGGCCTGCAGCAGCAGGGCCGGCCGGCCTTGCAGGTCCAGGTCCAGCGTGGCCGAAGGGCCGATGGCGGCAATGGCCAGCACCAGCTGGCCAAAGCCGTCGAACACCGGCACGGCCAGCGCGCTCACGCCTGACAGCAGCTGGTTCTCGACCCGGCTCAGGCGGCTGGCGCGGATGGCGGCCAGCTCCTGAGCGAAGGCCGGCTCCTCCAGGCTGTGGCCTTCCGCGTCCAGCAGGGGCGCAATGCGCCCGGGCTCGCCAAAGGCCGCAAAGATCTTGCCCGTGGCCGTGTGGCGCAGCGATGCCGGCGTGCCGTGGCGCATGGCCACATAGACATGGGTGGGCCCCTCTTCCACGCGGATGATGGTCGGCCCCTGGCCGCTCCACATGGCAATCGACACCGTGCTGCCCACCTCCTGCGCCAGCGCGGGCAGCTCGGCAATCGCCAGGCGCACGGGATCGGCCTGCTGCAGGCTGATCAGCCCCATCTGTATGGCCAGCGGCCCCAGGCCGTAGTGGCCGCTGGCGCGGTCCTGCTCCATCAGGCCCAGCTTGCAGAAGCTCACCAGGTAGGGATGGGCCTTGGCCGCCGTCATGCCGGCCTCGCGCGCCAGATCCTTCAGCGCCATGCGCCGGCCGGTGCGCGCCAGCGCCTTGAGCAGCTGGCCGCCGACCTCCACGCTCTGGATGCCACGCGGGCCGCGCGCGGGCTCGTCATCGGCGCTGTCGGAGGGGAAGACGGGGTCGTTCGGGGAGGAGGCGGCATCGGACATGGCAGGCATTGTGAAGGCTGGAACCCGAGGTTTGCGGCTCCGAGGGTTTTTCACTATGTCAAATGAATTGTTCAATGTTGAATTTTTCCCTAGCATTCAGACATTCGATAAAAACAAATGCATTTGTCCATCTCAAAAGCAGGATGCCCATGACCACCAAGACCTTTGCCTCCGCCGCCGACCTCGAAATCAAGCAGGTCAGCTTCGACAAGCTCTCCGAGCACGCCTATGCCTACACGGCCGAAGGCGACCCCAACACCGGCATCATCATTGGCGACGACGCGGTGATGGTGATCGACACCCAGGCCACGCCCGTCATGGCCCAGGACGTGATCCGCCGCATCCGCGAGGTCACCGACAAGCCCATCAAGTACGTCACGCTGTCGCACTACCACGCGGTGCGCGTGCTGGGCGCCTCGGCCTTCTTCGCGGAAGGCGCCGAGCACATCATTGCCAGCCAGGACACCTACGACCTCATCGTGGAGCGCGGCGAGCAGGACAAGGCCAGCGAGATCGGCCGCTTCCCGCGCCTGTTCCAGAACGTGGAAAGCGTGCCCGACGGCATGACCTGGCCCACCCTGACCTTCACCGGCAAGATGACGCTGTGGCTGGGCAAGCTCGAGGTGCAGATCCTGCAGCTGGGCCGCGGCCACACCAAGGGCGACACCGTGGTCTGGCTGCCCCAGGACAAGGTGCTGTTCAGCGGCGACCTGGTGGAATTCGGCGCCACGCCCTATGCGGGCGATGCCTACTTCCAGGACTGGCCGCACACGCTGGACGCCATCGCCGCCCTGCAGCCCGAAAAGCTCGTGCCCGGCCGGGGCGCCGCGCTGCAGACGCCGGCCGAGGTGCAGGCCGGCCTGGCCGGCACGCGCGACTTCATCAGCGACCTGTGGACCGAGGTCAAGGCCGGCGCCGACGCCCAGCAGGACCTGCGCAAGGTCTACGAGGCCGCCTTCGCCAAGCTGCAGCCCAAGTACGGCCAGTGGGTGATCTTCAACCACTGCATGCCCTTCGATGTGACCCGCGCCTATGACGAGGCATCGGGCCACGCCGACCCGCGCATCTGGACCGCCGAGCGCGACCGCCAGATGTGGCTGGCGCTCGAAGGCTGATGCACGGCGGCGTCCGGGCCTGAACACCGGCACGCCCGCCCATCGCACCCGTCCGTGAACCGGCGCCCTGGCGCGCCGGCGGGGATGGCTGCGCCCTTTTTTCCACACTGCCCACGCCAGAGGACGAACACCATGTCCCACCCCGCCATCTCCCTGCAAGCGCTGCGCGGCAGCGGCGCAGACATACAGTCCATCCATATTCCCTACGAGCGCCATGCCGACCAGGACGCCGGTGCGGACACGCCCGCCCGGCATCCCGTGGTCATCGTCGGCGCCGGCCCCGTGGGCCTGTCGCTGGCCATCGACCTGGCCCAGCGCGGCCAGCGCGTGGTGCTGCTGGACAACGACTGCCGGCTGTCCACGGGCTCGCGCGCCATCTGCTTTTCCAAGCGCACGCTGGAGATCTGGGACCGCCTGGGCGTGGGCCAGCCCATGGTGGACAAGGGCGTGTCCTGGAACCTGGGCAAGGTCTTCTTCAAGGACCAGCCGCTGTACCGCTTCGACCTGCTGCCCGAGGACGGCCATGAGCGCCCGGCCTTCATCAACCTGCAGCAGTACTACGCCGAGGCCTATCTGGTCGAGCGCGCACTGCAGCTGCCGCTGATCGACCTGCGCTGGCACAGCAAGGTCACGGCACTGGAGCCGCAGGCCGAGGGCGCCCTGCTGACCGTGGAGACGCCCGATGGCAGCTACCGCATCGATGCGCAATGGGTCCTGGCCTGCGACGGCTCGCGCTCGCCGCTGCGCGGCCTGCTGGGCCAGGAAAGCCATGGCCGCATCTTCCGCGACCGCTTCCTGATCGCCGACGTGAAGATGCATGCCGAATTCCCCACCGAGCGCTGGTTCTGGTTCGACCCGCCCTTCCACCCGGGCCAGAGCGTGCTGCTGCACCGCCAGCCCGACGATGTCTGGCGCATCGACTTCCAGCTGGGCTGGGACGCGGACCCCGAGGAAGAGAAAAAGCCCGAGAACATCGTGCCGCGCATCCGCGCCCTGCTGGGCAAGGACGCGCCCTTCGAGCTGGAATGGGCCAGCGTCTACACCTTCGCCTGCCTGCGCATGGACCGCTTCGTCCATGGCCGCGTGGTCTTCGCGGGCGACAGCGCCCACGGCGTCTCGCCGTTTGGCGCACGCGGCGCCAACAGCGGCGTGCAGGATGCCGAGAACCTGGCCTGGAAGCTGGACCGCGTGCTGCGCGGCCAGGCCGATGCCTCGCTGATCGCCACCTACGGCGCCGAGCGCGAATACGCGGCCGACGAGAACATCCGCAACTCCACGCGCGCCACCGACTTCATCACGCCCAAGAGCGAGATCAGCCGCCTGTTCCGCGACGCCGTGCTGGACCTGGCGCGCGACCATGAATTCGCGCGCCGCATCGTCAACAGCGGGCGGCTGTCCGTGCCGGCCACGCTGCACGGCTCCGTGCTCAACACGCCTGACACCGACACCTTCGACGGAACGCAGATGCCCGGCGCCGTGCTGGCCGATGCGCCCATGCGCCGGCCCGGCGCAGACGGCACGGCCTGGCTGCTGCGCGCACTGGGACCGGACTTCACGCTGCTGCACTTCGGCCCCACGCCCGCCTGGGCACAGGCGCTGCCCGGCGTGCTCAACCTGTCCATTGCGGCCGAGGGCGAGGCCCATGCGCCAGACGCCGACCTCATCGATGCGCGCGGCCTGGCGGCCAAACGCCTGGATGCACGCCCCGGCACCAGCTACCTGCTGCGGCCTGACCAGCATGTCTGCGCGCGCTGGCGCCGCCCCGACGAGGCCGGCGTGCGCGCCGCTCTCCAAAGAGCCTGCGGCGCCGCCGCCACGGCCTGAACCTCTTACGCCCCATCCACAGGAGACCGCCATGCTGCTGTCCACCCACCCCAACCTGCAGGCCTGCGACGATTTCTACGAAGCCCTGATCGCCACCCACCAGGGGCTCGATACCGCGCAAAGCCATGCCCTCAATGCCCGCCTCGTGCTGCTGCTGGCCAATCACATCGGCCACCAGGGCACCTTGCTGCATGCGCTCGAACTGGCCCGCGCCAGCGCAGGACTTGCCCCTGCCGGCGCGGACCCGGCCGAGCGCGGCGCCGTGACGCCGGTCGCCCCGGTGCACGCGGCCGCCTGAAGCCGCGCGCCGCCGCCCGTGCGGCGGCCTGCCATCCCCACAAAGGCGCCCGCCTCACAACTCGGACATCTCACAAGGGCGCCGCATACAACATGGAGACAAGGATGCAACGCAAGCAGTTTCTAGCCGCACTGGCCTGCTCGGGCCTGGCCCTGGCCGCAGGGCCTGCCGCCCTGGCACAGGACAAGCCCCTGGAATGGGTCGTGGGCTATGCGGCCGGCGGCGGCTCGGACGTGGTCGCCCGCGTCATCGCCGAAGCCATGGGCCGCAACATGGAGCGGGTCATCGTCATCAACAACAAGCCCGGCGCGGGCACCAACATCGCGGCCGAGTACAGCGCCCGCTCGCGCGACTACGGCAACCTCATGTTCACGGCCGACTTCGCCACGCTGGCGGCCAACCCCTTCCTGTTCAGCAAGCTCAACTACAACGCCGAGCGCGACTTCAAGCCCGTGGGCATGCTGGTGCGCTTTCCCATGCTGCTGGTGGTCAACAACGAGGTGCCCGCCACCAACCTCGCCGAATTCCTGGCCTGGGCCAAACAGCAAAAGACCGGCGTGAGCTGGGGCTCAGCCGGCCTGGGCAGCCCCCACCACCTGGTGGGCGAACTGTTCCGCGAACAGGCGGGCATCAGCAACATGACCCATGTGCCCTACCGTGGCGCCGCTCCGGCCGTGCAGGACGTGGTCGGCGGCCAGATCCCTGCCATGTGGGCCGACAGCGCCACCATCATTCCCTTCCTGAGCGAGAAAAAGCTCAAGGCCATCGGCGTGGCCAGCCCCGCGCGCGTGGACGTCCTGCCCCAGGTCGCCACGCTGCAGGAGCAGGGCCTCAAGGGTTTCGAGGGCTATGCCTGGCAGGGCATCGTCGTGCCCACGGGCAGCTCGGCCGAGGTGGTCAAGAAGTTCAGCCAGTCGCTGCAGCAGGCCCTGGCCGACACCCGCACCAAGGCACGCCTGGCCGCCATGGGCGTGGAGCCCATGCCCGGCAGCGCCGACCAGATGGGCCAGTTCGTGCGCGCCGAGCGCAGCAAGTGGGGGCGGGTGATCTCGGCCAACAATATCAAGCTGGATTGAGCGCCCCGCTGCAGATGCAAAAAGGCTGCCGGTCCGGCAGCCTTTTTCGTTGTGGCGGGAGGTTGCGTCTCAGGCCACCGCCACCGCCTCCGCACTGCGCCCCATCCCCAGATAGGTATCGATGATGCGCCGGTCATGCAGCAGCTCCCTGGCCGCGCCGCTGAGGGCCACGGCGCCCATCTCCAGCACGTAGGCACGGTCGGCCACCTTGAGGGCGGCGCGCGCGTTCTGCTCGACCAGCAGCACCGAGACGCCGTGGTCGCGCAGGCCGGCCACGACCTGCAGCACCTCGCGCACGATCAGCGGCGCCAGGCCCAGCGAGGGCTCGTCCAGCAGCAGCAGGCGCGGGCGTGCCATCAGCGCGCGGCCGATGGCCAGCATCTGGCGCTCGCCGCCCGACAGGGTGGAGGCCATCTGCGGGCGCCGCTCCCTCAGGCGCGGGAAGATGGCAAAGACCTCGTCCATGCGCTGCGCCTGGTCGCGCAGGCCCCGGCGCCAGCGCGAGAAGCCGCCCAGCAGCAGGTTGTCCTCCACCGACATCTCGCCGAACAGCTCGCGCTTTTCGGGCACCAGGGCCACGCCGTTGGCCACCATGACCTCGACGCCGGGGCGTGCGATGCGCTTGCCGTCCAGATGGATCTCGCCGCGCGAGGGCAGCAGGCCCATGGCGGCCGACAGCAGCGTGGTCTTGCCCGCGCCGTTGGGGCCGATGACGGTGACGATCTCGCCGCTGCGCACATCCAGATCCACCTGGTGCACGGCCTCCACGGGACCGTAGGACACGCTAAGGCCCTTGAGCTGCAAAAGGGTGTCGCTCATGCCGTCTCTCCGGTTGCCTCGTCGTCGTCGCCGCCGCCCAGGTAGGCATCCAGCACGCGCTGGTTGACCTGGATCTGGGCCGGCGTGCCTTCGGCGATCACGGTGCCGAACTCCAGCACCGTGATGCGGTCCGCAAGATTCATGACGAACTCCATGTCGTGCTCCACGACGAGAATGCCCAGCCCCTCGGCGCGCAGCTGGCGCAGCAGGTCGGCCAGGGCCTGTTTTTCCAAGTGGCGCAGGCCGGCGGCCGGCTCGTCCAGCAGCAGGGCCGCAGGCTGGCCGGCCAGGGCGCGTGCGATCTCCACGATGCGCTGCTGGCCCAAGGCGAGCGAGGCGGCCGGCACGTCGGCGAAGGCGCCCAGGCCGCAGCGCTCGATCTGGCGGCGCGCCTCGGCCAGCACCGAGGCCTCCTCGGCCCGGTCCAGGCGCAGCATGGAGGCCAGCCAGCCCCGGTGCGCACGCCGGTGCGCGCCCACGGCCACGTTCTCCAGCACGCTGCGCTGGCCCAGCAGGCGCACATGCTGGAAGGTGCGGCCCAGGCCCAGGGCGGCAAAGCGGCGCGAGGGCGCATCGTTCATGGCCTGGTCCATGAAGCGCACCTGGCCCTCGGTGGGCGAGTCCACGCCCGAGATCATGTTGAAGAAAGTGCTCTTGCCCGCGCCGTTGGGGCCGATCAGCGCATGCACCTCGCCGGCCTTGAGCGTCATGGCCACATCGTTGTTGGCCACCAGGCCGCCGAAGCGCTTGGTCACATGCTCGGCCGCCAGCAGCACCTGGCCCGTAGCGGGCAGCGCGCGCTGCGCCAGCGGCGCCGCGTCCGCCAGCTTCAGATCGGAAACGGGCCGGCGCACCCAGCGTGCCGTGAGCGCCTGCAGCGTGGGCCACAGGCCTTCTGCAAAGCGCTGCAGCACCAGCACCATCAGCAGGCCGAAGACGATGACCTCGAAGTTGCCGCTGGTGCCCAGCAGGGCCGGCAATATGTCCTGCAGCTTTTGCTTGACCAGGGTGATCAGCGTGGCGCCCAGCACCGCGCCCCACAGGTGGCCGGCGCCGCCCACCACGGCCATGAACAGGTACTCGATGCCCACGTTGAGGTTGAAGGGCGCCGGGCTCACGAAGCGCTGCATGTGGGCGTAGAGCCAGCCCGACAGCGTGGCCAGCAGGGCCGCCAGCACGAAGAGCTTGACGCGGTAGTGCGCCGTGTCGATGCCCATGGATTCGGCCATGACGCGGCCGCCGCGCAGCGCGCGGATGGCCCGGCCCTCGCGCGAGTCCAGCAGGTTGTGCAGCAGCCACAGCGCCACCAGCAGCACGGCCCAGATCACCACGCCCATGGCGCGCGGCGAGGCCAGCGAGACGCCGCCGATCACCAGCGGCGCAATGCCCGTGATGCCGGTCTGCCCGCCCAGGAACTCCATGTTGCCGAACAGGTAGTACAGGCTCAGCCCCCAGGCGATGGTGCACAGCGGCAGGTAGTGGCCCTGCAGCTTGACCGTGACCGCGCCCAGCAGCCAGGCCACGACGAAGGTGATGAGCAGGCCCAGCGCCAGGCCCACCCAGGGCAGGCCCGCCGCGCCCACCAGCCCGCCCAGCGCGGCCACCGAGGCAGGCGCCGTGCAGACCCAGGCCGTGGCATAGGCGCCGATGCCCACGAAGGCCGCCTGGCCGAACGAGGTCATGCCGCCCACGCCGGTCAGCATCACCAGGCCTGCGGCCACCATGGCGAACAGGCCGATGTAGCTGAGGATGACGACGGTGAAATCAGGCAGAAAGCCCCAGGACGCGGCCAGCAGCGCAATGGCGGCCACCGTGAGCACGCGCGTGCTGATGCCGCCCGAGGCGGCCTTGGCAGGCGCCGTGGCCTGCGAGGAAACGGGGGCGCTCATTCTTCTTCCTCCACATGGTGGCTATTGCGCGATCGCCACCACAGCACCGGGATGATCAGCGTGAACACCAGCACCTCCTTGTAGGCACTGGCCCAGAACGACGAGAAGGCCTCCAGCAGCCCGACCAGCAGCGCGCCGGCCAGGGCCAGCGGGTAGCTGGCCAGCCCGCCCACGATGGCGGCCACGAAGCCCTTGAGGCCGATCAGAAAGCCGGTGTCGTAGTACACCGTGGTCAGCGGCGCGATCAGCAGGCCGGAGATGGCGCCGATCAGCGCGGCCAGCGCAAAGCTCACGTCGCCGGCCATGGCCGTGGGAATGCCCATGAGGCGTGCACCCACGCGGTTGATGGCCGTGGCGCGCAGCGCCTTGCCGATCATGGAGCGCTCGAAGAACACGAACAGCAGGGCCACCAGCACCAGGGTCACGCCCACCACCACCAGGGACTGGCCCGAGATCGTGATGTCGCCCAGGCGCAGCTGCGCCTCGGAAAACGCGGGGGTGCGCGAGCCTTCGGCACCGAAGAACAGCAGCCCCAGGCCGACCAGCACGCCGTGCATGGCCACCGAGACGATAAGCAGCATCAGCACCGAGGCATGGGCCAGCGGCCGGTAGGCCAGGCGGTACAGCAGCGGCCCCATGGGCGTGATCAGCACCAGGGTGGCCAGCGCCTGCAGCATCAGCGAGGACGGGCGCAGCCCCCAGGCCAGGGCCACGGCAATGGCCGGCAGCGCCAGGCACCACAGGAAGGTGGCAGGCCAGCTCACCTGGCTGCCCGCACGCCAGCGCAGCAGGTCCACCACCAGCACGGCGGCGGCCAGGGCCAGCAGCAGCCACAGCGTGGTGGGCACGCGGCCGGCCTGCATCATGGCCAGGGTGAGCGCGCCGAAGGCGACGAACTCGCCCTGCGGAATGAAGATGATGCGGGTGACCGAGAACACCAGCACCAGGGCCAGCGCCATCAGGCCGTAGACGGCGCCGTTGACGATGCCGTCCTGCCCCAGCAGCAGGGCGATTTGCAGATCCATGATCGACTTTCGAGCAGGCGCGGCCGAGCGCCACAGCGGCCGCCGCCAGGTGCGGCAGCCGCTGCGGCCTCAGGCCCGCAGGTTCAGGGCTGGTACTTCCAGGTGCCGTTCTCGATCTTGACCATGACGGCCGCGCGCTGGTCCAGGCCCAGGTGGTCGGTGGGCGTCATGTTGAAGATGCCGTGGGCGCCGGCCACGTCCTTGGTCTGCTCCAGCGCATCGCGCAGGGCGGCGCGGAACTCGGCCGTGCCGGGCTGGGCCTTCTTGAGCGCGGCAGGAATCGCTGCTTCGAGCACGCGGCCCGCATCCCAGGAATGCGCGCCAAAGGTCGATGCCGTGCCCTTGCCGTTGGCGGCCTCGTAGGCTTCCACATAGGAGACGGCAGACTTCTTGACCGGGTTGCTGTCGGGCAGCTGGTGGGCCACCAGCACGGGGCCGGCGGGCAGCAGCGTGCCTTCCACATCCTTGCCGCCCACGCGCAGGAAGTCGGCATTGGCCACGCCGTGGGTCTGGTAGATCTTGCCCTGGTAGCCGCGCTCCTTGAGCGATTTCTGCGGCAGCGCGGCCGGCGTGCCCGAGCCTGCGATCAGCACCGCATCGGGCTTGGCGGACATGAGCTTGAGCGTCTGGCCCGTGACCGAGGTATCGCTGCGCGAATAGGCCTCGGTGGCGGTGAGCTTGATGCCCTTGGCCTCGGCCACCTTGCGGAACTCCTGCAGCCAGCTTTCACCGTAGGCGTCGTTGAAGCCGATGTAGCCCACGGTCTTGATGCCGGCCTTGGCCATGTGCTCGCCGATGGCGGCGGCCATCATGGCGTCGTGCTGGGGCGTCTTGAAGACCCAGAACTTCTTGGCATCCATGGGCTCGACGATCTTGGCCGAGGCGGCCAGCGTGATCATGGGCGTCTTGGCCTCGGAGACCACGTCCACCATGGCCAGCGAGTTGGGCGTGATGCTGGAGCCCAGGATGACATCGACCTTGCTCTCACTGATCAGCTTGCGCGTGTTGGCCACGGCCGCCGTGGTGTCGGAGGCGTCGTCCAGGATGATGTAGTTGACCTTCTGGCCCGCCACCGTGCGCGGCATCAGCGCCACGGTGTTCTTTTCGGGAATGCCCAGGGAGGCCGCCGGTCCGGTGGCCGAGACCACCACGCCCACATTGATGTCGGCCAGGGCCGAGCCCCAGACCGTGGCCAGGGTCGCGGCCAGCAGGCCCAGTTTCGTCAAACGCTTCATGTCTGTCTCCTTGTGTTGGATGGGGCGTGGCACCTTCAGGCGCCACAATTTACCGTGGTAACTATTTTTTTGCCAGCGGTTTGATGCCCGGGTTTGCCTGGGGTCTGCACGGCCGGCAGGCCTCCGAGGAACAGGTCGGCCACCACGGGGGCCATGGCCTCGTGGTCCAGCGAGCCGTCGGGCCGCAGCCAGGTGAACATCCAGTTCATCATCCCGAACAGCAGCATGGCCAGCGCCTTGGACAGGCCCGCGCCATCGGCGTCCGGCCGCAGCTGGGCCACCGCCTGGGCAAAGGTTTCGACCACGGCGCGCTCCTTGCCCAGCACGCGCTGGCGGTCGTTGTCCTGCAGGAAGCGCACGTCCTCGGTCAGCACGCGGTGGGCATGGCGGGCATGGGCGTACTCCTGCACGAAGCGCTCGATCAGCATGCGCAGCCGCGGCTCGGGCGGCAGGCCCATGGCCTGTACTTCGTCCACCAGGGACTGCAGCCGCGTCATGTGGCCGTCGGTGATGTCCACCAGCAGCGCGTACTTGTCGCGGAAGTAGTGGTAGATGGTGGGCTTGGACAGGCCGCAGGCCTGGGCCACCTCGTTCATCGAAGTGCCGGGGTAGCCGCTGCGCGCGAACAGCGCGGCGGCATGGCCCAGGATCAGTTCGCGCTGGTCGTCGTATCCGGAAGATCGGCCTCGGGCCATGGGACTCCTGTGCGCGCTCAGCGGCTGCGGTGGTCGATCACGCGGCGGGCCTTGCCCACCAGGGTGCGCTCTATGGAATCGGGTCGCAGCACCTCGACCTCGGCGCTCACGCCGACCAGGGTCTTGATGCGCTGCTGCACCCACAGTGCCAGCGCCTCGGTGTCGCCCTGCGTGCCCGGCTGCATCTCGCAGCGCACGGCCAGCCGGTCCAGGTTGCCGTCGCGCGTGACCACCAGCTGGTACTGGCCCGACAGCTGGGCGTTCTGCAGCACGATCTCCTCGATCTGCGTGGGAAACAGGTTCACGCCGCGAATGATGAGCATGTCGTCGCTGCGCCCAACGATCTTGCCCATGCGCCGGAAGCTGCGCGAGGTCGGCGCCAGCAGCCGTGTCAGGTCCCGCGTGCGGTAGCGCACGATGGGCATGGCCTCCTTGGACAGCGACGTGAAGACCAGCTCGCCCTCGCTTCCGTCGGGCAGCACCTCGCCCGTGTCGGGGTCGATGATCTCGGGGTAGAAATGGTCTTCCCAGATCACCGGCCCGTCCTTGCTCTCCACGCATTCGCTGGCCACGCCCGGGCCCATGACTTCGGACAGGCCGTAGATGTCCACGGCATCCAGCCCCGCCTTGCCCTCGATCTCGCGGCGCATGGCCTCGGTCCAGGGCTCGGCGCCGAAGATGCCGATCTTGAGCGAGCTCTCGCGCGGGTCCAGGCCCTGGCGCTGCATCTCCTCCACGATCACCTGCATGTAGCTGGGCGTGACCATGATGATGTCGGGCCGAAAGTCCTGGATCAGCTGCACCTGCTTTTCGGTCTGCCCGCCCGACATGGGCACCACGGTGCAGCCCGCGCGCTCGGCTCCGTAGTGCGCGCCCAGGCCGCCCGTGAACAGGCCATAGCCGTAGGCCACATGCACCATGTCGCCAGGCCGCCCGCCCGCCGCGCGGATGGAGCGCGCCACCAGATTCGCCCAGTTGTCGATGTCATTCAACGTGTAGCCCACGACCGTGGGCTTGCCCGTGGTGCCCGAGGAGGCATGCACGCGCGCCACCTTCTGGCGCGGCACGGCGAACATGCCGAACGGGTAGTTCTCGCGCAGGTCCTTCTTGGTGGTGAAGGGAAAGCGGGCCAGGTCGGACAGCGTGCGCAGGTCGGACGGATGCACGCCCTTCTCATCGAACGCGCGGCGGTAGTGCGGCACGTCGTCGTAGGCATGCTGCAGCGACCAGCGCAGGCGCAGCAGCTGCAGCGAGGCGATCTCGTCGCGGCTGGCGGTTTCGATGGGGTCGAGGTCGCCGGGGGCGGGGCGCTGCAGGGACATGGCGGACCTCTTCAGGCGGGCTCTGTCAGGCCGGGCACGGTGGGCCGGCCCTTGAAGCTGTGCGAGCGGCCACGGAACAGCGCGATCACTTCCTGGCGCTGGTTGGTGACCTGCACGTCATAGACGCCGGTGCGGCCTGCGCGCGAGACTTCGCGGGCCTGGGCCGTGAGCACGTCGCCGGGCCGGCCGGGCGCGACGAAGTCCACGCTCAGGCCCGAGGCCACCGTCATCTCGTTGCGCGCATTGCAGGCATAGGCAAAGGCCGTGTCGGCCAGCGCCGTGATGAAGCCGCCGTGGCAGATGTCGAAGCCGTTGAGCATGTCGTCGCGCACAGCCATCTCCATGCGCGCCGCGCCGGGGGCGATGTCCGTGATGCGCAGGCCCAGGCCTTGCGCGGCGCGGTCGCGCGCCAGCATGCCGTCGCGCACCTGTTCGGCCAGGCGCTGTGCGGCTTCGTCCGGGGTGTGGGTGTCTTGCATGGCGCCGCTCCTCAACGGTCCGAGAACACGGCAGCCCGCTTGCCCAGGAAGGCGGCCACGCCCTCCTGGTAGTCGTGGGCCGCGCCCAGCTGGCCCTGCTGGCGCGCCTCGCGCGTGAGCGCATGCTCGTAGTCCAGCAGTTGGGCCGAGTCCATGGCCTCCCGCGTGCGCGCCAGGGCCCGCACGGGCATGGAGGCCAGGCGCTGGGCCAGGGCCTGGGCTTCGTTGCGCAAATCGGCATCTTCCACGCAGCGCCAGATCAGGCCGATGCGTTCGGCCTCGGCCGCAGGCAGCTTGTCGCCCAGCAGCGCAAGGCCCAGGGCGCGCGCACGGCCCACCAGGCGCGGCAGCAGCCAGGTGCCGCCGCAGTCGGGCACCAGGCCGATCTTGGCAAAGGCCTGGATGAAGCTGGCCGAGCGCGCGGCCAGCACCAGGTCGCAGGCCAGCGCGATATTGGCGCCCGCGCCTGCGGCCACGCCGTTGACGGCGGCCACCACGGGCACGGGCATGGACTTGAGCCGCAGGCACAGCGGCTGGTAGCGGCGCTCGATCAGGTCGCCCAGGTTCTGGTCGGGCGCCGCCTCGGGGTCGGACAGGTCCTGGCCCGCGCAAAAGCCGCGCCCCGCGCCCGTGAGCACCACGCAGCGCACCGTGGCATCGCCGGCGGCCTGCTCCAGGGCCGAAAGCAGCTGCTCGTGCAGTTGCGCATTGAAGCTGTTGAGCGCGTCGGGGCGATTGAGCACCAGGGTGCGGACGGCGTCTTGCTGCTCAACCAGAACCAGCGATGGGGGCATGGAAGTCTCCGTGGCCTGTCTGCCGTCTTTATGCGGCAGATCAAACATAATTTACCGAATGGTCGGTAAATGTTAGTCGCCAGACCCTTTCCACCACAAGCGCCCAGGCACCGAGGAAACCCCTAGACCCCATGAAAAATGACCCCCACGCTGCCCCCCGAGGGGGCGTTTTTCATCTTGGGGCGGCCCGGCGATGAAAAAAGGCCCGCACGGGCCATTTTTCTTGAAGGTTCAGGGCTTGAAGCCCGAGCGCTGTACCACCGGCGTCCACTGCGCGCGGTAGGCCTTGAGCATCTCGGCCGTCTGCGCGCTGCTGCTGGAGACCGGGGTCAGCCGGCTGGCCTCGAATTTCTGGCGCGTGTCGGGCTCCTTCATGATCTCCTGCACCATGCGCGACAGGCGCTCGGCAATGTCGGGCGCCATGCTCTGCGGCGCGAACAAGGTGTTCCAGCCCATGCCCGATAGGTTCAGGCCCGATTCCTTGAGCGTGGGAATGTCCGGCGCCATGGTGCTGCGGCGCTCGCCCGACACGGCCAGCACGCGGATCTTGCCGGCCTCGTGCTGGGGCAGCAGCACGTCGAAGGTGTCGATGGCCAGCGGCACCTGGCCGCCCACCAGGTCGGTCAGCAGCGGGGCCGAGCCCTTGTAGCCCACGGTTTCGGTCCGGACCTTGGCGGCCTCGCCCAGCATCAGCGAGAAGAAGTGCGGCAGGCTGCCCGTGGCCGGCACGCCCACGTTGGCCTGCTGCGGATTGGCACGCAGCCAGGCCAGCAGGTGCGACAGCTGCCTGACGGGCACGGCACTGGCCACGGCCACGCCGAATTCGTAGCGATTGACCTCGCTGACCGGGCGGAAGTCCTTGTCGGGGTCGTAGCCCGAGTCGGGGAACACCAGGGGCGCCACCAGCATCACGGCCGGGTTGGCCAGCAGCAGCGCGGGCTGGGAGGCCGGCGCGTTCTTCACATACTGGGCCGACAGGCGGCCGCCCGCGCCGGGCTTGTTCTCCACCACCACGGGCGAGCCCACGCGCGCCTGCAGCTTGTCGGCAACGATGCGCGCCACGCGGTCGGTGGCGCCACCGGGCGGGTAGCCCACGACGATGCGCAGCGGCGCCTTTCCCGGAAACAGCGGCTCGGCCGCCGTGGCACTTCCAGCCAGCCAGTTGGCGGCCGAAACAGCCGGGGCCAGGGCCAGGATCTGGGTCAGGGTTCTTCGCTGCATCGCAAACTCTCTCCTTGCATGGACGGATTCCCGTGCGGAACGCACGCCGCACAATGTAGCGGCCTCAAAAAGCCCGTTGCCGCCGATATTGACCAGGGTTAACCCGAGGCAAGACGCCCTGCGCTGCTCGGGCATCGCGACAGCCTGGCGAAGCCGACTCGGCGACAATCGCCCACCATGAGCTTCGCCCCCCTGACCAACGACACCTTCCTGCGCGCCTGCCGGCGCCAGGCCACCGACTACACGCCGCTGTGGCTGATGCGCCAGGCGGGCCGCTATCTCCCCGAATACAAGGCCACGCGCGCCCGGGCCGGCAGCTTCATGGGCCTGGCCACCAACGTGGACTACGCCACCGAGGTCACGCTGCAGCCTCTGGAGCGCTTCCCGCTGGACGCGGCCATCCTGTTCTCCGACATCCTGACCGTGCCCGACGCCATGGGCCTGGGCCTGTCCTTTGCCGAAGGCGAAGGCCCGCGCTTTGCCAAGGTGGTGCGCGACGAGGCCGCCGTGGCCGAGCTGGCCGTGCCCGACATGGACAAGCTGCGCTATGTGTTCGACGCCGTGACCAGCATCCGCCGCGCGCTCGATGGCCGCGTGCCGCTGATCGGCTTCTCGGGCAGCCCCTGGACCCTGGCCTGCTACATGGTCGAGGGCAAGGGCAGCGACGACTACCGCCTGGTCAAGAGCCTGATGTATGCGCGCCCCGACCTGATGCACCGCATCCTGGCCATCAACGCCGACAGCGTGGCCGCCTACCTCAACGCCCAGATCGATGCGGGCGCCCAAGCCGTGATGGTGTTCGACAGCTGGGGCGGCGTGCTGGCCGACGGCGCCTTCCAGGAATTCAGCCTGGCCTATACCAAGCGCGTGCTGGCCGGACTCAAGCGCACGGGCGTCGATGGGCAGGACGTGCCGCGCATCGTCTTCACCAAGGGCGGCGGCATCTGGCTGCCCGACATGAAGGACCTGGACTGCGAGGTGCTGGGCCTGGACTGGACGGCCAACCTGGCCCGCGCCCGCGCCATCGTCGGCGGCGAGGTGGGCGGCCCCGGCAAGGCGCTGCAGGGCAACATCGACCCCAATGTGCTGTTCGCACCGCCCGAGCGCGTGGCCGAGCAGGCGCGCGCCGTGCTCGACAGCTTCGGCGCCCCGCACACCGACAGGACCACCACGGGCCCCACGCACATCTTCAACCTGGGCCACGGCATCAGCCAGTTCACGCCGCCCGAGCATGTGGCGGCGCTGGTGGAGACCGTGCACAGCCATTCGCGCGCCCTGCGCCAGCGCTGAGCGAGCCGCCTCCCCGCCCCCGCTTCTCCCGAACCCCAGGGCCGGACGCCAGCGCAGCGCCGGCCCCTGCCGGGGCCGCCAACGGCCCGGCAAGGCCCCGCTGTCCACAAGCCGGGTACCCGACAGCCGCTTGCTGCACAAGATGGCCACAGACCATCTTATGCACAGAAAAATCCGAGCGAGGCCCTAGGAGTTGCAGTTGTCACCCGCGCCTGCACGCCGGCGACATATCGATATAAGCCATTGTTTTTGAATAATTTTTTTGATAGCAACATTTTCAGCATGCACCGATTGGCAAGGCCGGATAAGCAGGTGCATGCCCATAGATCCGAATAATCCCCACAAAGTTATCCACAGAAATTGACGATATACCCAGAAACCCGCAGTCACCGGCCGGGGCGTCTGGTGTAGAACGCCGCACCCAGGCTCCGGGCAGCGCCAAAGGCTTATGCTTGGCGGCTTGGTTGCCGCAGGCCCTGCCGTGCGGCGCCCGCGTTTTCAGGCCCCGCTTTCCCCGCATTCGCATGTCCCTCCCCGCCCACACCGTCCATGTCGCCGTCCAGACGCCGGCGCACAGCGCCGTGGGCGAACTGCTGAGCTACACCTGCGACCAGCCCCTGGAGGCGGGCACCCTGGTGCGCGTGCCCCTGGGTCGCCGGGACCTGCTGGGCGTGGTCTGGGACGCCCCGCCCCGCCCCGCCGCCATGCCCGAAGGCGTGGAGCTGCGCCCCGTCGCCGCCGTGCTGCAGGGCATTGCGCCGCTGCCGGCCGCCTGGCGCCGGCTGGTGGCCTTCGCCGCCTACTACTACCAGCGCAGCGTGGGCGAAATCGCCGTGACGGCCCTGCCCCCGCAACTGCGCGAGATGACGGCCGAGCAATTGGCGCGCCGGCTCAGGCCGACCAAGGCCGCGGCGAAGAGAGCGGCCAAGGCTGCAAAAGAGGAGCAGGCGGAACAGGCGCCTGGCACTGCGCCTGCATCAGCACCTGCATCAGCGCTCGCACCGGCCCCGGCCGCCGCAGACATTCCCCCCATCGTCCTCAGTGCCGAGCAGGCCGACGTCTTCACGCAGATCGCCGCCCATCCCGGCCCCTTTCTGCTCTTCGGCAGCACGGGCAGCGGCAAGACCGAGGTCTATCTGAGAGCCACCCAGGCCGCACTGGACGCCGACCCCGGCGCCCAGGTGCTGGTGATGGTGCCCGAGATCAACCTCACGCCCCAGCTGGAGCAGCGCTTCACGGAGCGCTTCGCGCCGCAGTACGGCGCCGACTGCGTGGTCAGCATGCACAGCGCAATGACCAACCCCCAGCGGCTCAAGAGCTGGCTGGCCGCGCACACCGGCGTGGCGCGCATCGTGCTGGGCACGCGCATGTCGGTCTTCGCCAGCCTGCCGGGCCTGTCGCTGATCGTGGTGGACGAGGAGCACGACGCCAGCTACAAGCAGCAGGAAGGCGCACGCTACTCGGCGCGCGACCTGGCCATCTGGCGTGCGCGCGATACCGGCGCCAAGGTCATCCTGGGCAGTGCCACGCCGTCGCTGGAGAGCTGGCACGCCAGCCGCCCGCCCAATGCCGACGAGCCGCAGGGCGGCCGCTACCTGCGCCTGCACATGCCCAGCCGCATCGGCGCGGCCGCCCTGCCGCGCGTGCGCCTGGTGGACATGGGCCAGCAGCCGCGCAAGGCCGTGTTCTCGCCGCCGCTGATCGATGCCATCACCGAGCGCGTGCAGCGCGGCGAGCAAAGCCTGGTGCTGCTCAACCGCCGCGGCTTCGCGCCCGTGCTGTTCTGCGCCGACTGCGGCTGGAAAAGCGACTGCCCGCACTGCAGCGCCCACCAGGTCTTCCACAAGGCCGACCGCACGCTGCGCTGCCACCACTGCGGCTACACCCAGCGCGTACCCATGGCCTGCCCCGGCTGCGGCAATCCCGACATCCTGCCGCTGGGCAAGGGCACGGAGCAGCTGGAGGAAGAACTGGCCCGCCTGCTGCGCAATGTGCAGCGCCCCGACCGCGAGCCCGCCCGCGTGGCGCGCATCGACGCCGACACCACGCGCGCCAAGGGCGCGCTGGAGGAGCAACTGGCCCAGGTGCATGCGGGCGACATCGACGTGCTGGTGGGCACCCAGATGGTGGCCAAGGGCCATGACTTCCGGCGCATCACCCTGGTGGCGGCCGTGCAGCCCGACAGCGCTCTTTTCTCCAGCGACTACCGAGCGCCCGAGCGCCTGTTCAGCCTGCTGATGCAGGCCGCCGGCCGCGCAGGGCGCGACGCGCACTACGTGGCCGCCCAGGGCAGCCACCCGGAGATGTGGATACAGACGCACGACCCGTCCCACCCCGTCTACACCGCGCTGCGCTCGCACGACTACCCGGCCTTCGCCGCGCGCCAGTTGCGCGAGCGGCGCGATGCGGGCATGCCGCCCTTCGCCTTCCAGGCCATCGTGCGGGCCGATGCGCGCACGCAGGAAGCCGCCCAGGCCTTCCTGGCCGCTGCGGCCGAGGCCGCCCGCCAGGCCGGCCTGCCCCATGTGGACGATGTCTTTCTCTACCCGCCCATTCCCATGTCCGTGCAGCGCGTGGCCAATGTGGAGCGCGCGCAGATGCTGATCGAGTCGGCCCAGCGGCCCGCCCTGCTGCGCTTTCTCTGGGCCTGGCAGGCGCACCTGCACTGGATCAGGGCACAGCCCGGGCACCGCGCCCTGGTGCGCTGGCTGGTGGACGTGGACCCGCTGGCCATCTGAGCGTGGTACGGCCTCTGGAACGGCCTCAAAAAACCTCAAGCCTTTCAGGCCTTGGGCGCAATCCCGCAAAGCGTTCACCGCTCCTTTTTCGGAAGCGCTTTTAGCGCATTCGCCGCGCCGCTCCCATCGGGATTTGCGCTGATGCAGGCGGGGCATGTTTATTGCATCGTGCCGCATTCAGCCCACAAGGCTGGATCATTCAATGCCTTTCCAGGAGCGATACATGCCGTTCACCCCCTTCCGTATGACCTTGATGGCCGTCGCGCTTGCGCTGGCAGGCTGCGCGTCCCAGCCCGGCGCCAGCCAGGCCCCCGCAGCCGCAGCGCCCGCCACGGCGACCGCCCCTGCACCCGCTCCCACCGCACAGGCCGGCAAGCCCAACGTGGTCGTCCTGGCCACGGGCGGCACCATTGCCGGTGCGGGCGCCAGCGCCGTCAACAGCGCCACCTACACGGCCGCCAAGGTGCCCGTGGACAAGCTGCTGGCCGGCCTGCCCGAGCTGAGCAACATCGCCAACGTGTCCGGCGAGCAGGTCTTCCAGATCGCCTCCGAGAGCTTCACCAACAAGGAACTGCTGACGCTGGCCCGCCGCGTCAATGAGCTGGCCAAGCAGCCCGGCGTGGACGGCATCGTCGTCACCCACGGCACGGACACGCTGGAGGAAACCGGCTACTTCCTGAACCTGGTGGTGCCCACCGACAAGCCCATCGTCATGGTCGGCTCCATGCGCCCCGGCACGGCCATCTCGGCCGACGGCGCGCTGAACCTGCTGGGCGCCGTGGCCACGGCTGCGTCCAAGGACTCGGCGGGCAAGGGCGTGCTGGTCAGCATGAACGACAACATCGACTCCGCGCGTGATGTCGCCAAGCTCACCAACATCAAGACCAATGCCTTCGCCAGCCAGTGGGGCCCGCTGGGCATGGTGGTCGAGGGCAAGACCTACTGGTTCCGCGCCCCCGTCAAGCGCCACACCAGGGGCAGCGAGTTCAACATCGAGCAGATCACCGACCTGCCCGCCGTGGACATCGTCTATGGCTACGGCAACGTGCCCGCCACGGCCATCGACGCGCTGGGCAAGGCCGGCGTCAAGGCCATCGTGCATGCAGGCACGGGCAATGGCTCGGTGGCCGACCGCATCGTGCCCAAGCTCAATGAACTGCGCCAAAAGGGCGTGATCGTGGTGCGCAGCTCGCGCGTGCCGGCCGGCTTCGTGCTGCGCAATGCCGAGCAGCCCGATGACAAGTACGACTGGGTCGTCGCCCATGACCTGAACCCGCAGAAGGCGCGCCTGCTGGCCGCCGTGGCCCTGACCAAGACGCAGGACACGAAGCAGTTGCAGCGCATCTTCTGGGAGTACTGATAAAGCACCCCCTGAGGCGCTGGCGCGCCTTCCCCCTCTCTACCCGCTTCGCGGGGGAGGGGGACGACAGCCTCGCTGCGGGGCGGCCCTTGCTTGCTGTCCCTTGCTTTGGGCCTCGTCGGTTTTTTGCGTTGCGCCCTGAAAGCCCGGTCATTTTTGGCCGGGCTTTTTCTATTGCCGCTTCTTAGTTCGATGTGAACAGCGGGGTCAGGGGGCCTTGGGCGATGTGGCAGTGCGCTTGTTCCAGGGCCTGGGCGAAGGCGTCGGAGCGCAGGTAGGCGTATTCGACGGCGCGCTGGGCGCCTATGGCGTCGCCCTGGACGGGGGCGGTGGCGGGGTGGCACATCATGAGGCTGCCGGGCTGCAGCTGGGCCAGCCATTGGGCCATGTGGCGGCCATAGCCTTCGGGCGTGGGCTGGTCGAAGGCGTAGACGCCGCCGAAGCCGTGGTTGAGCGGCACGCCCTGGCGGCGCAGGCGGCGGGTGGTGGTCCAGCCGCCCAGCAGGGCGATGATGGCGGCCTTGGGGTCGCGCCAGAGCTGGCCGGCCGGGGTGGTGGAGCGGACCCAGGGCAGGTCGTCGGCGTTGTCGCCATAGCGCTGGCGCAATTCCTGCACCAGCGCGGCACGCACTCCGGGGAGCTGGTGCACGTGCTGGTGGCCGTCGATGAAGTCGGGGGCCATGCCCAGCGCGTCCTCGAAGGCGTCGAGCTGGCGGCGCCAGGCGTCACGCATGGCGGCGCCGCCGAGTGCGCCGGCATAGGCGCGCGCGATCACGGCACCGATGCCGGCGGCGGGCTGCAGGCCGTGGCCTTCGGTCAGGTTGAAGTGCAGGCCCAGCGACAGGCGCGGGCGCAGCGCGGGCAGGCGCCTGGCGGCCTGCCTCCAGTGCGGCGAGGTGGTCATGCAGCTGGTGGCCGACAGCCGGCCCTGCAGCGTGAGCTGCTCCACGGCTTCATCGACCAGGGGGTGCAGCGCATAGTCGTCGGCGCACAGGACGACGGTTCTGGCCGAGGCCTTCTCCCCGTTGTTTCTGGCAGGTACGGTGTTCATGAGGATTCCTTGCGGCCGGGGGCCGCAAAGGCCCAGAACTTGGCGAAGACGAAGGTGCCCACCGCCACCAGCACCAGCACCAGGGCCAGGCTCCAGAAATAGTGCCAGTGCAGCCAGTGCAGGGCCACCCAGTACAGCAGCTCGTTGGCCACGAAGGAGGCACAGGCCACGGCGAAGTACTTGCCGGCCACGGCCCAGCCTTGCGCCCCGGCCTGCACGAAGGTGAACAGCGCATGGCCGTTGTAGCTGACCACGAAGGCCACGAGAAAGGCCAGCACGTTGGCATGCAGCGGCGCCATGCCCACCCGTTGCACCAGCAGGGCGACCACGGCCAGGTGCGTGGCGGCCGCGCAGCCCCCTACCAGCACGAACTGCAGCGCCTGCGGCAGGCGGCGCAGTTGTGCGATCACGTCGTGCATGGCTAGTCCCGTGGCGCCAGCGGGCTGCGGTCTTCGTCGCGCGCCAGCAGGTAGGTGGGACGGCGCTTGACCTCGTCGTAGATGCGGCCGATGTACTCGCCCAGGATGCCGATGGACATCAGCTGCACGCCCGAGAACAGCATGATGCTGGCCGCCAGCGTGGGCCAGCCGTCCAGCGGGTTGCCGAAGATCAGCGTCTCCATGGTGATCCACAGCCCGTAGAGCAGGGCCGCCAGCGAGATGATCCCGCCCACCACGCTCCACACGCGCAGCGGCAAGGTGGTGAACGAGGTCAGCCCCAGCAGGGCCAGCGAGCCCAGGCGCCGGAAATTGAAGCTGGACGCTCCGGCCGTGCGGTCGGCCGGCACGAACGGCAGGGCCGCGGCCTTGAAGCCCACCCAGGCGTACAGGCCCTTCATGAAGCGGTGGCTCTCCGGCAGGGCCTTGAGCGCGTCGGCCACGCAGCGGTCCAGCCAGCGGAAGTCGCCGGCATTGGGCGGGATCTTCACCAGGTTGCCGGCATTCATGAGCCGGTAGAACAGATTGGTGCCCACGCGCTTGGCGCCGCTTTCGGCGCCCCGGTCGGCGATCACGCCATAGACCATGTCGTAGCCGGACTGCCACAGCTCGCACATCTGGGGCAGCATCTCCAGCGGATGCTGGAAGTCGGCGTCGATCAGCACCACGGCGTTGCCGCGCGCATGGTCTATGCCGGCCGACAGCGCCGCCTCCTTGCCGAAGTTGCGCGACAGCGCCAGATAGCGCACGGGCAGTTCCTGGGCCATGCGCAGCGCGATCTCGTGCGTGGCGTCACGGCTGCCGTCGTTGACGACGATCAGCTCGTAGTCGGGCGTCAGCGTGCGCACCGTCGCGTCCAGGGCGCGCAGGAACGCCTCCAGGTTGCCCTCTTCATTGTGGGCTGGCACCACGCAGCTCAGCCGCAGCGGGGGGCGCGGCAGCATCCCCTTGGGAGCGGCCGGAGCAATGTCAGCATGCAATTCGGTCATAGGCCAGCATTGTCAGCGGGCTGGCTGCCCGCGCGCGGCAACACGTCAAAAACCGCATAGGCATAGGGACTGGGCCGAGGAAAACGCCAGCCCGAGCGTTGCACCGTGAGCACACGCGCCTCCTGTGGCAGGCCCAGCTTCGCCAGCCAGGCCTGCGCCTGCTGCTCGCAATCGCGCGATTTCGCGGTCGGGCCGGGCTCGCTGGCCACCGGGCCGCGCGGGCACAGCAGCAGCCCGGGCTGCTGGCGCCAGTCCGGCAGCGCCAGCACGCGCGCATATTCGCTGTCGGGCAGGCCGGGAATGGTGCGCAGATGCGGCTGGGCATAGAAAGACAGCATGGCGTTTTCCGCCCAGTCGCCGCCCACCCACTGCAGCGGCTGCTGCGGGTGGCGCTGGTTCCAGGACAGCACGATGGCCTGCGCCGCATCGGCCGCGGGGCGGTAGTAGTCGGAGCTGCTCTTGCGCGCATTGCCCCAACCCGCGGCCACGCCAATCACCAGCACCACGGCCATGCTCGGCCACCAGGCGCGGCGCAGCGCGGCCAGGGCGGCCTGCGTCACGGCGGGCGCCTCGGCGTCCAGGTTGCGCAGCCACAGCAGCACGAAGGCATAGCCGATGGGAATGGCCCAGGGCGTGGACAGCTCCACCACGCCGGTGGCGCCAAAGCCCAGCGTCGCAAGCCAGGGCATGAGGGCCAGCCAGAACAGCGTGTCGCCGCGCCCCTGCCAGCACCAGCTGCGGCGCAGGAAACGCGCACTCCAGCGCAGCCAGCCGCCGCCTTGCTGGCGGGCCTGCATGAAGCCATACACCAGGCACACGGCCAGCCAGGCCGGCAGCCAGTAGAAGATGGGCGCCAGCGCAAAGCGCAGCACATAGCCCCACACCACCTGCCCGCCGCCCTGGTCCATGGCATAGCCCAGCGTCACCCACTGGTGGTGGGCAATCCAGGCCACATGCGGCGCCAGCGCCAGGCCAAAGGCTGCCAGCGCCACGTAGGGCCGGGGTGTGAGCAGCCACTGGCGCCCTTCACGCACCAGGAAGATGGGCAGCAGGAAACCGGCCAGGAACACGCCGCTGTAGTACTTGCTGAGCATGCAGGCGGCCGAGACCACGCCCAGCGCCACGCTGAAGGCCAGGCCGCGCGCGCCCTTTTCCTGCCAGCTGGCCAGCAGCAGGGCCGCCGCCCAGGGCCACAGGGACAGCAGCTGGCTGTTGGCGTTGAACTTGCCGGCCAGCGTCGTATACGGAAAGCACCACAGCAACAGGGCCGCGCCCAGCGGCGCCAGGCGCGCCAGCCCCAGGCGCCTGCCCAGCACGTAGACGCCCCAGATGCCCACGCCCACATTGGCATAGGACAGCAGGCGATAGAAGCCGTCGTTCTGCGGGAACACCATGAACCACAGGCCGACCACCCAGGCGAAGAACGGCGGATGCTTGTGCGTGCCCAGCTGCAGCGGCTGGGCCCAGGCATAGTTCTCCAGCATGTCGTGGTAGCCGTCCAGATTGCCATTGGCCAGCCAGGACACCAGGGCCCAGAGCAGGCAGGCCAGCGTCACCATCCAGAGCAGGGCCGCGCCCGCGGGAACGCCTGCCGGGGCAGAGGGGGAGGATTTCATGCGATCCCGTCGAGGTGGTGAAAAAACATGGGCGGGATTGTAGTGAGCGCCAGCATGCCCGTGCGCCCCGGGCCTGCCGCTCAGGTGTGCCCGGGGCCTGCTCAGGTCATCAGCGCCACGGCGCCCGAGAAGCTCAGGAAGGCCAGCACCGTGGACACCAGGATGATGCGGGCCACGCGCCCGCCGTGCGCCCCGAAGCGCTCGGTCAGCAGCGATACATTGCTGGCGCTGGGCAGCGCGGCCAGCAGCACCAGCGCCACAAAGGCCTCTTCGCCGAGCGGCAGGCCCAGCGCCATGGCCGCACGGGCCACGGCCCAGACCAGCAGCGGGTGGACCAGCAGCTTGGCCAGCGCAATGGGCACGTAGTCGCGCGCGGCCACGCGCTCGTGGCTGTTCATCTGCGAGCGCGCCAGCACGGCGCCAATGGTGAACAGCGCCACGGGCGAGGCCGCGCCCGCCAGCATGGCCACGGTGCGGTCGATGGGGCCGGGCAGCGTCCAGCCTGCCGCCGAGGCCACGCCACCCAGCACGATGGCCCAGGGCATGGGATTGGCGGCCATGCCGGCAAACGCCCTGCGCAGCGCCACGGACACACCATGCCCGCCCGGCAGCCCCAGGCGCGACAGCGCAATGCACAGCGAAGTGGTCACCACCATGTCGATGGCCATGGTGACGATGACCGGGCCTGCCGCACGCTCGCCCAGCAGCGCCACCAGCATGGGCACTCCCATGAAGCCGGTGTTGGGAAAGGCCGCCACCAGCGCGCCAAAGGCCGCATCGTTCCAGCCCACGCGCCGCACGGTCAGCGCCACGGTGGCGCCCACCATCAGCAGCGCGCACAGCAGGTAGACCACGGAGACGCCCACATCCAGCAGCTGGGCAATCGGCGTCTGCGCGCCAAAGCGGAACAGCATGCAGGGCAGCGCGAAATACAGCACGAAGGCGTTGAGCCCCGGTATCGCCGCCTGCGGCAGCACGCCACGCCAGGTGGCCACAAAGCCGCAGGCCACAAGCGCGAAGAAGGGAAAGGTGATCAGCAGGACGGACAGCACGCGGCGATTCTGGCAGCAAGCCGGTGCCGCTGCCGCGCGCCCGTGTCACCGCGCGGACGCCGGACGAAAAAAAACCTGCCGGAATCCGCATCCGGCAGGTCGGGCGTAAGCGCAACAAGCGCGTGCGCTTACAGCGCCAGGTCCTTCTCGACGTCCTGCACCTTGCGGCGGGCCAGCGCCAGATTGGAGCGGCTCTTGTCCAGCACTAGGTAGAAGAACACACCTTCATGGGCGGCCACGGGCCGGATGATGTGGTACTGGTGCGTCAGGGTGATCAGGATGTCGTCGATGGCGTCATCGAGCTTGAGCATGCGCATGGTCTTGAGCTTGGCGCGCACCACCTCCGTGTTGCCGGCAGCGGCCAGCTCCATGTCGAGGCCGGAGCCTACGCTGCCCATGAGCATGCCGCTGGTGCTGTCCACCAGGGCCGCGCACAGGGCGCCATCGATGCCCAGCAGGCCGTTCAGAGAATCATGTATCGAAGCCATATGCCACCTTTTCAAATAGCAAGGGCAGGCTGTGCGATGGACCACCGCGCCCGCTCCTCGGGGGAAGAAAACCAAACTTCTGCAGCGGATGCCGCGGATCAGGAACGGGACAGTTCGGAGGCCACTTCGCCCGCCGCCCACAGCGCGCGGCCCAGCAGGGCGCTTTGATCGACCACCATGCACAGGATGGCCGGCTGGTTGCCGGCCACGGCCTGGAAGAGGACGGTGCCCAGCTCGGTCTCGAAGGTCAGCCGCCGGCAGGACTTGTGGCCTATCTCGGTGGCCACGGCCCTGGCCATGGCCATGAGCGAGCCCGCCATGGCCGACAGGCGCTCCGTCGGCAGTTCGCTCCTGACCCGCAGGGAGGTGATCTCGAAGCCGTCAGGCGTGCACAGCAAGGCGATGTGCACGCCCTCCAGGGGCGCCACCACGCGGTGGAGCACATCGCTGCCAGCTTCGATCAGAGAGGGAGGAATCCGGGGAAGCGTTGGTGTCTTCATACCTGACTTTGCAAGGAAAGCAAGGAAACGAGCACCCCCAGCGCATCCAGCAACTGCTGCCGGTCACGGGGGTCCGCCTGGATGACAGGCACTATACCGTGACCTCTGTCCGCCAAGGCGCTGCTGAATGCTTCCTGCTGTTGCTCGCTGGCATCACGGCAACTGACCACCACCACCAGGGGCCCGGATTCCAGAGAGGCGATCTCGGCCAGGCACTGCGCCGCGTAGTCCGGTGCGCTGGCGTCGCAGACATCCACCATCAGCAGCACGCCCACCGAGGCATTGAGCACCCAGCGGCGCACGAAGTCGAAGCGTTCCTGCCCCGGGCTGCCCACCAGCTGCAGCCGCTCTCCACCGCCCAGGTCGATCTCGCCGAACTCGGCACCCACCGTGGTGAATTCCTTGGAATGGGAGGCCCGGTCCAGATTGGGCACATCCGCCGCCGCCATCAACGCGCCGCACAGGCTGCGCAGGGCCGTGGTCTTGCCTATGCCCATGGGGCCCACCAGGCTCACCCGTACCAACCCGGCAGCAGGCTGCGCGTTCATCCACAGGCTCATGCCACTCCTCCGCGCCGGATCCAGCCGGCCAGCTTCTGCACCCACTGGCGCGGCAGGCCGGCCACCGCGGCAGGCGCCTGTGCGCGGCTGCCGCGCAGCGGCGGGAGATCGTTTTCGCGCGCGGGCCGCAGGCTGCACTCCAGCAGGCTGCGCAGCCGGGGATGGCGCAGCAGTTCGGCCACGGCGCGGGCCTGCATGCCGCTGTGCTCGCACAACAGGGCCACCTCCATGGGGCCACGGCACAGCATGGCCAGGGCACGCAGGCATTCGGAGTTGTTCCACGGCGCGGGCAGCGCCACCCAGGCCTTGAGCTGGAAGCGGTAGCGGCAGTCCACGCCCTGCTGCTGCAGATCGTCCAGCGCCCGCGCCAGCGTATGCGACGTCGCCACCTGCTGGCGCACCGTCCAGTCCATGAGGAAGACGGCCGCCCGGTCCAGCATGTCGATCAGGTCGGACAGCGTGAAATTCATGTCCAGATAGGTGGCCAGTCGCTGCTGCGTGCGCTCCAGGTGCTGTCCCTGGGGCACTCCACCCACGTAGACCACGCAGGGCATCCACCCTGCAGCCTCGGGCGCGGGCATGTTGCCATCCACGACCAGCACCTGGGCGCTGACCAGGGGCACCTGCCGCCAGCCGCGCAGCGACTTGCGGGACGCCACGGCGAACAATGCCTCGAAACGCTGCTTGAGCAGAGGAGACCACAGCTCGGCAGCCAGGCCGATCTCGTCTGTAGTGCGAGCCATCTTTGACACCTCACCGGATAGGAACTGAAATGGACAAACCAGATTCGCCCGTGACAGAACATCGGCGAAGACTGATATTTTGGATAGTTTTTACACATTACTCACTTGATTTAATGTGAACTTTTCTATTTAGACCAACGCCGCCACAGTGCGGACCAGAGTGGCCGCGAGATTTGTCGCCGAATTCCAAGGGTGCTTACACATGGCCTGATGGCCTCGATCCCCGAAGCGGTATGCTCCCGCTTCCCTCACTTTCACGCCTTTCCCCGCGCAACGCACCCATGTCCGCAGGACTCAATCTGGCCCAGCTCCAGGCCGTCCACTACACCGAAGGCCCCTGCCTGGTCCTGGCCGGCGCGGGCTCGGGCAAGACACGCGTGATCACGCACAAGATCGGGCGCCTGATCGAGATGGGCATGGCGCCGCGCCGCATCGCGGCCATCACCTTCACCAACAAGGCCGCAGCCGAAATGCGCGAACGCGCGGCCGGCCTCATCGGCCGCCAGGCCAAGGACGTGCTGGTGTGCACCTTCCACGCCCTGGGCGTGCGCATGGTGCGCGAGGACGGCCATGTGCTGGGCCTCAAGCCCCAGTTCAGCATCCTGGATGCCGACGACGTGACGGGCATCCTCAAGGACTGCTCGGGCGGCACCACCGACCTGGCGACGGCGCGCCAGTGGCAGTGGACCATCAGCAACTGGAAGAACGCCGGCTGGGACAGCCGCAAGGCCCTGGCCATGGCCCAGGACGACAACGAGCGCAGCACGGCGCTGATCATGCAGCGCTACGAAGAGCGCCTGACCGCCTACCAGAGCGTGGATTTCGACGACCTGATCGGCATGCCCATGCGCCTGCTCAAGAACCACATCGAGGTGCGCGAGAAATGGCAGCGCCTGCTGGGCCATGTGCTGGTGGACGAATACCAGGACACCAACGCCACGCAGTACGAGCTGCTCAAGATGCTGGTGGGCAGCCGCGCCCACTTCACCGCCGTGGGCGACGACGACCAGAGCATCTACGGCTGGCGCGGCGCCACGCTGGACAACCTCAAGAAGCTGCCGGTGGAGTTCCCGCAGCTCAAGGTGATCAAGCTGGAGCAGAACTACCGCTCCACCTCGGCCATCCTGCGCGCGGCCAACAACGTCATCCAGCCCAACCCCAAGCTCTATCCGAAGACGCTGTTCTCGGAGCTGGGCGAGGGCGAGCCCGTGCGCATCGTGGACTGCGACACCGAGGAGCACGAGGCCGAGCGCGCCGTCGCCCGTATCCAGAGCCTGCGCGCGGCCAGCAACCCGCCGCCGGACTGGAAGGATTTCGCCATCCTCTACCGCGCCAACCACCAGGCCAAGCCCTTCGAGAAGGCCTTGCGCAAGGCCAGCATTCCCTACAAGGTCTCGGGCGGCACCAGCTTCTTCGACCGCGCCGAGATCAAGGACCTGTGCGCCTGGTTCCGGCTGTGGATCAACAACGACGACGACCCCGCCTTCCTGCGCGCCATCGGCACTCCCAGGCGCGGCATAGGCCACACCACGCTGGGCAAGCTGGGCGAGTTTTCCTCGCAGCACAAGCTCAGCATGTTCGGCGCCCTGTTCGCGCACATGCTGGAAGCGGCCCTGCCCAAGAAGGCGCATGACAGCCTGCTGGAGTTCGGCCGCTACATCAACGACCTCGAATACCGCGCCCGCCACACGCTGGGCGCCGAGCAGTCGCGCGGCTTCATGCTCGACTGGCTCAAGGAGATCGGCTACGAGCAGTACCTCTACGACAGCGAGGACAGCGAATCGGTCGCCGCCGCGCGCTGGAGCAACGTGCTGGAGTTCTGCGACTGGATGTCCCAGCGCGCCGGCGGCCAGATCGAGGATGCGGCGGGCACGACCACGCACACCGAGGTCAAGAGCCTGCTGGAGGTGGCGCGCAACATCGCCCTGCTGTCCACCATCAGCGAGCGCGAGAAGGAGCAGGACATGGTCATCCTGTCCACCCTGCACGCCTCCAAGGGCCTGGAATGGCCGCATGTGATGCTGGTGGGCGTGACCGAGGGCATGCTGCCCTTCAAGCTCGACGACGACAACGGCCGCCAGCAGAAGGTCAGCGACGAAACCGCCCAGCGCCTGCAGGAAGAGCGCCGCCTCATGTACGTGGGCATCACGCGCGCCCGGCGCTCGCTGGCCGTGAGCTGGACCAAGCGCCGCAAGAAGGGGCGCGAGATGGTCTCCACCCTGCCCAGCCGCTTCATCAAGGAAATGGGCCTGGACGCCGCCACCTCGCGCGAGGACCCGCGCGAGAAGCTGCGCCAGCTGCGCGCCGAGTTCGCCCTCAAGGCGCAGCAGTCCACGCCCACCGACTCCTGATTCCAGAAAGACACCGCATGCGTTTTTACCGCCCCGTTCTCAGCCTGGCGCTGGTGGCCGTGACCACCGCCTGCTCCAGCACGGACCTGCAGACCACCACCCGGCCCGCCCTCCAGGCCGCGCCCAAGGCCGCCCGCGCTGCCACCGCCCTGCCACACGCCCCATGTCCCGGCGACGAGGAGATGAAGGACAGCCAGCTGCAGGGCGAATGGACGGGAACCGTCGAAGGCCAGTCCCAGCCCGTGCGCCTGCAGCTGGGGCCGCACCCCCAGTGGAAGGGCAACGTCAAGGGCACGATCGCGCGCGGCGCAGACACCCGCCCCATGGTCGGCGACGTGGCCGATGACCACATCACGCTGGAAGAAAGCGCCGACGGCAAGCGCATCACCGCCACCTGGCTGGGCGATGTCGTCGAAGGCAGCTGCGCCCGCGAGATCCGCGGCAACTTCATCGAAGGCGACGATGCGGCGCCCCGGCCCTTCGTGCTGCGCAAGCTCGCGCCGTGACCGGCCCCCGAGCCTGCACACGAGCCCCCTGCTCCCTCTTCACTCATTACCCCTTACTCTTCGCTCCTTCCATCACCGGACCCAAGCCATGACGACTCCTACACACCTGGATCGCCGCAAGCGCCCAAGCCGCACGCCGACACCCCTGCAGTGGGCCCTGGCCATGGGACTGGGCGCCACGCCCTGGCTCGGCGCCCAGGCGCAGACCGCGCCCCGCCCCCTGGCCGAGGACGCCTGGCGCCAGTGCGCCGCCACCACGGACAACCAGTCTCGCCTGGCCTGCTTCGACACCTGGGCCCAGCAGCAGCAGCCGCTGACCGCGCCGCCGGCCACCGGCTGGAGTGCTCCGGCCGCCAGCGCCGCAGCCGATCCTGGCGCCCTGCCCACGCC
>NZ_JFYT01000071.1:0-41289 GCF_000632165.1 Delftia sp. RIT313 | reverse complement strand
CAAGCGAACTGGGTGGCATGCCGCAAATGTCTCATACGGTAGCCGCCGCCGACGCCTGCAGGCACCGCACCCGCACCGCACCCGCACCCGCGCTGCGCAGACGCTACATCTGCCGGGCGGCCTGCTTGACCAGCACCGGCTCGGCGCGGTAGCTGCCCGGGAACAGCTGCTTGAGCTGCTCCACCTTGGGCAGGTCGTTGATGACGATGTAGGGATGGCGCGGGTTCTCGGTCATGAAGTCCTGGTGGTAGTTCTCGGCCGGGAAGAAGCTGGGCTTGTCCTCCAGCCGGGTCACGATGGGCTTGCCGAAGACCTTGGCCGCGTCCAGCTGGGCCACATAGGCCTGGGCGGTCTTGAGCTGCGCGGCGTCGGTGGCGAAGATGGCCGAGCGGTACTGCGTGCCCGTGTCCGGCCCCTGGCGGTTGAGCTGGGTCGGGTCATGGGCCACGGAAAAGTAGATCTGCAGCAGCTGGCCATAGCTGACCTGGGCCGGGTCATAGGTGACCTCGACCGACTCCGCATGCCCGGTGCGTCCGCTGCTCACCGCCGAATACGAGGCCTGGGCCGCCGTGCCGCCGCTGTAGCCCGAGACGGCGCGCTGCACGCCCTTGACATGCTGGAACACGCCTTGCACGCCCCAGAAGCAGCCGCCCGCAAAGATGGCTTTCTGCGGCCCCTGGCCCGTGGCGGGCGCATCCTGCGCGGGGGGGGGGATGCGCACGGCCTGCTCGGCCGCCCGCAGGGTGCTGCCCTGCCACAGCAGGGCGCCGCCCAGCAGCACGGCGCTGCCGGTCAGCAGTTGGAGAAGGCCGCGGCGGCGGGGTGCGGTGGCGAGGGTGGAATCGTTGGTCATGGTGTCTCTCCGGTGAAAGTGAAGTGGCCAGGGATCAGCCAAAGGTGAAGGCATAGGCGGAGATGCCGGGGTCCAGGAATTCGATGCTGAAGGTGCGCTCGGCTGCGCCGCCGTCCTGGCGCACCAGCTGGTACAGGCGCTGCTCGGTCACGCTGCCGCTGCCGTCGGCGGCCACGTCCATGCCGCGCGAGGCGCCGGGCGCCTTGCCGTCGATCAGCACCTTGAAGCGCACGGGCTTGCCATCGCTGCCCGGGCCCAGCACCAGGTGCAGGTCACGTGCCTGGAAGCGGTAGGTGATGCGACCGGTGGCGCCGTCCAGCGTGGCGCTTTCCGGGCCCACCGTCCATTGGCCGCTCAGGCCCCAGGCGTTCAGCGGCAGGCGCTCGGGCGTGGCATAGGCGGTGGCCTGGTTGTGCACGGCGGCAGGCGTGGCGGCAAATTGCTCGGCGCGCTCATAGCCCAGGTAGGTTTCGTGCGAGCGCACGGCTGCCATGTCGGCTGCCTGCTGCACGCCCTTGGCCTGCACGTCGATCAGGCCCTGGTCCACCTGCTTCGATCCGGCTTCATGCAGCAGTTGCTGGATCACGCGCTCGGACTCGGCATAGCCGCCCTCGCCAAAGTGGTGGTGCCGGATGCGGCCCTGGGCGTCGATGAAGTAGTGCGCCGGCCAGTACTGGTTGTTGAAGGCGCGCCAGATCTTGTAGCCGTTGTCCACGGCCACGGGGTAGCTGATGCCCAGGTCCTTGATGGCCTTTTCCACGTTGGACAGCTTGCGCTCGAAGGCGAACTCCGGTGCATGCACGCCCACCACCACCAGGCCCTGGTCGCGGTATTTCTCGGCCCAGGCCTTCACATAGGGCAGGGTGCGCAGGCAGTTGATGCAGGAATAGGTCCAGAAATCTACCAGCACCACCTTGCCGCGCAGTTGTTCGGCCGTCAGCGGGGTGGAGTTGAGCCAGTCGGTGGCGCCGTCCAGCGCAGGGGCCAGCCCTTCGTCGGGCAGGGCGGCGCGGGACGGGTCGCCGGCCATGCGCATGGCGCCGCCTGCGGCCATCATGGCCGGGCCAGCACCCTCACCCCTGTCCACGGCGGCCATCATGGCGGGACCGGCCTGCATGGCCATGGCGCCACCCTCGGGCCTGCCGCTCAGGCGGTCCACCAGCCTTTGCTCCAGGCCGCCGGTGGAGGCCGTGGACACTTGCGCCAGCACGCCCGTGTCCAGCCCCAGCGCAATCGCGCCCACACCGGCCAGCATGGCTGCGCCCAGCCCGCGCCGTACCCATTCGCCCGCGCCCAGCATGCGCTTGAGCGCCGCAAACACCTTGCCGCCCAGCAGCAGGGCCGCCGCCATGGAGGTGGCCGCACCGGCCGCATAGGCCAGCAGCAGCAGGCTGGAGGTGGTGTTGGCGCCCTGCAGTGCGGCGCCCGTGAGGATCAGGCCCAGGATGGGGCCCGCGCAGGGCGCCCACAGCAGGCCCGTGGCCACGCCCAGCAGCAGCGAGGCGCCGGGGCGGGCGCCGCCGTCCGTGCCCTGGGCACGCTCGGACAGGCGCGAGCCCGCCGCCACCAGCGGCCGCGTCAGCCGTTCGGACAGGCCGGGCCACAGCAGGGTCAGCGCAAACACGGCGACCAGGCCCAGGGCCAGCCAGCGGCCGTATTCATTGGCGGCCACCACCCAGCCGCCGCCCACGGCGGCCAGTGAGGCTACCAGGGCGAAGGTCAGCGCCATGCCCGCCAGCAGCGGCAGGCCGCTTTTGGCGAAGGGCTGGTCGGCGCGTGCAAAGACGAAGGGCAGCACCGGCAGGATGCAGGGGCTGACGATGGTCAGCACCCCGCCCAGATAGGCCAGGACGATCAGCAGCATGGCGTGGCTCCCGGGTTCAGGCAGGCTGGGGCGTGAACGTCAGCGACAGGCCGTTCATGCAGTAGCGCAGGCCCGTGGGCTTGGGGCCGTCGTCGAAGACATGGCCCAGGTGGCCGCCGCAGCGGCGGCAATGCACCTCGGTGCGCAGCATGCCGTAGGTGCGGTCCTGGCGCGTGGCCACGGCCTTGTCCAGCGGCTGCCAGAAGCTGGGCCAGCCCGTGCCGCTGTCGAACTTGGTCTTGGACGAGAACAGCGGCAGCGCGCAGCCCGCGCAGGCAAAGGTGCCGGCGCGGTGCTCCTTGTTCAGGGGGCTGGTGCCGGCGCGCTCCGTGCCTTCCTTGCGCAGGATCTGGTACTGCTCGGGCGTGAGCCGGGCACGCCACTCGGCGTCGCTGTAGCTCACCTCGAAGATTTCGCTGGAGGCGGCGGCCGGTGCGCGGCGCGGGAACAGGCTGGCCGCCAGCACGGCGGTGGTGCCGGCGCCTGCAGTCCACAGAAGATGGCGTCTGGTGGTCATGGTGTGCTCCTGAAGGTTCTTTGCGTCTGAAAACGATGCGATGCCAGTCAGGTTAGGGCGGCGGCCTCCCGAAGTCTTCACGCAGAGTTCAAAGATTCGTGATAACTCCCGACCCCGGTATTGCGCACAATGGCAGCCACTCCCGCCACTTCCAGGAAACCGCATCCGATGACCGCCACGCGCCGCGTACTTCTCGTCGAGGACGACGCCCATATCGCCGACCTGCTCACGCTGCACCTGCGCGACGAAGGCCTGGAAGTCATGCACTGCGCGCGTGGCGACGACGGCCTGCGCCAACTGGAGCGCGGCGGCTGGGACGCGCTGGTGCTGGACATCATGCTGCCCGGCGTGGACGGCCTGGAGATCTGCCGCCGCGCCCGCGCCATGGCGCGCTACACGCCCATCATCATCATCAGCGCGCGCTCCAGCGAGGTGCAGCGCATCCTGGGCCTGGAGATCGGCGCCGACGACTACCTGGCCAAGCCGTTTTCCGTGCTGGAGCTGGTGGCGCGCGTCAAGGCGCTGCTGCGCCGCGTGGAGGCGCTGGCCCAGAATGCCCGGCTGGAGTCCGGCAGCCTGACCATCGCCGGCCTGGCCATGGACCCCGTGGCGCGCGATGCCCGGCTGCATGGTGCCCGGCTGGACCTGACCCCGCGCGAGTTCGACCTGCTGTACTTCTTTGCGCGCCAGCCCGGCAAGGTGTTCTCGCGCATGGACCTGCTCAACGCCGTCTGGGGCTACCAGCACGAAGGCTACGAGCACACCGTCAACACCCACATCAACCGCCTGCGAGCCAAGATCGAGGCCGACCCGGCCCAGCCCGCGCGCATCCTCACCGTCTGGGGGCGCGGCTACAAGTTCGCCGAGGCGGGGGAGGGCGCCTGACATGAAGCTGCGCCTGACACTGACCCAGCGCCTGTCCCTGGTCTTTGCCGTGCTGCTGCTGGTGTGCAGCGGCACCTCGGCCTGGATGCAGTTGCGCGCCAGCCGCATGCACGAGCTGGAAGTGGTGCAGGGCCTGTCGCGCGACGTGGCCGAAAGCATCGCGCGCGACGCCCAGCTGACCGACGCCAACGGCCTCATGCCCGGCGCCGTGCGCAGCTTCTTCAACCAGCTCATGCTGGTCAACCCCAGCGTGGAGGTCTACCTGCTGGACGCCGATGGCCGTATTGCCGGCCATGCCGCCCCCGATGGCCGCGTGCGCCGCGAGCGCGTGGACCTGGCGCCCGTGCACCGGTTGCTGGAAGGCGGCACCCTGCCCATCCTGGGCGACGACCCGCGCAGCGTCGAAGGCCGCAAGGTCTTCAGCGCGGCGCCGCTGCGCGTCAACGGCAAGGACGTGGGCTTCATCTACGTGGTGCTGCAGGGCGAGGCGCATGACCAGCTGGTGGCGCAGGGCTCGGCCAACTCGGTGCTCAGCACGGCGCTGTGGTCCATCGGCATGGTGGCGCTGCTGTGCCTGGTGGCGGGCCTGGTGGCCTTTGCGCTGATCACGCGGCCGCTGCGCCGGCTCACCGAAGAGGTGGCCGGCTTCGACATCCATGGCGCGCCCCCGGACCTGCCGCCCCCCCAGCCCGGCGCCGCACAGGACAGCCGTGACGAGATCGCCGTGCTGGACTCGGCCTACCGCCGCATGGTGGCGCGCATCGGCGAGCAGTGGCGGGCGCTCACGCGCCAGGACCAGGAGCGGCGCGAACTCATCGCCAACGTCTCGCACGACCTGCGCACGCCGCTGTCGTCCCTGCACGGCTACCTGGAAACGCTGCTGCTCAAGGACGCCGTGCTCGACGCCACCGAGCGCCGCCGCTACCTGGGCATTGCCCTGGCCCAGAGCCAGAAGGTGGGCGAGCTGGCGCAAAGCCTGTTCGAGCTGGCGCGCCTGGAATACGGCTTTGTCCAGCCCGAGCCGGAGCCGTTTTCCATGCCCGACCTGGTGCAGGACGTGTTCCAGAAATTCGAGCTGCGTGCCGAGGCGCGCCAGGTGGCGCTGCGGGCCGACTTCCCGCCCCGGCTGCCCGTCGTCCAGGCCGACCTGGGCATGATCGAGCGCGTGCTGGGCAACCTGCTGGACAACGCGCTGCGCCACACGCCCGGCGGCGGCAGCATCCAGGTGGCGCTGGCGGCAGCGGGCAACGCGGTCGAAGTCACCGTGGCCGACACCGGCCCCGGCATCTCGGCCGATCTGCGCGAAGGCCTGTTCGAGCGCCCCTTCACCGTGGGCGGCGCCCGCCGCGGCGGCGGCCTGGGCCTGCGCATCGTCCACCGCATGCTGGAGCTGCACGGCTGCCGCATCGAACTGGTGGACCAGCCGGGGCAGGGGGCGAGCTTCCGGTTCGTGCTGCCGGCGGCCGCGCAGGCAACGGGCGCCGGCGCCCGGCCGCGCCAGGGCTGACGCGGATCGTGGGTTACCCTTGTGCACAGCGCGCCCTCGACGGCGCGGCATGCACAAGATCGTCAACACGCCTCCAAGGACCCACGCCATGTCAACGTCTGCCTCCCCGGTTCATCGCCTGCCCGCATGGGTGCCGCTGCGCTACACCACGTTCTGCCTGAGCCTGGTCGGCAGCGCGGGGCTGCTGGTGGCGGCGCTGGTGTGGGGAGGGCTGTGGTGGTGGCTGGGCTTTGGCGTGTGCGCCGCGCTGGCGCTGCTGGGAGTGCGCGACATGACCCAGGTGCGCCATTCGGTGCTGCGCAACTACCCCATCATCGGCCACCTGCGGTTCCTGCTGGAGTTCATCCGGCCCGAGATGCGGCAGTACTTCATCGAGTCCGACCATGAGGCGCTGCCGTTCTCGCGCGCCCAGCGCTCCCTGGTCTACCAGCGCGCCAAGGGCGACCCGGACAGCCGCCCGCTGGGCACGCAGCTCAATGTCACGGCCCAGGGCTATGAATGGGTGAACCATTCCATGCAGCCCACCAAGCTGGCCTCGCATGATTTCCGCATCACCATCGGCTGCGCCGATGAAGGCGCCTCGCCCTGCACCCAGCCCTACAGCGCCAGCATCTTCAATATCTCGGCCATGAGCTTCGGCGCGCTGTCGGCCAATGCCATCCTGGCGCTGAACAAGGGCGCGAAGATGGGCGGCTTTGCGCACGACACGGGCGAGGGCTCCATCAGCCAGCACCACCGCGTGCACGGCGGCGACCTGATCTGGGAGGTGGCCTCGGGCTACTTCGGCTGCCGCAACGACGATGGCAGCTTCAACGAAGATAAATTCATCGCCAACGCCACCGACCCGCAGGTCAAGCTCATCGAGATCAAGCTCAGCCAGGGCGCCAAGCCCGGCCACGGCGGCATGCTGCTGGGCGCCAAGGTCACCCCTGAGATCGCCGCCGCGCGCGGCGTGCCCGTGGGTGTGGACTGCATCAGCCCGTCCAGCCACAGCGCCTTCAAGACACCGGTGGAGATGATGCATTTCATCGCCCGCCTGCGCGAGAAGTCGGGCGGCAAGCCCACGGGCTTCAAGTTCTGCGTGGGCCATCCCTGGGAGTGGTTCGCCATCGTCAAGGCCATGCAGGAGACGGACATCACGCCGGACTTCATCGTGGTCGATGGCGCCGAGGGCGGCACGGGCGCGGCGCCGGTGGAGTTCACCGACCACGTGGGCGTGCCGCTGCAGGAAGGCCTGCTGCTGGTGCACAACACGCTGATCGGCGTGGGCCTGCGCCACCGCATCAAGATCGGCGCGGCCGGCAAGGTGATCACGGCCTTCGACATCGCGCGCATGATGGCGCTGGGCGCCGACTGGTGCAATGCCGGGCGCGGCTTCATGATGGCCCTGGGCTGCATCCAGGCGCAGAACTGCCACACCGGCCACTGCCCCACGGGCGTGGCCACGCAGGATGCGGCGCGCCAGAAGGCCCTGGTCGTGCCCGACAAGGCCACGCGCGTGGCCAACTTCCACGACAAGACCCTGCATGCGCTGCAGGAACTGGTGCAGGCTGCGGGCCTGGAGCACCCTTGCGACATCACGGCCCACCACATCGTGCGGCGCATCTCCGACACCGAGGTGCGGCAGCTGGCCAACCTGGTCCTGCGCGTGGAGCCCGGCGCGCTGCTGGGGCCGCTGGACAAGCAGCACAGCGTGTTCAAGCTCTACTGGCCGGGCGCCAGCGCCCACACCTTCCAGTTCGCGCCGCCCACGCTCAAGCCTTCTGCGCCGCAGGCCAAGGCGCAGGCGGCAGGCCAGGCTGCCTAGAGACGCCACGCACAGAAGACAGGCGCCACAGACCACAGCCGATTACAGGTTTTAACAACCCTCGGGGATAATGCGCCCCGAGAACTTGGTGCACAACTGTATTTTTCTGTGTAAATGAAAACTATTTTGGTTCGCATTGCAGCTGCCGTCTTCGGCGGCTATGCCTTCACCTGGGGCTTCATCGCCCTGGGCGTGGTGCTGATGTTTGCCGCCGGAATGGAGTTCCACGATGCCGAGCATCTGGGCTACATCCTCGGCTTCCTGGTGTTTCTGACGGTGTTCCTCTGGGCCTTTGCCGCCCAGAGCCTCCCGCGCGTCTGGGCCGTGCTGGCCGGTGGCGGCATTGTCATGACCGGCTGCGCATCACTGCTCCAGCAGATGCTGCTGCCCTGATCCGGAGATCGCTTCCCATGTTCCAGAATTTCCGCCTTTCCATGGCCTGGCTGCACACCTGGTTCGGGCTGGTGCTCGGCTTCGTGCTCATGGCCGCCTTCTTCTTTGGCGCGCTGTCGGTGTTCGACCGCGAGATCGACCGCTGGGCCATTCCGGCCTCGCGCTTCGAGCCCACGCCCATGCCCTCGTACGACCAGATCCTCAAGCCGGTCTTCGAGTCCATGCAGCCCAACGCCCAGGCGCGCGAGGCCATGCGCGGCGAGGTCAACGGCCCGCTGCCCGAGCGCTTCGACACGCCCCAGCGCTGGGGCGCCTACACCACCCACCGTGACCCGGTGCTGGGCCTGTTCGCCGGCTACGAGGTGGCCAACGCCAAGAAGCCCGAGACCCTGATCTGGGCCATGCGCACCATCGACCCGCGCAATGGCGAGTCCCTGCCGGATGACCACCTCAAGATCGGCAGCCAGTTCTTCTACCCGCTGCACTACAGCCTGACGCTCAACTGGATGGGCCTGGGCTACTGGATCGTGGGCTTTGCCGCGCTCATCATGCTGGTGGCCCTGGTCAGCGGCGTGGTCATGCACCGCAAGATCTTCCGCGAGCTGTTCACCTTCCGTCCGAAGAAGGCCACCCAGCGCAGCGTGCTGGACCTGCACAACATGACGGGCGTGGTGGCGCTGCCCTTCCACTTCTTCTTCGCCTTCACGGGGCTGGTGATCTTTGCGGGCATCTACTTCCCCATCACCCACACCCAGCTGGAGCCGCTGCACGAGCTGCACGAAAAAATGGAGGCCGAGGAAACCGGCCTGCCGCACGACCGCGCCGGCGTGGCCGCGCCCGTGGCCTCGGTGGACGCCATGGTGGCCGAGGCGCAGCGCCGCTGGGCCGCCAAGGGCATGGCCGGCGACGTGGGCTTCCTGTCCGTCACCCATGTGGGCGATGCCAATGGCTACGTCAGCGTCTACCGGGCCGGCACCGACCGCATCGCGCTCACGGGCGAGGGCATCCACTTCAAGGCCAGCACCGGCGCCCTGCTGCGCGAAGACCCGCCGCGCACGGCCGTGGACAGCCTCAACACCTTCCTCACCGGCCTGCACCTGCAGCACTTCCGCCACTGGCTGCTGCGCTGGCTGTACGTGCTCGGTGGCCTGGCCGGCTGCGCCTGCATTGCCACCGGCTTTGTCTTCTTCGTGGAAAAGCGCAAGAAGCAGCACGCCAAGCAGGGCGTGCAGGGCGCACGCGTGGTCGATGCCCTGGCCGTCACCACCGTCACCGGCATGCTGGTGGCCGCCCTGGGCATGCTGATTTCCAACCGCCTGCTGCCCGAGGCCATGCCCCAGGGCTGGCCGGGCCGGGGCGACATGGAGCGCTATTTCTTCTGGGCCGCCTGGCTGCTGGCCATGGCGCATGCCTTTGTGCGCAGCGCCCCCGTGGCCCGGGGCCTGCCCAACCCAGCATGGCGCGAGCAGTGCTGGGCCGTGGCCGCCATGGCCGTCACGGCCGTGCTGCTGAACTGGCTGACCACGGGCGACCATCTGTTCAAGACCCTGGGCGCGGGCTATTGGCCGGTGGCCGGCGTGGACCTGTTCATGCTGGCCAGTGCCGTGCTGGCCGTGGTGGTGGCGCGCAAGCTCAAGACGCGCGCCGTGCCCGCCATGCCCTCGCGCGCCGCGGAGGTGGCCCATGTCTGAAGGACTGATGGACGCACTGCTGCTGGCCGCCGCCTTTGCCGCCTCGCTGGCCGGCATGGGCTGGTTTGCGCTGGCCAAGGACGTGCACTGGGAGCAGGTGCACGGCGACATGCCCCAGCCCGATGGCAAGGTCAGGCTGCTGCGCTGGCTGGGCGTCTCAGGCCTGGCCGCCTCGCTGGGACTGTGCCTGGCGGTGGACCATGCCTCCATGGCCTCCCTGGTCTGGATCATGACGCTGGCCGCTGCCGCCCTGGCCATTGCCTTCACGCTGACCTGGCGGCCGAGCTGGCTGCGCTGGCTGCCGGCCTGACGTTTGCGCGGGGGCCTCTGCGCCCGCTGCAGGCTCAGGCCTGCCTTTTCCTCATCCTGCGGCTGGCCAGATAGGCCATGCCGCACAGCAGCGCCAGCATGCCGCCCTTGCCCAGGCCGGGAACGGCCTGGACATTTCCGGGGCCGGGACCGGGCCCTGGGTCCGTGCCCGGACCGGGGTCGGGATCGGTGCCCGGGCCCGGGTCGGGAGGATCGGCAGCGATCACCTCGATGGACACGGATGCCGGTGCGGCAGCGCTCTGGTGCCCGTCGGATACCGTGAAGGCGAAGGTATCGGACCCCGAGTAGCCGGCCGCCGGCGTATAGACCAGCGTGCCCGTCTGGGGATCGAAGCCGCTGATGCCGCCATGGGCGGGGCCGGTGGTGATCTCGAAGCGCAGCGGGTCCGACTCGAAGTCCGTGCCAGCGAGGGTGATGGACAGCGCCGTATCCTGCGGCGTCGTGACGGCTTGCGGCAGCGCCACGGGGGCGGCGTTGGCCGCCATCGCGTTGGAAAAGCGCGAGGTGTCGCCGGTGGAAATCCGGGTGGCGGTCGCCGTGACAGCGGCCTGGTCGCCCGGGGGCATGGCGCCCTTGAACGCCAAGGGCGCATGGCCGGAGGCATCGGTGGTCACGGTCTGCGAGCCCAGCAGAACCTTGCCGGCGGCGCGCTCCACCAGCCCGTCGGGCAGCCTGGGCGTCGAGAAATACTCGATGCGCATGCTCTCGTTGGCGACGCTGTCCAGCGTGCCGGACAGGCCGTCGGGCGTCACCGTGAGCAGCACCGGCTCGGCAGGATCTCCGTTGGCCAGGCTGGTTCGTGCGATGCCTCCCTCGGTATTGCCGTAGATGGCATTGCCGAGCATGGAGACGCCCTTGACTTCGTCCCCCCGCAATCCCACGCCGAACAGCCTGTTGTGCGCAATCACGTTGGCATGTGCCGCGTCGTCACCGCCGACCAGGGTGTCATGGGCCTTCTGGAAAAAGGAAACGCCTTCCCCATTGGGCAGGGCGGTTCCCTGGGGACTGACGCCCACGTAGTTGCCCTGCACGAGGTTGTTCTTGCCGGCGCCCTGGAACTGTATGCCGGACGCCTTGCTGCCACCGACGATGTTTCCGCGCACGGTCACCTCGTCCGAATCCTTGATGACGATGCCCCATTGATTGGGCAGCATGGTGCTGGCATCCAGACTGGTTCCCACGATATTCCCGGCAATCAGGGTATTCGAGTTGCGTGCGGCGTAGTTTCCATTCAATTCAATGGCCGTTTCCTTGTTTCCGGCAACCAGGTTGCCGTCTTCAGGGCCTGTGCCAATGCGATGTCCGCCTTCCGGCGAAAAGAATACGGCAATGCCTGGCCCATTGTTGGCAATCATGGCCGTGCCGGCTGCATTGGTTCCGACGCGGTTGCGGGTCACCAGCGTGTGCGAGCCGGAAATGGAAATCCCGGATGAACCACCGGTTTCCCTGACGTTGCCGGAGACGAGGTTGCTGTCGATCAGCGTGCCGGTAAATTCGGATGCCACGCTGATGCCGTTTCCCTGGTTTCCCAGGGCCACATTGCCGGTGATATCGGTGCCTATGTAATTTCCCTGAATGATGTTTCCTGTACCGACGCCCGGCCAGGAAAGCCATACTCCGGAATTTTCCGCCGCGGAAATGACATTTCGTCCGCCAATATCCAGATTACCGATGCGGTTGCGGTTGCCGGAGTTGACAATAATGTTGCTGCGATTGCCCATGGCGACCGTTCCCGATGCGTCAACGCCTATATGGCAGCCCAGCACGGTGTTGCCGTCGCCTGTCACCGCCAGGGCCGTGTTGAAGCCGCCTATCGCCAGACCGCGCACCGTGATGGCGCCTGCCAGCTCAAGCCCTATACCGAACTCGGAGCTGCCTGCCTGCAGCGTGATCAGGGGGCGGCGTGGCAAGTGGTCCTCATAGCCGGGTTGCGTGCTGGCGTCCACCGTCAGCGATGTGGCCGGTGCAATGGGCTGCATGAGGCTGCCATTCCAGTTGCTTTGGGTGACGATGGTCTGCTCTCCCCCCGCACCGATGCTGAACTCGATGCGGTTGTCGCCCCCTTTGTTGCGGTTGGCGTTGGCGTAGGTGATGGCGTCGCGCAGGGAGCAGGGTCCCAGGCCGGTGCTGGCGCACGGGCCGCTTGCGTCGGCGGCGCTGTCCACCACGACGGTCCATGCCTGGGCCGTGGCGACACAGCCTTGCAAGAGCAACGCCAGGGCGAGCAGGCGCAGCGGCCTGCTTGCCGGCCTGGTCGTGAATCTTTGCCTGTATATCCTCATTGCCATTTTTACTTCCCCTGAAATGGGCTGCCGAAACGCATTCTGAATATTGCGCAATACAGGACGTGAAATAGCGCTGGAATTCTGCATGCGCGACGTCTGTGTGCAATATCACAGGGGTGGTCAGAAACGGAGCAGCCTTTGTCGATGAATCAATCCGGCAATAATCTCCAAGGCATTGGGATATTGGTTTAAGAATTTTCTTAAAGTGACAGGAATAATGGCATCTTCAAAGAAATTTGACGATTTTCCGATGGCGGATCGATGTTTGAAATCCCTCTTTGGCGAGGCGGCGTGCAAGAGGTTTCAGTATTAAGAAAATTCTTAGTCCAAATTCGCCCTTTGATTTCTAAGATTCGGCAATGCGCCAGTTTCAAGCTCTCTTGTTTTCTTCCAGATCGATACAACACAGGCTGTGCCTGCCCCTGGCACGGCGTGACTTGATGGCATTTGCACTGGCGATCATGGCCATGCTGGCCTGCGCCGGTCACGGCGGCAGGGACGACGCCGCCCCGGCGACGCCATCGCGCAGCCTGGGTCATGTGCCCGTGCGAGACATTCAGTTGTTTTTCATGGACCGATGTTTCCTGCTGCTGGACGCTGCGGTGGGGGCCACGCACGCAGCCATCCACACGCAAGCCGGTTATGCCTGGCCGTGGCGCGCCAGCGCACCGCAGGGCCAGCCCGGGCCGCTCCATTCACTGATGCAGGCAGGCCAGGCGCTTCCCGAATCCCTGTTGCTGCGCAAATCCGCGAACAACGCCGGATGGCTTGCAGGCCGCTGGGAGCCCGCGCGGCAGTTGGTTAGGGCCCATGTCTGGCTGTTGCTGGGGTCCGTGTCGCTGGGACTTGCCTTCATGGCTGTAATTGCATGGTGCGTGCGCCGGCTGCGCCGCAGGGTGCCGGCTTCGGCCTGGAGCCGGGCAGGCGCCTGCGCCGCCAGTGATGCGCTCTGCCGCAAGCTGCTGGACACGGCCCCGGTGGGTCTGGCGCTGGTGCGGTGCAGCGATCGCAGCCTGCTGCTGTCCAACGGACTGGCGCGGCAGTGGGTGTGCAGTGATTCTTCGTGGTTCGAGCATGCCGTTGCCGCGGGCGCGCAGCAGGGCCGGCGCGAGCTGGTGCTGGGAGACGGCCGGTTGGTGGAGGTCCGCACCACGCACACCAGCCACGCAGGCGAGCCGGTGGTTTTTTGCCTGGTCAGCGATGTGACGGCGCTCAGGCAGGCGCAGGCAGCGCTGGTCGATGCCAAGCTGCGCGCCGAATCGGCAAGCCAGGCCAAGACGCAGTTTCTGGCCACCATGAGCCACGAAATACGGACGCCGCTCTTTGGCATCCTGGGAACGCTGGAGCTGCTGGCGCTGTCCAGGGCTCCTTCCGAACAGACCCGCTACCTGGGGGCCATGCAGCAGGCGTCGGCCTCCTTGCTGCGCATCGTCAACGACAGCCTGGACCTGTCGGCCATCGAGGCGGGCCGGCTGCAACTGGAGGCCCATGCGTTCTCGGCCACCGAACTGCTCGACAGCGTGGCCGCGGGCCTGCTGTCGCGTGCCGAGCAAAAAGGGCTGCAGCTGTATGCCGTCTCCGATGTGAAAACGCCGCCGCTGCTGGTGGGCGATGCCTTGCGGCTGCGGCAGATCCTGGACAACCTGGTGGGCAATGCCATCAAGTTCACGTTCTCCGGCCATGTGGCCATCCGCCTGCAGGTCATGGGCGACAGCGAGGAAGGCACCGACCTGCGGTTCCAGGTGCAGGACACCGGCATCGGCATCGAGCCGGAGCAGCAGCCCTTCCTGTTCGACCCGTACTTCCGTGCCCATGCGGCCACGCAGCAGCAGGTCCAGGGCGCGGGCCTGGGTCTGTCCATCTGCCTGCGCCTCAGCCAGGAGATGGGCGGGCGGCTGACGGCCGCCAGCCAGCCGGGACTGGGGACCTGCGTGTCATTCGAGCTGCGCCTGCCGCGCGAGAGCGCGGCAGGCTATGAGGCAGTGCCCAGCCTGTTGCCGCACACCGTCTACGTGGATGGCGCCATTCCGGAAGTCGTGCACAACCTGTGCGCCTGGCTGCGGCATTGGGGCGCCATGGCCCAGCCCTACCGGGAGCAGGTGCAGGGCCCCAATGAACAGGCGGTGCTGGTGCAAGCCTGGCCACGGTCGGTGCGCCGTCCGCAATGGACGGGCAAATGCGTTCTGGCGCTGGCGCCGGGCGAGGTCCCCCGCGAAACCCTGCAGGCCCGTGTGTGGGAAACCAGCATGCCTGGCGTGCTGGCCGTGGGCCAGGCGCTGGGCATGGCCCAGCAGGGCATTGCGCCGGGCGCGCGCCCTGACCTGTACGCCGCCGTTCCCCAGGTCCACGAGCCGATGGGGCTGAGTGTGCTCATCGTCGAGGACAACCCCATCAACAGAATCATCCTGCGAGAGCAACTGCAGGTGCTGGGCTGCGAGGTCCAGCAGGCCAGCAATGGACAGGACGCGCTGTCCATGCCCGGCCTGCTCGAATTCGACGCCGTTCTCACCGACCTGCACATGCCGCTGCTGGACGGCCTGGCCCTGGCGCGTGCGCTCAGAAAGCGTGGCTACGGCCGCCCGATCGTCGGGCTGACGGCCAATGCCCAGCCGCAGACGCAGACGCAGGCGCAGACGCAGGCGCAAGGGCAGGGCGACGGACTGCCGGCCGGCTTCGACAGCCTGCTGTGCAAGCCATTCACTTTGGCGGTGCTGCGCACCACCCTGAACCACATCAAGCAATGCAGGACCTGATCCCATGCTGTCGACATTCAAAGTACTCATTCTTGACGACCACGCCCTGTGCTGCGAGCACACGCGCAGCCTGCTCATGGAGGCGGGAATCGTGGACACGCACATTGCCTGCAACGCACGCGATGCCCTGCAAATGCTGCGCGATGGCGGATTCCACCTCGTCATCACCGACCTGAAAATGCCCGACATGGACGGCCTGCAGTTCATCAATGAACTGAGCCAGCGCGGCCTGCATCCCATGCTCGTCATATCCAGCTCCTGCTCGCGCCGGTTGATGAACAGTGTCAGTCTCATGGCCAAGGAGTCCGGCTTTTCCGTCGTCGGGATGTTTCAAAAGCCGTTCGGAGCGGACCATGTCCAGGTCCTGGCCAGCCAACTCAGGTCCTTGCGTGCCTACGAGAGGAAAAGCGCTCCAGGCATCAAGGAACGGCCGATTTTCGCCAAGGCACACCTGATCCAGGCGCTGGAGGAGAAAACCATACAGGCCTGGTTCCAGCCCAAGAAATCCCTGCTCACGGGCCACACCGTCGGTGTGGAAGCGCTGGCACGCTGGAACGATCGGCAGTTCGGCTTCATGATGCCGGGCTCGTTCATGTCCGCCATCCGGTTCCATGGCCTGGACCATGCCTTGCTGGTGCGGATGATGGAAGACGCCATGTCGGCGCACCTGGCCTGGCGCAGTGCCGGACATGTCGTGCCCGTGTCCGTCAACCTGCCGATACCGTTGCTGGACGATATCGGGCTGCCGGATGAGTTGCACGGCATGGCGGCCCGGTGCGGCATCGCTGCGGAGAACATCACGTTCGAGCTGCTGGAGGACCAGGCCGTCGGCATACCCGCCAACTACTACATGTGCGCGAGCCGCCTGCGGCTCAAAGGCTTCGGCCTGGCCCAGGATGACTACGGGCGGGGTTACAGCTCGATGTACAGCCTCATCTCCACGCCCTTCACCGAATTGAAGATCGACCGGGCCTTCGTGGCCGGCGCCGCGGGTGACGAGGTGCGCACTGCCGCCCTGACATCGTCGGTGCAGCTGGGGCGGCAACTGGGCCTGACGGTGACGGCGGAAGGGGTGGAGACCACCCAGGACCTGGAGTTGCTGCGCAGCATCGGCTGCGATTGCGTGCAGGGATATCTGCTGTCCGCCGCGGTGCCCGCCAGCGAATTTGCCCTTATGCTGGCATCCGAACCCCGACACCAAGGCAACCCCACCTGACCCAAGCACGCAAGGCGTCCATGCCCGACTCCCCGTTCAGCAAGATCACACGCACCACACGCTGGCAGAACCGGGTACTGTTTGGAGTGCTTCCCCTTGCGATCTTCCTCATCGCCGTGCTGCTGTGGGGCTCGGAGAGGATCTTCGAGCAGGAGCAGGGCCGCCTGGCCTTGAACTTCTCCGCCATCGTCGGCTCGCTAGACGAGCAGGAGATCTTTCTTCGGCGGCTCAAGGGCCGCAACGAGTCCTGGAAAGCGCTGCCGGACCAGAGAGTAGCCACCATCGTCGACGTGCCCGCTCCTGCGCAGGCGGACTACCGCATGTTCCGTGGCCGCGAGGCCATAGGCGGCATTCCCTTTTCACTGCAATGCTCTGCGCGCGCGGCCTGCGACACGCTCCCGGACCGGATTTTCTCGCTGGGCAGCTCCCTGGCTGCGGGCTATTCCTCCTTCTGGGCAGGCTCCTACTTCCCTGCAGCCGCTGCCTTCTTCACCAAGGAGGACGGGGCGATCAGCATCGGCGTGCCGGCCATTGACGTGCCCATAGGCAACGAGAGCGTCACGCAGGAAATGTTCGACAGCACGATTGCCGCCGTCAAGGCGCATCTGCGGGCCAGGGCCGCCGATGCCCGGCCTGGCGCCGGCTCCACGGCGCCGGCGCAGGAGATCGTCTGGTTCCGGTCGCCCCAGTTCCCGGAAAAGATGATCGGCATGGTCGCAGCCGGCTTTTCAAGCCATATCGATGCCGGCGACGAAGCCGCCACAAGCCCGATCTACGCCGCCATCCTTTTCAGCCGCCAGCGCATCAGCGCCATAGAAAGATCCATCCATACGCTGCCCAGGCATCTTTTCTGGCTGGAGCACCGGGATTTCGGCGTGCTCATGGGTACCGGCCCGGTGCCGCAGGTGGACGAGGCGGGGATGCGGTACACGCGCAATGGCCTGATCCTCAAGACCGAGGATGCCTCCGGCCGGTGGACCGGCTACTACCAGGTGGACTACGCCACCTTTTTCCAGGGCCGGCTGTTCGCGCCCTCTGCCGGCCTGGTGCTGGCCCTGCTGCTGAGCCTGCTGGCCGGTATCGCCTATACCCGCTGGTTCAACCGCAAGGTGATTGCGCCTGCCCAGGAAGCGCAGCGGGTCATCGTCGAGAGCAATCAATTCAACAGGACGCTGATCGAAACCGCCCCCGTGGCTGTCTGCCTTGTGGCCTACGGCAGTGGAAAGATCATCTTCAGCAACTCGCTGGTGCAGGAGTGGCTGCACTCGGCCGATGGCTACCTGCGCCCCGGCTCACCGGAAAACAGGGCAGCGCTGGACGAAATTGTCCACGCCAGGGCCGCAGGAACCATGGAGCAGCTGGTCACCGCGCAGGGCCGAACGCTTTACGTGGCCTACGCGCCCACCCGCTACCTGGGCCAGGATGTGACGCTGTGCGTGTTTGCCGACGTCAGTGCGCGCGCAGAAATCGAGAGCAATCTGGAGCGGGCAAGAATCGCGGCGGACGAGGCCAACGAGGCCAAGTCCACCTTTCTGGCGACCATGAGCCACGAGATCCGCACGCCGCTGTATGGCGCGCTGGGCACGCTGGAACTGCTGGGCCTGACCGAGCTCACGCAGCTGCAGCGCAAGTATGTGGACCGTATCGAAGCCTCCTCGTCCATCTTGCTGCAGATCATCAGCGACATCCTGGACACCAGCAAGATCGAGGCGGGCCAGTTGCAACTGGAAAAGGCCCCGTTCAATCCCCGGGAGCTGGTGCAAAACTGCACCAGCTCCTATGCCGCCATGGCGCAGCAAAACGGCCTGCTGCTGTTTTCCTGCGTGGACGCGCAGGTGCCCGAGTCGGTGCTGGGCGATGCGGTGCGCATCCGCCAGATCCTGGGCAATCTCATCAGCAATGCCATCAAGTTCACGGAGGCCGGCCATGTGATCGTCCGCCTGCGCAGCGTGCCGGGCACGGCCTCCCAGGTCCGGCTGGTGTTCGAGGTCTGCGACACGGGCGTGGGCATAGAAAAATCCCTGCATGGCGAGCTTTTCACGCCCTTTTATCTGGTCAAGAACAGCAGCCGCACCGCCCGTGGAGCGGGCCTGGGTCTGTCCATCTGCTGGAGCCTGGCCCGGATGATGTCCAGCTCCATCGAGGTCTGGAGCGAGCCCGGCCTGGGCAGCCGGTTCTGGTTCGAGCTGGGGCTGGAGACCGTCGCGCAGGAGGAGGAGGAGGCGCCCGAGCTCAAGGGTGCCCGTATCGCGGTGCGCACTCCCCACCCGGAACTGACGGACAACATCTGTGCCTGGCTGCAGCGCTGGGCCGGCCAGGCCCGCGCGGCGGGCGCCGCTCCGGTGGCCGCAGACAAGGATGAACTGCTGCTGGACGTCCTGTTGCCGGCGGACAGCCCCGCGCCCGGATGGACCGGGCCGCACCTGAACCTTTCCTCGCCGGACAACCGGGGCATCGATGGGCACAACGTCCTGAGCATCGGCTTGGGCATTGCGCAAGTGCTCGGCGGCGCACAGCGCTCGGCCGGCTCCGGCTCCGATCTGCCCCTGTTCGACCTGCGCGTGCTGGTCGCCGAGGACAATCCCGTCAACCAGGTGACGCTGCGCGGCCAGCTCGAGAGCCTGGGCTGCGAAGTCACGGTCGCCGACGATGGGGAGGAGGCGCTGGCGCTGTGGGACATCAGCCCGCACGATCTGGTGCTGACGGACGTGAACATGCCCTACCTCAACGGCTACGAACTGGCGGAGCGGCTGCGTGCGGAGGGCGTTGCCTGCCCCATCGTCGGCGTGACCGCCAATGCCATGCTGGACGAGGAAAACCGCTGCCTGAATGCCGGCATGAATGCCTGGCTGGTCAAGCCCATCCCGTTGCGCACGCTGGTCCGCACCCTGGAGAAGTTCGCGCCGAAAAAGCGGCTCCGTCCGGCGCCTGCCCAGGCCGGTACCCCGGCGGGGGATAACCCGCAGCCTGCGGCCCTGTCGGAGCCCAACGTGCTGCAGACGCACCGGCAGGTCTTCGTGCAGTGCATGAACGACGACATCGCAATGCTGGCCCGTGGCCTGGATGAGCGCCGGCCCGACCTGGCCGCGCAGGCGCTGCATCGCATGCGCGGCGCCTTGCTGCTGGCCAGGATGCAGGAGCTTGCCGCGCGCACCCAGTCGCTGGAGGACCAGCTCCCGAACGGCACCCGGGAGCCCGGCCTGCAGGCCGCGCTGTCAGTCCTGCTGGACGACCTCTTGGCCGACCTTCGCGCCATGATGGCGCAATTGCCCCAGCCCTAACCCTTTGCTTGCGATCCCATGAAACTGAAACTGCGCATTGCTGTCGTGGACGACCACGCCGTGGTCCTGCTTGGCGTCAAGGACTTCCTGGAGCAGGACCCCAATCTCCAGGTCGTGGCCACGTTCAGCACGCCATCGGCCCTGATGCAATACGCCAGATCGAACCCCCTGGACGTGGTTCTGACCGACTACTCCATGCCGGGCGACGATGTCTATGGCGACGGCCTGCGCTACGTGGACTATCTGATACGCCACTTCCCGGACATCAAGGTGCTGGTGCTGACGACCGTCTCCAATCCCATGATCATCTCGGCCCTGTATGACGCCGGCGTCGCCGGTGTGCTGCTCAAGGAAGATCCGCTCACCCAGATCATGGCGGCGCTGCAGTGTGTCCGCCTCAATGCCCGCTACTATTCGCCCTCATTCCAGGCCGACACGCCCAGGCAGGAGCGGTCCGTTTTCCTGGCCGAGCGCGCCAACAGCCTCTCGCCGCGCGAGTTCGAAGTCCTCAGGCATTTCGCCAATGGGGAGTCCATCACCGAAATCGCCGCACGCCTGCGGCGCAGCGTCAAGACCGTCAGCCTCCAGAAGAACTCCGCCATGCGCAAGCTGAACGTGGACAGCAACCAGGACCTGGCGGCCTTCTGCGCCGAGCACCATCTCTTCGACTGACCGGCCTGCGGGCTGCACAAGCCGGTCACCCTTTTAGCGCCTGGCCTTGCGCCGGGCCGCCGTCCTCGATGTCCCCCTCACCCAGGGGATAGTACGGTTCGGACGGCATCAGGCGAAACCCCAGAAGTGCCCCGCGCCGGCTTGTCTTCATCGCCAGGGGTGCCTGGCAATGCACGCAGTCATAGTTCACGAAATTGGCGTCCTGCTCCAGTGAGTAAAAGCGGAACCTCAGTCCGGGGTGGGGCGTTGACAGGCTCGTATTGCTCAGCAATTCGTAGCACGGGTCGCACAGTTTCTGGGACGTTCTCTTTGGCTGCATTTCTGGAAAAAACGGATCGATATACCGCTCTCCAGTCTTGCCCGGCCTTGCGCAGCCAAGGTTAAGACGATTCTTATTGCCGCACGGCGCGCATCAAAGCGGCTGCTGCTGCGTCGTGCAGTGGATGCCGCCACCCCCGGCGGCAATCGCATCGATGTCCAGCTGCACCACCTCGCGGCGGGGAAACAGCTCGCGCAGCAGGGAGCGGGCGTTGGCGTCCGCGCGGGCATCGCCAAACTGCGGGGCGATCACGGCGCCGTTGCACACATAGAAATTGATGTAGCCGGCCGCGAACTCCCTGGACTCCAGCTTGCTGCGCACCGATGACGGACCCTTGAGCACCTGCACGTCGAGCTTGCGGCCGCGCGCGTCTGTGGCCTGGCGCAGTATGTCCAGGTGGCGCCGCGTGACGGCGTAGTCGTAGGAGTCCGGGTCGTCGTCCAGGCCCGCCACCACCACGCCGGGCGAGGCAAAGCGCGCATAGAAGTCGGTATGACCGTCCGTGATGTCGCGGCCCGCAATGCCGGGCAGCCAGATGATCTTGCGCAGGCCCAGCAGGCGCTTGAGTTCGGCCTCGCAGGCGCTTTTCGACAGGCCCGGATTGCGGTTGGGGTTGAGCACGCAGCTTTCGGTGATGAGGGCCGTGCCCTGGCCGTCCACCTCGATGCCGCCGCCCTCCAGCACCAGCTCGGTCTCCAGGTAGCGCACGTTGGCGGCTTCGGTGACAAAGCCTGCCACCTCGGCATCGTTGTCATGCGCCTGCTTGTCGCCCCAGCCGTTGAAGTTGAAATCCACGCCCGCCAGTTCGCCCTTGCTGCTGCCAGTGCCGCTGCCCAGCTTGCGCACGAAGACCGGCCCGGTGTCGCGCATCCAGAGGTCATCCACGGGCTGCACATGCAGCTTGACGCGGTTGCCGCACAGGCGCGCTGCCAGGTCGTAGTCGCGCTCGCGCACCAGCATGTTCACGGGCTCGAAGGCCGCAATGGCGCGCGCAATGCCGGCCAGGTGCTCGCGCGCGGGCTCCAGCAGGCGGCGGCCCCAGACCCTCTCGCTGGGGCCGAAGGACATCCAAGTGGACTGGTGCGGGTCGCCCTCGTCGGGCATGTGCCAGGTCGCCAGGCTGTCCGGGTCCTGGCGGCTGCCTTCGGCACGGGCTGCCGTGGAGCGGGCGGCGGCGGTGCCGGCCAGGGCCGCCACGGGCGACAGGCCCAGGCAGTTCAGCAGGCAGCGGCGGGAAAGGGCGTAAGGCATGGTGTCTTCAGCAGGTGCTTGGGGGAATGCTGCGATTGTCCGAGCCCGTATTCATTCTGAAAATTGATATCTTTTGCCGTAATCAATCAACCCAGCTCATGCTTTGGCAAGCGGCACCGCCTGCTCCACAAGGTAGTCAAACACCTCGCGCACCAGCGCCATGCGCGGCTCGCCCTCGATGCGCGACATCCACAGGCGGCCCAGCGCAAAGGGTGGAATGCCTTCCACCAACTGCAACCGGCCCGTGCCCAGTGCCTCGTCCGCCAGCAGGCGCGACACCACGGCGCAGCCACGCCCGCGCAGCGCCGCGTCCAGCAGCAGGCGTGCGTCGTCGTAGATGGCGGTCTTGCGCAGCCGGCCCAGGTGCTGGCGGATGAAGGGGCCGGTGCGGTCGCTGGTCAGGTCTTCCTCCAGGCACAGCAGGCCGGCGCCTGTGTGCGGCCCGGGTGCGCGCACGGCCACCAGCTCGTCGGCCAGCAGCGGCACCTGCAGCACATCGGTCTGCCGCAGCGGCTCGCGGGTAATGGCGATGTCCACATCCAGCTCGTCGATGTAGCGCGCTGTCTCGTCGGTGGAGACGATGGGGCACAGCTGGGGGTGGCGCTGCAGCAGGCCGTCCAGGCGCGGCTGCAGCCAGCCGCTGGCCACGGGGGCGGGGCAGACGATGGTGACCAGGCTGTCGTCCATGTAGGTCTCTATGCGACTGAGCCCGTGGCGGATCTGGTCCAGCGACTTGCCCACGCTGTCCAGCAGCAACCGGCCCGCCACCGTCAGTTCCACGCCGCGCCCCTTGCGGCGGAACAGCGGCTGGCCCAACTGCTGCTCCAGCTGCGCAATCTGGTGGCTCACGGCGGATTGGGAAATGCACAGCTCCTCTGCCGCGCGCGAGTAATTGCCCAGGCGGGCTGCGGCCTCGAAGCCGATCAGGAACCGGAAGGAGGGGAGGCGGGCATTGGACATGGGGCACGGCAGACAAAGCGGTGGAACCGGAATTGTCGACGCACCCAGCCGAAGCCGGGCGCGATGGGCCGGACGCTGTCGTTGCAACACTTGGTTACTTCCTTGACCCATCTCAAATCCCGCATGCGGCAGCGTCGATACGCTTCGGCCCATGAATCACCAGGGCTTGACTTTGGTCAGCATGGCTTGGCACGCAGGCATTCCCCGCCTGTGCGCGCACAACAGCGGCGCACAACGCCGCACAGGAGATGCATCAATGCACATCGGTCAACGTTTCTGGCGCCGCCAAGGATTGGGCGCAAAGCTGTCACTCACCAATTTTGTCTGGGTCGCCGCCATCCTGGCGCTGCTGGTGCTGGGCATTGCCTGGGATGTGAGCAAGTCCCTGCAGAAAAAAATGCACAACGAGATGCAGCAGGGCGTCCAGATGCTGCACAACTTCGTCGAGTCCACCGACAAGGAACTGCGCCAGCGCACCCAGTTCCTGGCCGACAGCCTGGCGCGCAGCCTGCAGGGAACGCTCAGCCTGGACACCAGCGGCGGCGAACCCTTGCTGAGCCTGGACGGCCAGCCGCTCAACGGCAACGATGCGCATCTGCAGGCATTCACGCGCAGCACCGGCGCCGTGGCCACCGTGTTTGCGGCCCAGGGGCAGGGCGACTTCGTGCGCATTGCCACCACGCTCAAAAACGAGAAAGGCGACCAGAGCGCGGCCGTGCTGGGCAGCCGGCTGGACCGCGCCCATCCCGCCTATGCCGCCATCCAGGCCGGCCAAAGCTACATGGGCCTGGCCCACCTGTTCGGCCGCCAGTACATGACGCAATACCGCCCGCTCAAGGACGCCTCCGGCGCCACCGTGGGCATCGCCTTCGTGGGCCAGGACTTCTCGCAACTGCTGGAGCACTTCAAGGACTCCATCCGCGCGCTCAAGGTGGGCCAGACCGGCTACTACTACGTGCTCAATGCCGAAGACGGCCCCCAGCGCGGCCAACTGGTCGTGCATCCCGCCCTGGAAGGCCAGAACATGAGCGATTCCAAGGACGGCGATGGCCGCTTCTTCATCCGCGACATGCTGGACCGCAAGCAGGGCAGCATGGCCTATCCCTGGACCAATCCGGGCGAAACCCAGGCCCGCGACAAGCTGGTCGTCTTCAGCCAATACGCACCCTGGAACTGGGTCATTGCCACCAGCGCCTACGTGGACGAAGCCGTGTCCGAGACCCGCAGCCTGGTCCTGCAGTTCGCCCTCATGGGCCTGGGCGCCGTACTGCTGCTGTCGGCGGCATGGTTCTGGCTCATCCGCCGCATGATCGTGCGCCCCTTGAAGCAGGCCAGCCACATGGCCTACGCCATTGCCGATGGCGACCTGACCGTGCGCATCGCCAGCGACCGCCAGGATGAAATCGGCCACCTGCTGGAAGCCATGAACACCACCAGCACGGGCCTGACGCGCGTGGTTGGCAGCGTGAACGAACAGGCCCACAGCGTGGCCCTGGCCAGCGCGGAAATCGCCCAGGGCAACCAGGACCTGGCCGCCCGCACCGAAAGCGAAGCCAGCGCGCTGGAGCAGACCGCCGCCGCCATGGAAGAGCTGGGCTCCACCGTGGCCCACAACGCAGACCACGCGCAATCGGCCGACCGCATCACGCGCGAGGCCCAGCGCGTCGTCACCGAAGGCGGGCAGGCCGTGCGCAAGGTCGTGCAGACCATGCAGGGCATAGACGCCAGCAGCAAGAAGATCGCCGACATCATCGGCGTCATCGACTCCATTGCCTTCCAGACCAACATCCTCGCCCTCAACGCCGCCGTGGAAGCGGCCCGCGCGGGCGAGCATGGCCGCGGCTTTGCCGTGGTGGCCGAGGAAGTGCGCGCCCTTGCAGGCCGCAGCGCCGAGGCCGCCAAGGAAATCAAGCAGCTCATCAGCCACAGCGTGGCCGAAATCCACACCGGCAACCAGGAGGCCGCGTTTGCAGGGGAAACCATGGAGCAGGCCATGGAGGAAATCCGCAAGGTCACCCAGCTCATCTCGGACATCAGCCACGCCAGCGCCGAGCAAAACAGCGGCGTCGCCCAGGTGGCCGAGGCCATCACCCACATCGACCAGACCACGCAGAAAAACGCCGCCCTGGTCGAGGAAATGGCCGGCGCCGCCGCAGGCCTGCGCCACCAGTCCGATCAACTGGTGCGCGTGGTCTCGGTCTTCAGGCTGCCGGGCGGCAGCGGTGCGCCGCCGCAGACTGCGGCCCGCGCAGCGAGCGCCGCGCCAACCACCAGCGCCGCAATCCGCCGTGCCCCGGCGCTGGCGCCCAGCGCTGCTGCGGCCAAGCCCGCAGCCCCTGCGGCTCCAGCCAAAACGGCCGCCGCCAAGCCCGTCGCCATGGCCTCCACGGCCGATGACGACTGGGACAGTTTCTGAGAACCACCGGGTGAGGCCAGGGGAGCCTGGTGCCCCTGGTGCCCCTGGTGCCCCTGAAGCCCCTGGCTCCAGCGGCCCGCCCTCTCGGGCCCGCGGCGCTCTGGCATGCTCTGCAGCCACTCCATGAACCGGTTGAATCCCATTGACGCCCCTTGAATACATCGACCGCGCCCTGGCGCTGGTGGCCCAACGTGCCCTGGCCCTGCCAGGGCACGATGTCTTCCAGCACCTGGCGCAACAGCTGCAATACGTGCGTGCGGTCCTGCTGGACCGGGGCCTGGATCGCTCCAGGCTGCACCAGATCACCATCGGCAGCGTTGCGGTCAAGGAGTTCGACGAGACCGATCCAGAGCTGGCCCGGGCCCTGAAGGATGCGCACCACGTGGCCGTGCAGACCGGGCGCGGGCTGAAGATCGATTTGCCCTGAGCGCGCTCCAGCAAAGGAAATGGCGGGGGTAGTTTGGCGCTACGCCAGCGGAGTCTCGAAGACCACCCGGCCCAGGCGACTCTTGGCGATGTAGCTGTTGCCGCTGATCTCGGCGGTCTTGAAATAGTCGCGGCGGTCAATGAAGCCGGGCACATTGCTCATCCACAGTTCTTGCGGGGTGCTCTGGCCTGCCCTGGTCACTTCGCAATACCAGGCTTCACCCACTTCGGAATCAAGGCGCCGGAACACTTCCACCCGGGACTTTCTGTCCCTACTGCGCTTGCCCAGCTTCTTGATGGGCAGCGTCAGCTGGAATTGGCGCTGCACCACCGCATCCGCTGCTGCGTTGATGGCCTGCACGGCTTGCAGGTTCGGTCCCTTGCGATGGGCGATGTCCATCAGGCACTGGCGCAGGAGTTCCAGCAACTGCTGGTTCTGGGCAGCGCGGTCCTGCGCCAGAAAATGCGCAAAGTCGAAATCCTCAACAAAAACCGCAGTCACTCCAAGAACGTTGTCGAATGCCTCCGCTTCGCCCTGGGGGCCAAGAACCACGGCAATCTTGCTGCTGCCATTGATCTCAACCGCAGGCAGCAGGGCCATGAACATCTCGGTGATGGGGTGGGTCAGGCGGCGAATGTACACACCATCAGGCAGCGTGGCCAGGTCACTTTCGTGCAGGGTGAGCAGGTTCAATTTCATGAGAGTCTCGCTATATGCGCCATTGTCCCTGCCCGGGTCACTGCTCGGTTCACTGCCCGGCCAGCCGCTGGCCACTCCTGGGGCAAAGGAGTGGCATTTGACGCCCGCGTCAGTCGTGCCGCGCCATCAGGTCACGGCGGCGGCGCTCGTAGTAATGCCGCTGGCACTCGGCCGCCTCCTGCCAGGCCTGCCTGTCTATGGCCTCCTGCACATGCACCGGCAACGGCCGGGGCGCAGCCGCAGTCGCCAGCATGGCCTCCATGCCCTCCAGCGGCGCAAAGCCCAGGCAGGGCAGCTCGAACGGCAGCGCGGGTTCCTGCGCATTGGCAAGAATGGCCCCCAGCGCCCAACGTGCCATGCGGTCAAAGAACCCGTCAGGGTGCCCATGGTTCCAGTACCGCGCCATCTCCGGCCCCGCAAACCGCATGGCGTCATAGGCATGCCTGGGGTTGTGGCGCGCCAGCTCCACCACCTCGCTGAACCAGATCTCTCCAATCCCGTAGTGCTCATGCCCGCTGTTCACGCGCGGCGGCACAAACCACTGAATGCGCTCCCCCTTCGCATTGCGCCGCGTGAAAGACAGGTCATCGCAGGTGCGGATGCGGCGCAAGACCTTGGGTGCGGGCCCCGGGATCAGGCTCTGGGGCGGGTGCCTGGCATCGCGCCTGGGCTTGGTCTTGTTCTTGGTTTTGTTGTCTTTGGCAGATGCATCCATGCCACCCAGCACCTTGCGTTGCACCCAGCGCCTGAAGCGCTTGGCTTCAGGTGAGGGGCTGGCCTGGATCAGTGCATACAGGCCCTCCACGCTGACGGCCGCCAAGGCTTCGCGCCTGGGCTCGCTGGGAAGGCGGACTATGCAGCGCTGGTCTGCGTCGAGTTTGCTGGTTGCCAGCTTGTGACGGGAGATTCCCAGAGCGATACACACATCTTTGGCAAAGAACCAAGTCACGCCGTGCCTGGGGAGCGTGCGTATCGGGATGTCGCCGAAGTGGAGGGTTTGGGGGGTGATGTTGTCTGCAGGGACGGCACGGGAGGGGGATCGCAAAGCCATGAATGGCCTCCTATGTCAACACGGTCATAGGGTTGCCCGTCGGTCTTTGCCGCAATGGCTTTATGCAGCGGCGGGCAGCCCGGCCATAAACAAGACTTGCCCTGGGTTGCAGGGCAAGACAAAGCTATGGGCGAAATGCCACTGACTTTCGGGAGTGACTTCCGCCTATGAAGGTGTGTTGAGCACCGGGGGGGATCGTAGCAGGTGTGGGCGTGCGGGAGCTGCCCAAAGCGGTTACGTAGGGGTGCTGGATGGAGGGGGCAGGGACGTGTTGAATGAGGGGCTTTGCAGTGAATTGCGAGGGCAACGTCGCCTGTTTTGCTTTCTTCGCAGATCAGTTGTTCAAGGCCTGTGTGTCAGCAGTAGGCCACCGCAGGCGGTTGAACGACGGCTTCAGGCTGATTTGCGCCATTCACGATGCAGTGCCCGACTGACCGCGACAGCCAATACCAGCCGTTGAACGCTTCCGGTTATGGGCAACCGCTCCACCCTTGGGGGCAGTCAGTCGGTTGCTCGGTTCACCGCATATCGGCTCGAAGGAGCGATTTTGCGCAGCTCGGTTGGCCGCTATCGGCCCGAAGCAGCCGCTGAAAGGTGGCGGCGAAGCCGGCAGCAGCCCACCCCTATGCACCCGTCGGGAGGCGGGAAGAAGGGCTTCATGCCGACGTGCAGATGCAAGCCCGGTTGAAGCGACAGCGTAGATGCGACTCGTACCGATGCAGGGTTAGGCTGCCCACAACAAGAAAACACAATTTGTCACTTGAGCGCTATAGGTAGTGTCTTGACGGCCATCCAGACACTAAATATAGTAATCACCACTGTTGATTCATCCAGCAGCCCAACTTTTAACCATAGGGGTTTCGTCATGGGTTTTAATGCAAAACAGACCTCCTCTCGCGTCGCTTCCCTCGCGGGAAAGACGCTCCAAAGCGGCTCAGCTAGCGCCCTGCAGCGCTCTCTGGCTGGCTCGGCCTTGCGGCAGTCAGGGTCAGCGGCACAGACTGGAGCGAAACTCGAGGGCCGGGCCTCCGCGGCTCTCGATAGCTCACGCTCCGCCGCGACGACCAAGACGCTGGCTGCCTCAGTCGTTTCTCAGTCAAACCGCCGCCGCTAATTGAAGAAGGCGCAGCGCTGTGAATCGCCGCGTCCCTTATCCCTCTGGAGATCGCTAGGTGTCGTATACGGGACAATCTTGTGCCCTCTTGCGAATAGCCCTACTGAGGGGCACGCGAACATTGCAGCCATTCGCAAGGCAAACCGCCAGCGCCTGCTCTGCAGAGGTTGCAGTCAGCCTTGGTAGCACCTCGACCTACTAGATATCGCTCAATTGCATTCATTCTCTGTCCACATACTAACGGTGGTCCTGCATCAGTTTTCAGGTGCATAGCAACCAAGCTTCGAAGCTGGCTCAGTGACTTGACACGATGATAGCCTGCAGATAAATTCATTAGCACTCTAATTAAAGAGTGCTAAACAGCTTAAGTTACCACCATCAGCAAAGAGAATAATCACTTTTCGACTATCAAAAGGTAAAGCAATGGATTGTGGAGAGATGATCAAGCGGTTCGAAGGAGCGGAGGGGCGGGCTGCATTAGAAGAGGCTTTGTCTCAACAACGCATTGTTTTCGGGAATGACGCCCTTGCCACTCAGCTCGCCGACGTAGGTACTCCCATGTCAGTAGCGACGGGCAATACAATCATTAATCAGGGCGCAAATGATTCGGATGTTTTCTTCATCATCACAGGTCAGTTTCAGGTCAAAGTACATGGGCGCGAAGTGGCGAAGCGAGGGCCTACTGAGTTGGTTGGAGAAATGTCTGCAGTTGTATCTACTGCTTCCCGCTCAGCCACAGTTGTCGCGCTAGAGCCTTCCGTAGTGCTCAAAGTCTCTGCACAAGCTTTTAAGGAGGCTGCGAACAAGTTTCCAAAAATGTGGCAGCAGATCACGAGGCAGCTGGTTGATCGCTTACACCAACGGAACAACCTTGTTCGGCCTGCTCATCAATCTGCCCGTATTTTTATCATCTGCTCTGTTGAAGCTCTGCCTATCGCACGTGCTATTGAGATGCAACTGGAGCACGACAAATTTTTCGTGAAAATTTGGACAGATGGCGTCTTTCGTGCGTCTAAATATCCCATTGAGAGTCTTGAGGATCAACTGGACGAAAGCGATTTCGCAATAGCAATCGCTCAGCCTGACGACTCTGTCACTACCTCGCGCGGAATGACAAAAGATACTCCGCGCGACAACGTGATCTTTGAACTTGGTCTTTTCGTAGGGCGCCTAGGTCGACTTCGTTCAATACTTCTTGAACCTCGCGGCGAAGCGGTGGATCTTCCTTCGGATCTTTCAGGCCTCACGACAATCGGTTATCGCACTGATCGAGACTCGGCATCAAACGTAAGTACAGCTTGCAGTCGACTGCGTGAGGTGTTCAGCGAACTCGGCCCCCGGTAATGGGTTTGCCAACACCGTCGCCAAGCCCAACTATGTATGTACGCCTTTTTCCAAGGAGAAGTCAGTGAGCAAGAACTGGAATGAAAACCGAGCTTCCGAACACATCGATAAAAAAAAGGCTGATGTGGATACGGTAACGATCAAGGAGTACACCCGAGACATGTCACTGGAGTCGATCCCGACAAACGTTGCATATCGGGTGGATGGGGTTCACATGTACGCCGACATCCAGAACTTGGTGGATATGCTCAACATCACAGATGTCGAGGGTACCGACTGCCATAAGCGTACACTGCGCTTCCTGGATCAGCACTACCGCGCAGTGAAGCGCATCTTGGACAGGGTCGATGCTCGGCGCGTCGACTTCCATAGCCAGCGCCTTCACTCCCTGTTCACCAAACCGTACAACAGCGAAACCGACGCAGAGAAGAAGCGTGTCCAGCGCGCCATTGCAACAGCGCAACTCATCATTGATGTGCTGGCGCAAACTGGGGATACGGATGAGCAGATCCCGGACGCCAAGGTGCGCATCGGCATCGACACGGGTCTGGCGCTTGCCGTGAACAATGGACGCAATGGGTATCGCGAGCCGCTTTTCCTAGGCGATCCCGCCAATCACGCCGCTAAGCTCGCCAGCAACAACAAGCCCAAGGGCATCTTCTTAACTAACGTCGCGCGCAAGGTGATTGGCCTAGAAGAGAAGGACGCGCCTGAGAGGCACGCGCTCTCGATCGAGGAGATCAAGAGCTGTAAGGATGCTGCCAAGCTGGATGTCACCGCGGATGAAATCGTCCAGGAATGGCGAGATGACATGAAAAAAAACCCCATCGGCAGCTACCAGTTCACGCGCCAGACGCCGCCGCTGAAGGATATGGACATCTCCGTGCTGACGCCGGGCAATTCGAAGCGCCAGGAGATGATTAGCATCTATGCGGACATCGATGGCTTCACGAAGTACGTAGCCGACCACATAGATGACAACCCTGAGGATGTTGTTCGCACCCTCCACGTCTTGCGTGCGGAACTGGAGCGCGTCGTGACAGACGACTTCCAGGGTCGCCGAGTCCGCTTCATCGGTGATTGCATACATGGTCTCTATGCCGACGGAACGGCCCACGCCACAGATGAGGAACTATCTGTATCTGAAGCTACACGCCTGGCAGGAGCCCTGCGCAGCAGCTTCAACCTCAGCATTGAGCGCCTGACCGAAAAAGGTTACAGCACTGGCGAACTGGGTTTGGCGATCGGCTTTGATCTTGGCCCGGTTTCGGTAACTCGTCTGGGCACCAAGGGGCATCGCGTTCGTTGCGCGATCGGGAGAAAAGTTCTCAATTCGGAGAACCGTCAGTGTGATTGCAAGGGTGATGAAACCGCAATCGGACAGGCGGCCTATGACGCGGGTACCGACGCTGTACGGAAGCTGTTTGGCAAAACCCTCAAGGTGGCAAATCTGGACTATGAAGAGGCTACCGAGAGCCTTGCCGATAACGGTGATAAAGCTGCAAAGAATGCGCGCGCCGCAGCTTATGAGGGGGCTCCAGCCGTTCTCCGAGCAAGCGAACGCGAGGTGCGTCCATACGCTACTGTGATTCGCTGAGCTAAGGAAACATTTTGAGCCCAGCACTGCATTGCATTGCGCAAGCTGCTCCCCAATTTGGGGGCAGCCTTTCGCTCAAGTCATCGAATTCCGGCATCCTAGATCTGCCAATTAAGCTCGTAAGCGGTCGTGTAATTCCGTACATATTGCACCTAGATCAGTTCGGGGTAAGAGTATCTGTCCGCGAGGAAACCCCCAAAAATCTCCCCACCTTTTGTCCAGAGCGACATATCAATCCTGGCGGCACTTTTTGCCTCTACTTTCCTGGTGCGACACAACTAGATATCGTGGATGAGGCAACGGCCACGGTCTGGCTAGAAGCAGTCTACAAATACCTAAAATTGCAAGATCGTGCTCGCACCAAACGGGCTTGGCCCAATAGCAAATACTGGGCTCACGGGGACGCAGCGCAGCATCAAGCCAAAGCCCAAGCTGCTGCCAGCGTGCTAGGTCCGCGATTTTCTGAAGCTTTGGCCGATGGATTTCTGAGCGTTGAGGAACGACTGTCGCGAAACAAACGGCTCATCATTGATCTTTGGTTTAACGGCTCGCTGCTATACAGCGTGTGGGAAGCCACGCAGAAAGTTCTCCGACAGAAGCAGCGATGCTTCTGCGATTCGACTAGCCTAAAAACTCCAAAACGTCTACGTCGTTGCGGTGAGCACGCGAAACACGCCAGTGCGTTGGTGATTTCGCTAAGAGACTGGAAGAAGGAAGAAGCCGCCTTCAATGCACAAGTGGCAGGAATGAAATGTTGCGGCACATGTGACAAGTGTCCATTGCAACCACAAGCGGAAAGGAGACCAACTTAGATTCACAAGGTCGCATCAGGTCTTGATAAACATCACAATGGCAAGAGCCCATGGGATTGCTCCCCAAAATGCCCAAACCTCAACCGGCTTGAGTCGCTTTACAGCGCCCGCACCGGAATACAGATGTCGCAGCAGAACTCGCCGGTGTCGGCATCCATGGCGGTGGCCGCAGAAAACATCTCAAAGCAAGGCCGGTCATCGCATTGCATTCCGCTGGACGGCATCCATTCGCGCGTCAGCCACATCCAGGCATTGGCCAGACCCTCGGGTTTCCCCTTGAACCTTGCCACGGCGTAACGGCCGCCCGGCAGGGATTGGGTGTCCACCTGGCCGCTGGCGACAAAATGCGCGGGGACTTCCACGCAGGCGTCATAGCGGCATTTGTTGGCGGGTGTGAGAGAGGGGTCGTCATAACCTATGCCGTAGCACGTTTGATCGCTGAGGCCATTGGAGTGCATCCACGGCGCAATGGTGCCTCGCCAGAATTGGCCTATGGCTGGCCCATAGGGGCCGATCAAGCGTTGATAGGCGACATGTGCTTTGGGTAGATCAATGATGCGTACGTCCATGGCGATTTCTTCCTTCAGGTGACAAGAGCCCTGAGGTTCGCCGAACGCGCATGGGTCTGTCTGATGGAGATTGCCGAAGACCTGATCAGGATTGCTCTGCTGGCTGACTGGCGGCTGCCCGATGGCGGCCGCCTGGGTTTTCAGCCGCTCAAGCGTGGTGGAGCGCCAGGCCGATGGCGTACAGCCAAACTTGAGTTTGAAGGCGCGCGCAAATGCTTCGCCCGATTGGAAGCCGGTGGCCAGCGCGGTTTCAAGCACGGTTTCCTTGCTGCCGCAGGACAGCCGGAACGCCGCCTTCTCGAGCCGTCGGCGCTGTGCATAGCTGCCCAGCGTTTCTCCCATCCATGCGGCAAAAATTCGGTGAAAGTGGAAGCGCGAGAAATTGGCGATGTCGGCCAGATGCGCACCATCCAGAGGCTGATCCAGGTGGGCATCAATGTAGTTGAGCACGCGATTGATCCGTCGCGCGTACTCGGCGCGGGATGCCTGCTCGGAAGGCTTGTTCGTCATGGTCGTTGTTCTGGAAATCACCGTGCATGCGGCGATGGGGCCTGCCTGTCAGCAGGGGGGCGGATGTAGACAACCAGCCGGTGCAGTCCTCTTCAGGCCGGCGCCTTCCCCTTCACCCACAATCCAAACTCCTTCATCACCCCCACCACCGGCTTGAGCCGTTCCCCATCCTGGGTCAATTCGTACTCCACCTTGATCGGCGCCGTGGGGTAGACGGTGCGCTTGACCAGGCCCGCTTCCTCCAGCGCGCGAAGGTCCAGGGTGAGGGAGCGTTGGGAGATGCCGGGCATGTCGCGGCGCAGGTCGTTGAAGCGCCGGGGGCCGTCGATGAGGTAGGAGGCGATGAGCAGCCTCCAGCGGCCGCCCAGCAGGCGCATGGCTTCTTCCACGGAGCAGCCGGAGATGTTGGATTTCATAGCACATTCATCATAGGCAGACGGCAGGTATATTTTTTTAACCTATGGGCAGTTTTATTGCCTTCTTCCAGATTGTTCCCTGGTGCATGACATTGGCCAGGGGCTGTGCCTGAACGCGCAGGCCCCTTGTTCCATCACCAGAGAAATTGCATGAAGCTGTATTACCTGCCGGGCGCCTGTTCGCTGGCGCCGCACATTGTCCTGAACGAGCTGGGGCTTGATTTCCAACTGGTCCGGGTGGACCACAAGACCCACCATACGGAAGACGGCAGGGACTTCCGTGCGCTCAGCCCGTTTGGCTATGTCCCCCTGCTGGAGCTGGACGACGGCAGCCTGCTGCGGGAAGGGCCCGCCGTCCTGCAGTACCTGGCGGACCTGCGGCCTGCATCGCTTCTGGCGCCGGCCCATGGCAGCCTGGAGCGCTATCGGCTGCTGGAGTGGCTGGCCTTTCTGAATTCGGAGATCCACAAGGGCTTCATCCCGCTGCTGTATGCAGTGGCGGCGGGAAAGTACGGCGTGGAGACGGCCAAGCCCAAGCTGGAGCAGCGGTATGCCTGGGTGAATGCGCAACTGGCCGGCAAGCGCTACCTGATGGGCGATGGCTTCACCGTGGCCGATGCCTATCTGTTCGCGCTCACGCAGTGGGGGCAGGCGCCGTGGCTGGAGTCGGTCTACAAGACGAGCATTCGCTTCGATGGCCTGGAGCATCTTGCAGTCTGGTACGCGCGGATGCGGGAGCGGCCTGCCGTGCGCCAGTCGCTGCAGGCGGAAGGGCTGCGATAGGGCGGGGCAGGGGCATGGCGGTGCCCTGGACTGGCTTGGCCGTATCCGCCGCACCATTGCCCGCCGGTCCATGCCTGCCACCGCGCCCGTTGCGGGCACGCTGCAGACTGATACGCATGCGTTCTGTCTCGATAGAATGCGTTTCATTCTCAATTCCGCCGCTGCGGCTGCCGCCTTGCCCCGGGCGCAGCGCAGAAGAAACCGTGTCTTCCACCGAATCTGCGCTGCAGCAACGCATGGCTGCCCTTTATGCCGACCACCATGGCTGGTTGCGCGGCTGGCTGCGGCGCAGGGTGGGCAATGCGTTTGATGCGGCCGATGTGGCGCATGACACCTTTGTGCGCATCCTGGCCTCGCGCGATGCGTTGCTGGGCATGGCGGAGCCACGCGCCTATCTGACGACCACGGCCAGGCGGCTGCTGGTGGACCGGGCGCGGCGCCAGGCCATGGCGCAGGCCTATCTGGATGAGCTGGCGCTGGTGGCGCAAAGCCTGCCCGGCTATCCGGCGCCCGAAGAAATCCTGATGGCGGTGCAGGCGCTGGAGCAGATTGGCGCTGCGCTGGAGGGGCTGGCCGAGCGCCCGCGCGAGGCGTTTCTGCGCCACTACCTGGACGAGCAGCCGCAGGCCGAGATTGCACAGGGCCTGGGTGTTTCCACGCGCATGGTGCAGAAGTACCTGGTGCAGGCGCTGCTGCACTGCCGCGCCCATTGCCCTGCCGTGGCCGAGCATGTCCGGTAGAGCGGAGCGCATGCCCGGCGCAGGGCCGGATGACGATGCCCTGGCCGAGCAGGCGGCGCAGTGGCTTGTGGCGCTGACGGGCGATGACGAGGCCGAATGCGCCACGGCCCGCGCGGGCTTTGAAGCATGGAAGCGTGCCGACCCGCGCCATGCGGCCGCCGCCCTGGACATGGAGCAGTTTCTGGACCGCCTGCAGGCTGCGCGCAGCGGCCCGGCCGGCAGCCGGCCAGCCCGTGCGGCGCTGGATGCGTCGGGCAGCGCTGGAAGAATGCAGGATGGGCAGACACGCCGGGCTCGGCGCACGCGGCGTGCCGGTGCGGCCCTGATGCTGGCTGCCGTGCTGGCCTTGCCGGCCTGGGTGGTATTGCAGGCCTGGCCCCCGGGCTATCTGATGGCGGACCTGCGCACGGCCACAGGCCAGTGGCAGACCCGGGCGCTGGCGGATGGCACGCGCATCACCCTGGCCAGTGGCAGCGCGGTGAACCTGCGTTATGACGAGCGGCGCCGCACGGTGGAGCTGGTGCAGGGCGAGATTCTGGTCGATGTGGCCCGTGATGCATCGCGCCCCTTTGTGGTGGAGACGGCACAGGGCAGCCTGCGTGCGCTGGGCACGCGCTTTGTGGTGGACCGGCAGGCCGATGCCACGGTGTTGAGCGTGCTGGAGTCGCGCGTGGCGGCGCAGGCCGCTGCGGGCGGCCAGGACTCCGCCACGGTGAATGCCGGCCAGCGTGTACGCATCACGGACCACGGCCTGGGGCCCGTGCAGGCCATGGACGCCCGGGGCCTGGCGGATGCCTGGCGCCAGCACCAGCTGGTGGTGAGCGACCAGCCCCTGGCCGAGGTGCTGGATGCGCTGGCCCGCCACCGGCCCGGCCATATCCGCTACGACAGCGCACAGATCCACCAACTGCGCGTGAGCGCCGTGCTGCCGCTTGACGATACGGACCGCGCGCTGCAGCTGTTGATGAGCAGTTTTCCCGAGCTGCGCATTCGCACGTTGACACCGTGGCTGGTGCTGGTGGATGCGCCATGACGCTGCGGCAACGCCCGAACGGTTACCCGGCGCTGGATGCCGTGTAACCTTTCGGGCGGTGCTTGGTCACGATTGACGAGAAAAGATTTCCTGGGCGCGGGCTTCAGCCGCCAGTTGCACGGAGGCACTTGCATCCGGCAGTACGACGCCGTCCTCACCGGCAGCAAACATGGGCCCACCCACGTCGTCATCGTACGAAGACCCGTCTTCATTGATGGCGCGGTAGTCGTCCCTTGTCAAATCTTTTCCATGGAGCTTGGCGAGGTGATACCAGGTCCAGCACATGAGTGGATTGTTCGAATGCTGGTCTTCGATGAGTTCCCGCATGGCATCCATGTGCCCACTCTCTGCTGCCTTCGTCAGCCAGAAGGTCGCTTCCTCCCGATAACCCATGTTTTCTGCCACTCTTGCGACCAAGATTGGGTGAGCGTGCACCTGCGGCGCCTGAAGCTCGAAGAAGCGGGGATCTTGAGTCTGGCGTGCCATGAGCAGCAAGGCGTCGGGTTGCCGAAGTTCTGCAGCAGTTTCGAGATGAAACCTGGCAAGACTCTGGCGTTCAATGCGTTGCCGATAGGTGTCGGACCACTCTTTCTCCACTCCTGTCAATACATGTCCCGATTGCTCTCTTTCGTGCCAGTAGCGACCATCGGCGGAGCTCGATTGCTCAAATCCATCTCCATCTTCGCCACCCATGCACAAAAGTGCCAGAGCCAGGTGTGCACGCCCATCCGAGCGCTCGGCAGCCAAAGCGAGCGCAGAAACAACCTCATCGTCCATCAGATTCACAAAGGCAGTTTCTTGATCCCGTTGGCCGGCATGCCATGCCTCGTCGTCCAGGTACTCGAGTTCAAGTTCTTCATCAAACGAGGTTTCGTTATCTGAACGAGGCTCCTCCGGCACAAGATGCCAGTCATGCAGCTCAGTCTGTCCCTCAAGCAACAGGCTCAGTACCAGATCCAGGGATAGCAGGCAAAGCCCGGCCTGCTCGATTGCCGCTACAACGAGAGGCCCAGCCTGTGCGGCAGCATTCACTGGATACCCAAGTGCAACTGCACGACGAGAGGCGGCCAGCCCATCCAGCTCTTGGCAATTCGCCAGCGGCTGCGGCATTGAACAGGGTATTCCTGTGGTCAGCATCGCGGCCTGGCTGCCATGGCCGAAGGCGGCAGCGATCAGTTCATGGATATGGGAGCGTTTGACATCCAAGCTTGCAGCCGTGCGCAGGCTGGCTTGAATGCTGTGTGCGAGATTCTTCGCGTTCATGTTCAACCTTTCCAGGAGCACATTGCCGGGAAAGCGCACACGTTTAAGGCCCGACAGTGCCCCAGGGGATTAGTCGAAGATGACGTCTATTCGCAAGAAGAGAAAGCCTTTTTTTGCTCGTGTGCAAGCACGGTGGGCACCGCCGCGCATTGTAGTGTTTTTGGATTGTTGGTGTGTGGAAAAGCTGCATCGGCTCTGGATATCCGGATCAGGGCTTTGGCTATGCGTGATGGATGCCGGTCACTTTTTTTGTCTTGCGGTTCGCCTTTGCGAAGTTCGTGCGTCAAGCCTTGGAAGACACCAACGAACCAAGGAAGGAATCCTCCGCCATGCCATTGCCTACCCACAGGGGCCGCGCCCGCCGTCTGCCGTTACCGATGCCGATGCCGCTACCGGGGCTGTTCTCCAGGCTTGCCATAGCCGCTGCCGTCGCCACGCTGGCGGCTGCGGGAACGGGCGCTGCATGGGCGCAGGCCCCGGCACAGGCCGTGGTCTATGACGTACCGGCCGGCCCGCTGGCCGATGCGCTGAACCGCTTTGCGCTGCAGGCGGGCGTGGCGATTGCGATCGATGCCAACCAGCTGCGCGGCCTGCGCTCTGCGGGGCTGCAGGGCCGCCACGGGGTGGAGGAGGGCTTCGGGCTTTTGCTGCGCGGCAGCGGCTATGTGCTGGCGAGGACGCCCGGCGGCTATGTGCTGCGGGCCGCACCGCAGCCCGCGCCTGAGGCAGTGTCTCCGGCAGCCAGGGATATTCCGCGCCTGCCCACGGTGACCGTGAGCGGGGCGGTGGATGCCGAGACGGCCACGGGGCCGGTGCCCGGCTATGTGGCGCGGCGCAGCGCCACGGCCACCAAGACCGATACGCCGCTGGAGGAGACGCCGCAGTCGATCTCGGTGGTGACTTCGGATTTCATCAACGCCAGCGGGGCGCTGCGGCTCAAGGATGCGCTGGCCTATACGCCGGGCATCAATGTGTCGCCCTGGGGTGCGGATTCGCGCTTTGACTGGACCATCATCCGCGGCTTTGATGCGCAGACGCCCGGCTACTACCTGGACGGCCTGCCGCTGCGCAACAACAACGGCTGGGCCGTGTGGCAGACGGAGAACTACGGCACGGAGCGCATCGAGGTGCTGCGCGGCCCATCCTCGGTGCTGTATGGGCAGACGGGGCCGGGCGGCATGGTCAACGTGGTCAGCAAGCGGCCCACGGGCGAGCCGCTGCGTGAGCTGCAGGTGCAGGTGGGTAACCATGGGCGGCGCCAGGTGGGCGGGGATTTTGCGGGGGCGCTGGATGCGCAGGGCACGCTGCAGTACCGCGTGACCGGCATGGTGCGCGATGCCGAGCTGCAGGCCAGCGGCCTGCCCAATGACCGGGTGTACCTGGCGCCTTCGCTGACGTGGAAGCCCTCCACCGATACCTCGCTGACCGTGCTGGCGCACTATCTGCGCATACGCGATGGCAGCTCCTACGGCAGCTTTCCCGAGGTGGGCACGCTGCTGCCCAATCCCAACGGAAAGTTCTCGCCGGGCACCTATGTGGGCGAGCCGGGATTCGACCATTTCAATCAGGACCAGTGGATGCTGGGCTATCTGTTCGAGCACCGCCTGAACGACACCTGGACGCTGCGCCAGAACGCGCGCTACGGCGCCATCAAGGTGGACTACCAGCAGGTCTACAACCAGAGCGATTTCGCCACCGTCAACCCTGCCGATCCGCTGGACCCGGCCAATTTCCGGCGGCTCAACCGCTTTCCGTTCGGCAGCAAGGAGCGGGCGCGGCTGCTGACCATAGACAACCAGGCCCAGGCCAAGCTGCGGCTGGGCGATTGGCAGCACACGTTTCTGGCGGGGCTGGACTACCAGGGCTCGCGCAATGACCAGCGCACCTACAACGCGGGCACGGTGTCGGGCATCGACGGCTATGCGCCGGTGTATACGAACGATGTGGTGCCCGGTGACCCCTGGTTCGACGCCCGCACGCGGCTGACACAGACGGGCATCTACCTGCAGGACCAGATCAAGTGGAGCGACTGGGTGGCCACGGTGGGGGGCCGGTATGACAGCGCCTCGGCCACGGTGAGCAGCCATATCGACGGCAGCCGCACGCGCATCAACGACCACAAGTTCACCAGCCGAGCGGGACTGGTCTATCTGCACCCCAGCGGCTGGGCGCCCTATGTGAGCTATTCCGAGTCGTTCTCGCCCACGGTGACCATGGACCCGGAGACCAATACGCCGCTCAAGCCCGAAACCGGGCGCCAGTACGAGGCCGGCGTGCGCTATGTGCCGACAGATGGAAAAGGCCGCTACAGCGCCGCCATCTTCGATCTGCGCCGCAGGAACTACATCACCTACACGCCGGAGTTCCTGCCCCGGCAGACCGGCGAGATTGCGGTGCGCGGGCTGGAGCTGGAGGCCGCGTTCCAGCCGCTGAAGAACCTGAACGTGATCGCGGCCTATACATATACGCCCAAGGCCATCGTCACGGCCAGCAGCACGCCTTCGGAGGTTGGCAAGCAGATGCAGGCGGTGTCGCGCAACCAGCTGTCGGTATGGGCAGACTACCGCTTTGCAACCGGCCTGCGGGTGGGGATTGGAGCGCGCTACATGGGCTCAAACCGCGGCTACCAGGAGTCGGCAGCGGCCCCGCTGCCTTCGTACACGGTGGTGGATGCCCTGGTCGCCTACGACCTGCAGCGCTGGAGCCTGGCGCTGAACCTGCGCAACCTGGGCAACAAGGCCTATCTGAGCAACTGCAGCGCAGGCAGCTGTCGCTACGGCGAGCTGCGGCAGGCAGTGGCCACGGCCACCTACCGCTGGTAGGCGGGGGCTGGGGTGACGGTGGACATGACGGTGGATATGGCGGCGGATATGGCGGTGAACGTGACGAATCACGCCAAGGTTTCAAGGCTCACGGCCACGATGACGGGGGCAGGGTCCGTGTTCACGAGGCGCAAGGCCTGGTTTGGCTGCCCGTCTCCGCTTGCTCGCTGAACCGTCACACCCATGGCCTGCACGGTGTCAGCTTCATCCAGCGTCTGGCGCAGCGAGGCGGGTATCGGCGCTGCGGCAGTGAAGTCGAAGCGGGGGTTCAACGCGACGTAGAAAGTTGACACACGGCACGCCATCAGGCCGCCAGGCCCGAAGAACACGCCTGCATCCGGCACCAGGCCGCGACCCAGCGCCACCATCGAGGCGTCGTACCAGCTGCCGGGGTAGATCGGCACTTGGTCCCAGCATTCAGAGGTGATCGTCACCGTCTCCAGCGAAGCGGCGGGTAGCGCAAGGACGCGGCCGGAAGCGTCCAGGGCCTGCAAAGACGCCGGAGCCTGCGGCCCTGCGCCGGATGTGTCGTTGAGATTCAAGCGCAAGGTGCCGGGGTTTGCGATCGTGCCGACAGCCACTGCTGCGCTCCACTCCGACGAACTCTTGGGCAGTGTCCAGATCGGTTTCCACTGGAGGTAGCCGGTCTCGTACACCTTGGTCCATCCCACCGGAGTGGGCGAGTATGCAGGTTCGCCCGCAGGCGTTGCCATCTTCTGCATGGCGCCTGCAAGCATCGACTGATAGGGAAATTTGCAGGCTTCGAGTACCTGCAGAAAGGTCTTGTATCCCTGCGAAAAGCTGCGCCCCGACGCTTGGTACAGCGCGCCATTGGCAGCGGACTGGGGCACCGTATCTGCAAAGAGGAACTGCGCGTCGGCCATGGTGCCAGTCACGGGATCGGGCCAGTTCCACGCGGTCACCGGCATCAGCATCTGCCCCCGCACCAGCGGCGCCGAAATGGATGCCGAGCGCTTGAACACCATGCCGGTTTTCGGCCCGCTCGATACGCTTGGAGCCCTTGGGGGCGGAGGCACCAGATCAGCCAGGCCGCCGAGGAACTGATGGATCACGTTCATGAACGCTGTCTCCGGTTGACGGGGGTGGGC
>NZ_JFYT01000070.1:0-41659 GCF_000632165.1 Delftia sp. RIT313 | reverse complement strand
GGCTGGTGGATGTGGCGGGGGGGGGGGTCGTTGGGCGCTGCCTGGGCTTCAGGCAAGGCCTGCGCCACGTCTTCCCAGTGCGTGCCGGTCCAGCGGCGGCCGAGCACCGAGGTGTCGTAGCGGGGCAGAGGGAGCAGGTCGGGGGCGTTGAGCTCGGCGTGGGTTTCGGTGATGGCGAAGGCCACGCCGGCGGGGGTGAGCTGGGCGTAGTGGTGGGGCATTACTTGAACTCCACCAGTTCCCATGACATGGAGAACCCAGTCCCATAGCCAGTATATGGAGGGAGCGTGCAAGTCCCCTCGATTTGGCTACCTGAAATCAAGGCAACGGTTCCTCCGTTAAGAATGCCTTCGTTGTTCCACTGCCGAACACCCGTACTGCCCAGGTAAGTCATGGACGCTTTGGCGGGATTGACTGGCGAAATGCTGACAACTACTCTGGTAGTGCCTCCGGTTGCATTGGCGGGGGTATCGATTCGTCCTCTCTGAACGCTCTTGATGACAGTGCTGCTGCTGACCTGATTGCTTAGTCCTGCAACCTCGCTGCGTGCGGCCGCAAGGGAGCTGTTCAAGGCGGCAATCTCCGCCCGCGTCTTCACCAGATCGGCACTGATGACGGCATCCAGGCTCATGCAGGCACCTTTGCGCAAGCTGCGGTGTTGACGGAATCGACAGTGATGGTCTGTGTCATGCTGAAGTTCATGCAGCCAAGGCGGCCAGGTTGTCCTTGCAGGGCTTGGCGCCTGCCGCCTGCAAGGCCGCTGGCGCTGTGCCCGGGTTGCATTGATGTTCTCGCGGCGGGGGCTTGGGCACCAGCGACCTTGGCTGTGCCGGAGGGCTGCACAGAGGCTTGGTTTGGCGCTGACTTGTTGTGCCGATCAAGCACGGCAAAGCCCCGGCCGCGTAGGGCGCCGGAGCTTGAGGATTGAATAGGGGTATCGCTAAGGAGGTGGATTGCCGACGTTCGGCCTCTGCGGTTCAGTACTCTTCGATGCGGATATAACCCCCCATACCTGGTGAAGGAGTTGTGGGATTGATATGGCCGTAAGTTCCGCCGCCACCCGCACCGTAGCCAGAAGCGTTGCCTGCCACTGGAGTGCCGTTGGCACCACCTTTCCCGAGCAGGGAGTCTCCCCCGCTGGTCAACGTGCCCGTATTGCCGGGTGTGATGCCATAGCCTTGGCGGGAAGACACAGTGGTGGGAGATGCATCCCCGTCCGTGCGTCCGCTATTGCCCCTGACGCCTCCTGCAACCCACAGATTTCCGAACTGGGTTTGGCCACCGTTGTTTACACCGCCGATCCCGACCTGATAGGCAATGCCACCTTTGAAGATAACTCGACGGTAGAGTTCATCGCCGGCTGCGCCCCCCGAGCCCCAGTAGGTGTATCCGTTGGAGTAGCTGCGGTAGCCGTTGCCGCCGCCGCCGCCAGCACCTATCAGCAGGATGTACTGGTAGGAGCTCTCCGGTAGAAAGACATGCATCCCCGAGCCTGACGTGTACTCCGTCACTCTCAACGGCTTGCGCGACGCAGCCTGCGCCGTTCCCAGATTGGCCAGCGCGCTCTCGATCTGCGCCAGCTTGGTGGTCAGCGCAGTCGTCTGCGACTGCACCGTGTTGACCTGACCCTGCAGCGCCTTGACGCCTGCATTCGTGATGGGGTCGAAACTCATCCCTGTACCTCCGTCGCATTCACCCCCGACACCCGCCCCGTGGCGGCGTCGTAGGCGTAGGTTTCCGTGCGCACGCGCCCGCGGTAGCTGGTCTGCTGCTGGGAGACGCGGCCGGCGCCGTCGTAGCTGACGGCGGTGGTGGCGCTGAAGCCGTTGACGCTGCGCGTGATGCTGCTGATGCGGCCCTGGGCGTCGTAGCCGAAGCTTTCGCTGGTGGCGCCGTTGGCCGGGCCCAGCGCGATGTGCTCGGGGTTGAGCTTGACGTTGACGCCGGCCACGCCGTTGACGCTGGCCACCTTGCCGGTGCTCAGCGACTGGACGGCGGTCTCCAGTTGCTCTATGCGGTGAGCCACCACGTCCATTGCGTCCTGCACGCCCTGGGAGCTGGCCTTGGTGTCGATGAGCTGGCGCGCGTTGGTCAGCGCCTGGTCCACGTCCTGCACGGCCTGGCGCAGGCGCAGCACGTCGTCTTCCAGGCGGTTGTCGGGATGGGGCAGGGGCCAGCCCTGCGCTGTCTTGTCGTCGTGCAATGTCATATCACGATGGCTCGCAGGTTGGTGACCTGGGGACGGGCGCCGTGGCTGCCCGTGAGGACCAGGCGGACACGCAGGCGCTCGGCGCTGATGCCGGTGAGGCGGTAGCTCAGCTCCAGCACGCCTGCGGTCTGGGGGCTGGTGCTCAGGTAGGGCACGTTGGTCCAGGCGCTGCTGCCTTCGGCCTGCATCTGCACGGCCAGGGCGCTGCCGGCGGGCAGTACGGCCTCGGCCACGACGTTGAGCGTGACGTTGGTGCCGGCGTTGATAGCGGGGCTGATGTAGTCGCCCGTGGCCTGCAGGCTGCCGGCTACCAGCTGCATGCCGGGCAGCAGGTGGGCTGCGTGGTTGGTGTTGCCAGAGAGCTTGGCGCGCACGGCCACGTTGCCGCTGTAGCGGCTGGCCAATTGCACGGGCTGGCCTGCGGCAGCCTCGAGCGTGGTGCCGTCCTCCAACTGCATGGCGAAGACCAGTTGCGCGTCGGCCGCGGGCAGCATGGCGCCGGCCTGGACCATGAGGTCGGTGGCGTCCTGCACGGCGATGCTGCCCAGCTCGATGGTGCGCGTGTTGGCCGTGTGTTCGGTCGCCAGCAGCTCGAATGCCATGTCGCGTGTCTGGTGCGGTGTCCAGGTGCTGGCGTTGCTGCTGGACAGCAGCACGCCCACGCTGTAGGGCTGGCTGGTGACCCACTGGGCACGTGCGGCGTCCCAGCCGCCCAGCTCGGCCACAGCCAGGGCCGTGGTGTTGTCGTTGGTCAGCACGACGATGGCGTATTCGACACCGGACTCCAGCAACGCAGGTGCCCATTGCGCCTGGGTGGGCTTGGCGCCAGCGATGTCGGCCTGGATCTGTGTGGGCTTGAGCACGCATTCCGCCAGGATGCTGCGCGATGGCACACCGCCGGTGACTTCGCGCAGCTGTACCTGCACATCCTTGTCACCCACGGTAGAGAACCACAGGCGCGTGCCGCAGATCTCCCGGGTGGAGCTCAGCGTGAACGTCTGGGCCAGCGGGTCGTAGATCTGGACAGTGATCTTGGACACGCTGCGTTCGAGCAGTTGGCCCTGGCCGGTGAAGACGGCTTCGGCGTGGCTGCCGGCGCGGCCTGTGAAGCGCACGCTCTTGGTGCCCGAGGGCACGCCCGCCGGGATCTTGAACTTGCCCTTCAGGCCCTGGGCCGTGGCCACGAGCGTGCCGCCTGCCAGCGGCTGGGGCGTGACGGCAATGCCGCCGAAGATCAGCTCGGTGAGGGTTTCGCCCAGCGGGAAATCCAGCCAGAACTGCACCTCGATCTGCCGCAGATGCTCCAGTGCCGAAGTGGACTCGGACAGCAGCTTCTGGGTCTCCGTGGGACGCGCCTGGCTGGGTGTGAGCCAGACCAGGATGGGGTTGGCCCACTGGGTCTGCACGTCGGTCCAGTAGTCCACGGCGGGTGTCAGAGTGGCGGCACTGGGCAGAACGTCGAAGGCGCCGTATGGGTTGACCAGCATGGTGCCGGTGCGCCCCAGCTGGCCCAGCACGGACACGGCCTGGTAGGGCGTGGTCTGGGGCGTGGTGATGTCGGTGCCGATCTGGTACAGCGCGGCGTTCATGGGCAGCTGCAGCTGTCCGCCCAGGATATGGGCGCTCTGGCTGCGCCCCGCATCGCGCAGGCCGTTATCCAGCATCGGATCCGCAAACAACCCCTTCTTGACGCCGCTGTGCCGCCCCGACACGTCCACCGACAGCCGTAGCTCGGCCAGGTCGGCGTAGATGGTCTGGATGTGGTCCTGGTAGGCCTTGAGGGTCTGCATGGGCACGACGCGCACGGCGTCCTGGTCCACGCGGCGGTTGCTGTCCCAGCTTTGGTAGACCGAGGCCAGGGCCAGGGTGCCGCTGGGTGCGGCCGGAACCTTGGGCGACCAGGCGGCGGGCACGCCGGGCACCCATTGCAGCTGGCCTTCGCTGTTGAGCACTAGGCGGTCGTAGCGGCGCAGCGCGTAGTGGTAGCTGACCAGTACCAGGGTGTCCTTGAGCGCGCCTTCCACGGTGAAGCCCGTGGAGTCCACGGCCGTGGGCGTGGCGTTGAGCATGTACTGGTAGGTGACCTGGTAGGTGCTGCCGGGAACGGGCTCGGCGCCCGAGGGGCTCCAGTCGATCTGGCCGCCGACCAGCTTCCAGTCCGTGCCCTGCACGTACGTGGTGCCGGCCTGGACCACGCTGTCCACGGCCAGCACGGCGTTGTCGGGCAGCGGGTCGGCCGCGCCCGTGAAGCCGCCATGCGTGAGCGTGACGGTCTTGCGCGCCTGCACGCGCACCTGGGGTGTGCCGACAGCGGGCTGGCGGTCGAAGCGGATGCGCTGGGCGGCCGTGCCGGCCGAGGTGTGGGGCTCGCTGTCCACGAAGAACAGGTCGGGCTTGGCCTCGTAGACCAGGCGGCGGCTGGCACCCAGTTCCAGCGGATGGCCGTTGACGCGGGCGGCGCCCTCGCGCACGGTGTAGACCTGCTGGCCGGTGGCCAGGTCCTCGCCCATGATCACGTCCAGGCCGCGCACCACGTAGGTGCCGCCCGCGCTGTCGCGGTCATAGCGGGCCAGGGCCTGGGTGACGGCGTCGATGTTGGGCGGCGGCTCCTTGGGCATGACGGAGCCGTCGATGATGGTCCACACGGGATAGAACGTGCCGGCCGTGCCGTCGCCCTGCGCACCCCAGACCAGGGTGACGCGCTCGCGCAGCGCACCGGGCTCGCCATAGCCGCGCGTGCCGGCGGCGGGGTTGAGCAGTTCGGGGTCCTGCAGCTCGGTGACGGTATCGGTCTGCAGGTAGGCGCCCACGTAGACCGTGCCCACGGTGGGCACGGTGAGCGTGCCCGGCGTGATGCCGCGCACGGCGCCGGCCACGTAGAGCGCGCCGGCCTCGATGGTGGTGGCACCCGTGTCGGCGGAGGTGATGCACTGGCAGCCGCGGACGATATCGCCCTCCTTGAACAGCACATCGGTGATGCCGCGCAGGCGGTGCTGCTGCATGCTCTGCAGCTCGTTGAGTTCGGCCGATTGCAGCACGCGGTCGGCCGCGAACTGCAGCCTGTCGTAGCGCTTGCCGGCGTCGAAGCGGTCGTAGATCTTGGTCTGGCTCATGGGGTGCCGTTCAGAAGGGGAGGATGATTTCTTCGACCTGGCGCACGCTGCCGCTGCGCAGGATCCGGGGGCGGCGCTCCAGCGTGTACAGCTCGCCCTTGCCGGTCAGCTGGCTGGCCAGCACCCAGCGCTGGCCGGGCGGCACGTCGGTGGCGACCTGGGTGCCGAAGAACACGCCCATCTCGCGCACGTCCTCGCCCTTGGCGTCGTCGAAGCCGAAGGCCGCGCGCAGGTAGACGAAGGTGGTTGGTGTGTCGCTGACGCTGTAGCGCGCGCCGCTGGGCAGCTCGATCTCGCCGTTGTCGTCCGGCCGCGCAAAGCGCACCTCGGTGACCAGGCGGCGGCCGATTTCGTCGACCAGGGCGTTGGCGGTGATGGGTTCGGGTTCGGGCGCGGCGTCCCAGGCGGGCAGGCCGCGGCCCCAGGCGATGTGGATGGTCTGGGCGGCGATGGCCTTGGCGAGGGCGATGCGGCCCGCTTGCTGCAGAACTGCCATGTTCAGGGTTCCTCGGGTTCTTCGGTGGTGGTGGTGCGGGTTTCGAAGGATCGGCGCCAGGGCGTGCTGTCCCAGCGTCCGGTCCAGGTACGGGTGTTGTCGTGCGGGCGCTCGGTGCTGGCCCAGGGATGCAGGCTGGCCAGGGCCAGCGGTGCGGGTGCCGTCCAGGCGCTGTGGGTGGCCATGGCCTGCGCGGGAATGGGCCGCAGCGGCGCGTAGTAGGCGGGTTCGCCTGTGGTGGTGGCGTTGACTTCGGTGATGCCCAGGCTGGCGTCTATCAGGATCTCGCTGTCCAGCGTCCAGGCATCGAGCAGCATGCGATCGGCATAGGTGGCGATGGTGGTGACGCGGAACAGCTGGGCCGTGAGCACGCCGTCCGAAGGCGGTGCCTCGGTGCCGGTGCGACGGGGCAGGCCCTGGCTGAGCTTGACGGGTTCGCCATACGGTGACACATCGATCCAGGTGCCGCTGTCGTTGTCCAGCATGCCGGCGTCCAGGCCCGGGCCGTGGTCCAGCCGCAGTGGGCGCAGGTCGTGGCCGTGGAAGACGCGGTAAAAGCGCACGTGCGCCGGCAGGCTGGCGCGCACCACATGGGCCACGCTGGCCAACTCTGAGTCGCCGATGATGCGGCCAAGGTCCAGGTGCAGCCAGGCACCATCCTCGTCGAGCTGCGCGTCGTCATAACCCAGCCAGCCCAGCGCACGCTGCATGGACGCGGCCGTGCCGCGCTCGCGCAGCCAGGGCAGGCCGTTGGCGATGAGGGCGGGCACGTCGTCGAAGTAGCGGTCGAACTGGGCAATGCCCCATTCGGCCGCCAGCCAGGGCAGAAAGGCCGCAGGCTCGCCATGGGCCGGCGTGGGAAAGGCGCCGGCCAGGCCGTCCCAATTTGGGACGACCTGGTCCACGGCCTTCTCCAGCGCCGTGGCGTTGGGCGGCAGCACGTGGCGGCGGGGCGCCGTCGGGACGATGGCGGCGGTGCTCATGCCTGCAGGCCCTCGTCCACCAGCTGGACGCGGCCCAGCACCGGGTATTCGTCGGCGGCCAGCGGCGTGAGCTCGGCCGGGGCCTGGGCGTCGGGGTAGGTGACGCGGGCAATGCCGTCCACATGCAGGCGCGTGGTGATCCACGAGCGCGGCACATCGCGGCCCAGCAGCGCGTAGGCCGCAATCTGGGCGGCCAGGCCGGCCTGCAGGCGCGCCACGATGTCCACGGGCGCACCGGGCTCGCGCAGCAGGCGCGCCGTGATGTCGATGGGGTGCGGGCGCGCCAGCGATACCGACACGGGTACGCCCAGCGGCCGTGCGCCTGGCGCATTGAGGGCCGACAGCACGATGGCCAGGGTTTCTTCGGCCTGTGCGGGCTCGACCAGCCACAGCTGCACGCTCACGCGGCCGGGCTGGGGCTGCGTGGCGATGGCGCTGTGCACATTGGCGCTGGCCGTCATGGCCAGGTGCTCGTAGTGCTCTGCCGTTCCGCTGCCGGCCAGCGCGCGCACGCGCAGCAGGATGCGCTGGCGGTAGCGTTCGTCGCTTTCCCCGGGCAGTCGGGCCACATCGTAGAAGGCGCCCTTGTGGTCCAGGTCTGAGCCCTGGGCGAACGCAATCAAATGCGCACGCGCGGCATCATTGACGCGCGCCCGATACAGCAGTTCGCGATAGGCGTGCGCCTCCAGCAGCTTGTTGAGCGGCTCGCTCTCCAGCGCCAGGACCTCGGCGGCCTCCGGGTGGCGCGCCAGCAGATCGGCGCGGTGGGCGTCGAGGATGCGCTCGAAATCCAGCGTCTCGACGACGCCGGGCGGCGGCAGGGCGTCCAGTGCAGGGGTCATGTCTTGCTTCATGAAAGGGTGCGGGCAATGGGCATCTGCAGGCTCAGCGGTGCCGGGCGGCGCGTGTTGTTGAAGGTGCCGATCAGCGTCAGGTCGGCGCGCCCGGGTGCGGCCGGATCGCGCTCGATCACGATGCGCGTCAGCCGGATGCGCGGCTCCCAGCGCATCAGCGCGCTGGCCACGGCGGCGCGCAGGCGCGCCTGGGTGGCGTTGTTGTCGGGCTGGTCCAGCAGCGCCGGGACCAGCGATCCATAGTCGCGGCGCATCACGCGGGAGCCGATGGGCGTGGACAGGATGTCGGCCACGCTCTGGCGCAGATGCTCCATGCCCTCGATGCGGCGGCCTGTATGGCGGTTCATAGCGGCCCCTGCGTGACGGCGTCGCCCGCCCTGACGCCGCTGTGTCGGTGGCGCAGCAGGCTGATGGGGCCGGTGGTCACATCGGGCGCGCCGGCCAGGCCCTGCGCATTGACGGTGGCCGAACCGCCGCCGGCCTGCAGGCTGATGCCTTGCTCGTCGATGCTGATCACCGAGTTGCCCACGCGCAGCGTGATGCCGTGGGCCACGTTGATGTTGAGACGGCCCGTGGTGCTGTCGTGCTCCATGAAATCGGTGGGGCTCCACTGCGTGTGGCACACCCCTTCGCGGTCGCTGGGCTGGGCTGCGGCACTGCTGTAGATGCCGGTCAGCGCCACGGCGCCCAGCAGGTCGCCGCCGGGCGACAGCAACACGCACTGCTCGCCCACCGCAGGCGGCCACCAGACGCTGGCGTTCTCGCCCGCGGCGCGCAGGGCCAGCCAGGGAATCCAGTTGGTGGTCAGGTTGCCGGTCTTGACGCGGCAGCGCGCAGGGCGCGCATGGCGGACTGCGGCGATGGTGCCCGTGCGGATCAGCCCCTCCAGGCGGCGGATGATCTCGTACGGGCTCTCGGTTTGTGCGACGGGCGAATCCATGGCATCGATGGTGCCGGCCGGGCCCTTGCGTGTCGCCGTGTGCCGGGCGTGGCGCACGCTGCCACATGCAGCCCGGCATGCGGCCCGGCATGCAGCCCGGCATGCAGCCCGGCCACGCCTCAGCGCGGGTCGTAATTCCACTCGGCCACCTTCTCGCCGAACAGGAACAGCTCCCACAACTGGCGCTGCGCAATGTCGAGCTGGCCCGGCGGCTCGGGCTTGTAGATCAGGTCGAAGGCGCCGGGGCTGCCCTCGCGCGGGCGCGCCAGCACGGCCTCCACCAGGTCGATCTCGATCGCGAGCTGCTGCGGCTGCGAGGCGGCCGCAGTTTCCGTGGAAGGAGGTGCAATGTCGAAGCGGATCGCCTGCTCGCGCCTTTCGGCATGGTCGAACAGGTCGGGCTGGTGGCGCCGCGCCCAGACCAGCAGCGGCACGGTCACGGCATCGATGCTGCCGGTGAAGTCCGCAATCACCAGGCTCAGCGTGTAGCGGTATTCCCAGGAAAGGGACGGCGTGCCCGTGTTGACCACACGGCCCCTCTGGATGGTGAAACGGATGTTCCCCGGCGACTGTTGCAGCTGGGGCAGGGCAGCGACGAGTGCATCGCGCAGGCTAGCGGGCTTGAGCATGGCGTGGGTCCTGGGTCATGGTGCTGGTCAGGGCGCTGGTCAGCGCGAGTCCGGCGTCGTAGGCGCGCTCGCAGGCGCTGCCTCGGTGGCGGGCGTCGTCAGCAATGCGCGCCAGCGCTCCCGCTCGCTCGTCAGCGCGGCGCTGCAGCTCGGCGAGCAGATCGAGGGCTGCGGTGTCTGGCGCGCACTGTCCGGCAGCGGCGCGAGCCTGGGCGGCGGCACGGTGGGCGGTGATGTAGTCGGCGAGGTCGCCGCGCAGCCGGCCAGCAGCAGCACGGGCAGCATCGGCATCCGCCGCAGCGCGCGCCAGGGCCAGGTCCGTGTCGCGTGCAAGAAAGTCGAGGCGTTCACGGTAGGCTCCTTCCCGTTGTCGATAGCGTTCGGATGCGTGCAGGGCGGCGGTGGCAGCGGCCTGGCGGTCGGTCGCCAGATCCGTGCGTGCCTGCGCCGCATCGCGCTCGGCACCCAGCCGCGCCAGCGACTGCCAGACCAGCAGTGCCGCCAGCAGCAGGGCCAGCAGCTGCCAAGCATGGGTTTGCAGGCGGTCCATCAAGGCTGGGCCTCCATGCAGGCCGCGTGGCGCGCCTGCTGGCGTGTCCACACGCCGCGGCACACCTTGTTGCCGGGTGCCGAGCAGTCAAAGCGCCAGCGCGTGGGCCGGCCTGCGCCATCCCATCGATAGGCGCTGAAGCCCTGCAAAGGCTGAGTGCTGGTCATGAATCGCCAAGCCAGGTAGGACTGGCAGGCGCCGGCGTAGTCGCCAGCCCGTGTCCTGGCCAGCATTGAGGAGCCGCGCCAGGCCCCGCAGCCGTACTGGCCTGCGAAGTCCACCGCCTGGGCGAACTCGGCCGGGTGCACCCGCGTGTCGCCCAGCGAATCACGCACGCAGGCGCCGTACTGCTGCTCCAGCAGGTTGATGGCCAGTTCGCGCGCCCGTTCGCGGGTGATGGGCGGGTCGGCCAGGGTCACGCGCGTGCCGTCCTCGTAGCGCGTGGCGCCGTGGCCGATGGTGGGCACATCGCCCTGCACGGGAATGATGGGCGCCGCGCTGAAGCCTTCTGCGGCAATCCAGGCAGCAACGATGGCCGCGCCAATGCCCAGTCCTGCCGCTGGCATGCGCGCTGTGCTCATGGGGCCGCTCCGGTGTCTGTGGAGGTCGAAGACGCCTTCCTGCGCGCGGCGTCCTCGGCCTGGCGCGCGCGCCGGTCCTCGCGTTCATTGCGCCAGCGCCACAGCAGATACACGGCCTGCAGCAGCACGTAGACGATGGTCAGCGCGGTGGCGGTATGGGTCATGGTCCAGCCATTGGCCACGTTAGCGGCCACGACGGTGACGGGAGGCGCGGCCTTGGCGCCTTCCAGGGCGGCGGTCTTGACGATGGTTTCTCGGTCCATGTCAATCCCAGAAACTGATCAGGGGCAGGCTGGGCGCCTGGGCGGGTTCGGTCAGCTCGACGGCCAGGCCGGCGGGCAGATGGGGACCGTGGGCCGACAGGCCCGGGTTGCGCTCCAGCGTGGCTTCCACCACGCCGCGCGTGGCGCCCAGCTGGCGCATGCAGAGCTCGTCCAGCGTTTCGTATTCACGGGCAATGGCCAGCATCAGGCGCGCTCCCTGTGTGCAGGGTCGGCGGGAGCGGCGGCACGGGCCGGTGGCGGTATCGCCTGATCCGGCGCGGGAAAGGGAATGGCAAGACTCACTGAAGCTCCTCGTGGGCCGGCCCGCGCGGACCTGTTCCTGGTGCACCCGCCATGCGTGTGGCTGCGGATGCCGGGAACGCCTCAGGCCACCGGATCGCGGTGGCACCGGGCAGGCGGTATGCCGGGTCCGGCGCGCGGGCCGGGTATGAATGCCATGTTTGCCGACGGGAGCAGGCCCCGCAATCGCTGCAGCCTGTGCGCGCTGCGGGCACGCCAGCGGCCATGCCGAACGCAGAAATGACAAGACCCCGCAGGGCGGGGTCTTGTCATGGTGGGGGTGAGCGGGTCTAGCAGCGCTTGCTGCCAACTACCTGGCTGCGATGCAGATGGTCGGACAGGTCACCCGCCGCCGCGCTGAGCTTGCGTGACACGGGCAGCAGCAATGCGGTAATGGCCGAGGCGTGCACGGCCGTGCCGCGGGCTGCAGCCAGCAGCTCGCAGATGGCGGCCACTTGCTCGCTGGCGCTTTCCACATCGTCCCTGACCGTCTCAATCTGGTGCTGCATCGCGTCTTCTTTCTACTGTATGCACATACAGTATAGGTCGAATGACCAGATGTTTCAATTTGATGTGACCCTTTTTCATCTGCTGATTGGCGATGACTGGCAGGGCCTTTGGTCGGGCTGCGCGCATGTTGGGTTGGCGTGTGCCGGGCGGCCTCGAAAGCCTTTTGTTGGCCCGCACGGATCCCGCGCAGTGAATGCAAGTGATTGTTTTTGAATGAATGACGACCCGCCCCCCGCGCACCACGCACCAACGCCGCTCAACTGCGGCGAACACTGCTAAACCCCGCTTCCTGTAGAGGAGGCGCATTGGCCAGGCGGATTGCGGGATTCCCCTGCAAGAGCGCGCGTCTGGAAGGCAAAACCGCCTCGTTTATAATGTCCGGCTTCGCTTACATCACGGGTTGAGCGAACCATGTGCGGTCCCCAGCGGCCAGGTGCATGTGATGTAAGCCCTTGAAATCTGAGGTGCCGCGCGGCCGACTGGCTTGGCTCGCGTCGCACCGTGACTTTTGCGCAATACGGTGCGGGCTGTACAGCAGCCGGCACGGTCCAATCCCTCATAGGAACAAACATGGCCGTTACTGTTGAAACCCTTGAAAAGCTCGAGCGCAAGATCACGCTGAGCCTGCCCCTGAACTCCATCCAGAGCGAAGTCGAGAACCGCCTCAAGCAAGTGGCGCGTACCGTGAAGATGGACGGCTTCCGTCCCGGCAAGGTGCCGATGAGCGTGGTGGCCCAGCGTTATGGCTACTCGGTGCAGTACGAAGTGCTCAACGACAAGGTTGGCGAGGCTTTTGCACAGGCCGTCAACGAAGCCAAGCTGCGCGTGGCTGGCCAGCCCCGCATCTCCGAAAAGGAAGGCGCTCCCGAGGGCGAGGCCCAGTTCGAAGCCATCTTCGAAGTGATGCCTGAAGTCAAGATCGGTGACCTGACCTCGGCCGAAGTCGAGAAGCTGACCGCCGAAGTGGACGACGCCGCCATCGACAAGACCGTGGACATCCTGCGCAAGCAGCGCCGCACCTTCGCGCAGCGCGCCCAGGCCGATGTGGCCGTGGACGGCGACCGCGTGACCGTGGACTTCGAAGGCAAGATCGACGGCGAGACCTTCTCCGGCGGCAAGGCTGAAGACTTCCAGTTCCTGGTCGGCGAAGGCCAGATGCTCAAGGAATTCGAAGACGCAGTGCGCGGCATGAAGGCTGGCGAGTCCAAGACTTTCCCGCTGGCATTCCCCGCTGACTACCACGGCAAGGACGTGGCCGGCAAGACCGCTGACTTCCTGGTGACGGTCAAGAAGATCGAAGCCGCCAACCTGCCCGAAGTGGACGAGGCTTTTGCCAAGGCACTGGGCGTGGCTGAAGGCACGGTCGAAGGCCTGCGCGCCGACATCAAGAAGAACCTGGAGCGTGAAGTCAAGTTCCGCGTCCAGGGCCGCAACAAGCAGGCCGTGATGGACGCCCTGGTGTCCAAGGCCGAGCTGGAACTGCCCAAGGCTTCGGTGCAGGCTGAAGTCGCACGTCTGCTGGAAGGCGCCCGCGCCGAGCTGCAGCAGCGCGGCATCAAGGACGCCGAGAAGGCCGAGATCCCTGAAGACGTGTTCCTGCCCCAAGCCGAGCGCCGCGTGCGCCTGGGCCTGGTGGTGGCCGAGCTGGTGCGCGCCAACGAGCTGCACGCCACGCCCGACCAGATCAAGGCCCACGTGGAAGAGCTGGCCGCCAGCTACGAAAAGCCCGAAGACGTGGCACGCTGGTACTTCGGCGACCGCCAACGCCTGGCTGAAGTCGAAGCCGTTGTGATCGAAAACAACGTGACCGAGTTCGTGCTGGGCAAGGCCAAGGTCTCCGACAAGGCCGTGTCCTTCGACGAACTGATGGGCCAGGCCTGAGGGTTTGAGCACCGCCTGCCTGCCGCTTCGTGAGATCGGCGGGCGGGTTGGCATCTGCGGGGCTTGTGCTTTGGCGCACAAGCCCCATTTTCTTTCCGGATACGGCTAAAGTAGCCCCCTAGTACTGGAGAAAACATGAGCGCATTGGAAACTCAGGGTTTGGGCATGATCCCAATGGTCATCGAACAGTCCGGCCGCGGAGAGCGGTCGTACGACATCTACTCGCGCCTGCTCAAGGACCGGGTGATCTTCCTGGTGGGCCCTGTCAATGACCAGACGGCCAACCTCGTCGTGGCCCAGCTGCTGTTCCTTGAAAGCGAAAACCCCGACAAGGACATTTCGTTCTACATCAACAGCCCCGGCGGCTCCGTGAGCGCCGGCCTGGCCATCTTCGACACGATGAACTTCATCAAGCCCGATGTGTCCACGCTGTGCACCGGCATCGCAGCCAGCATGGGCGCCTTCCTGCTGGCCGCTGGCACCAAGGGCAAGCGCTTTGCGCTGCCCAACTCCCAGGTCATGATCCACCAGCCGCTGGGCGGCATGCAGGGCCAGGCCACCGAGATCGAAATCCACGCCCGCGAGATCCTCAAGACCCGCGAGCGCCTGAACAAGATCCTGGCCGAGCGCACGGGCCAGCCGCTGGAAAAGATCCAGCACGACACCGAGCGCGACTACTTCCTGTCCGCCGAGGAAGCCAAGGACTACGGCCTGGTCGATCAGGTGATCAACAAGCGCTCCTGAAGTCCGGAGGCTGCATGAGAATGGGCGGCGTTTTCCCCCTACGGAAAACGCCGCTTTCCATTTGGTTATCATCCTTTTCCATATTTCTGTAACAAGGCACCGACCCCATGGCCGAGAAAAAAGGCTCCTCCAGCGAAAAAAACCTTTATTGCACCTTCTGCGGCAAGAGCCAGCATGAGGTCAAGAAGCTGATCGCGGGTCCGTCAGTCTTTATCTGCGACGAGTGCATCGATCTCTGCAACGAGATCATCCGCGACGAGCAGCCCAGCACCGAGGCCAAGGACGGCCGAGGCGACCTGCCCACGCCCGCCGAAATCAAGGCCAACCTCGACAACTACGTGATTGGCCAGGACCTGCCCAAGCGCACGCTGGCCGTTGCCGTCTACAACCACTACAAGCGCCTGCGTCACAAGGACAAGGCCGGCAAGGACGAGATTGAGCTGGCCAAGAGCAACATCCTGCTCATCGGTCCCACGGGCTCCGGCAAGACGCTGCTGGCGCAGACGCTGGCGCGCATGCTCAACGTTCCCTTCGTCATGGCCGATGCCACCACGCTGACCGAAGCCGGCTACGTGGGCGAGGACGTCGAGAACATCATCCAGAAGCTGCTGCAAAGCTGCGAGTACGACGTCGAGCGTGCACAGCGCGGCATCGTCTACATCGACGAGATCGACAAGATCTCGCGCAAGTCCGACAACCCCAGCATCACGCGCGACGTGTCGGGCGAGGGTGTGCAGCAGGCCCTGCTCAAGCTCATCGAAGGCACCATGGCCAGCGTTCCCCCGCAAGGCGGCCGCAAGCATCCGAACCAGGACTTCCTGCAGATCGACACGACCAACATCCTGTTCATCTGCGGCGGCGCGTTCGCGGGCCTGGAGAAGGTCATCGAGAACCGCACCGAGGCGTCGGGCATCGGCTTTGGCGCCACGGTCAAGAGCAAGAAGCAGCGCTCCATCTCGGAAGTGTTCCAGGAGATCGAGCCTGAAGACCTGATCAAGTTCGGCATCATCCCCGAGCTGGTCGGCCGCATGCCCGTGGTCACGGCCCTGGCCGAACTGGGCGAAGACGCCCTGGTGCAGATCCTGACCGAGCCCAAGAACGCCCTGGTCAAGCAGTACAGCAAGCTGCTGGCCATGGAAGGCGTGGAGCTGGAGATCCGGCCTGCCGCGCTCAAGGCCATCGCCCGCAAGGCGCTGGCGCGCAAGACGGGTGCCCGTGGCCTGCGCTCCATCCTGGAGCAATCGCTGATCGGCACCATGTACGAGCTGCCCAATGCCGACAATGTCGAAAAGGTAGTGGTGGACGAGTCCACCATCGAAGACGGAAAGGCGCCGCTGCTGGTTTACCGCGAAGCGGCCAAGAAGGCCTGATGCGCCGCCGCCTGCAAAGGTCCGGCAGCGCAAGTCCCTGCGGCACGAAATCCTTTCGGGCCGCAGGGTTGAAATACACCGGTGTGCGGACCATCTTCCGCTGACAAACCGAGGATTCCCATGTCAGGACATACCCCTTTGCCTTCCACCCCCCTAGACCTGGCGCTGCTGCCGCTGCGTGACGTGGTCGTGTTCCCCCACATGGTGATCCCGCTGTTCGTGGGGCGCGCCAAGAGCATCAAGGCGCTGGAGCTGGCCATGGAGGGCGACCGCCGCATCATGCTGGTGGCCCAGAAGACCGCCTCCAAGGACGAGCCCACGGCCGCTGACATGTTCGATGTCGGCTGCGTGTCCACCATCTTGCAGATGCTCAAGCTGCCCGACGGCACGGTCAAGGTGCTGGTCGAAGGCCAGCAGCGCGCGCTGGTCAAGCAGGTCATGGACGAAGAGACCCACTTCGTGGGCTCCGTCGTGCCCGTGGCGCCCGAGGCCGAAACCCACAAGCCCAGCGAGATCGAAGCCCTGCGCCGCGCCGTGACGCAGCAGTTCGACCAGTACGTCAAGCTCAACAAGAAGATCCCGCCCGAGATCCTCACCTCCATCGCCAGCATCGACGATGCCGGCCGCCTGGCCGACACCATTGCCGCGCACCTGCCGCTCAAGCTTGAGAACAAGCAGGCCGTGCTCGACCTGGTGGACATCAAGGAGCGCCTGGAGAACCTCTTCGAGCAACTGGACCGCGAAGTCGACATCCTCAACGTCGACAAGCGCATCCGTGGCCGCGTCAAGCGCCAGATGGAGAAGAACCAGCGCGACTTCTACCTGAACGAGCAGGTCAAGGCCATCCAGAAGGAACTGGGCGAGGGCGAAGACGGCGCCGACATCGAAGAGATCGAAAAGAAGATCAAGCTGGCCCGCATGCCCGCCGAGGCGCGCAAGAAAGCCGAGGCCGAGCTCAAGAAGCTCAAGCTCATGTCGCCCATGTCGGCTGAAGCCACCGTGGTGCGCAACTACATCGACGTGCTCACGGGCCTGCCCTGGAGCAAGAAGACCAAGATCAAGCATGACCTGGCCAATGCCGAGGACGTGCTCAATGCCGACCACTTCGGCCTCGAAAAGGTCAAGGACCGCATCCTTGAGTATCTTGCTGTGCAGCAGCGCGTGGACAAGGTCAAGGCGCCCATCCTGTGCCTGGTCGGACCTCCGGGCGTGGGCAAGACCTCGCTGGGCCAGTCCATCGCCAAGGCCACGGGCCGCAAGTACGTGCGCATGGCGCTGGGCGGCATGCGTGACGAGGCGGAAATCCGCGGCCACCGCCGCACCTACATCGGCGCCATGCCGGGCAAGGTGCTGCAAAGCCTGGACAAGGTCGGCACGCGCAACCCGCTGTTCCTGCTGGACGAAATCGACAAGCTCGGAATGGACTTCCGTGGCGACCCGTCGAGCGCCCTGCTGGAAGTGCTGGACCCCGAGCAGAACCACACCTTCGGCGATCACTACGTCGAGGTGGACTTCGACCTCAGCGACGTGATGTTCGTGGCGACCTCCAACTCCATGAACATCCCGCCCGCGCTGCTGGACCGCATGGAAGTGATCCGCCTGTCGGGTTACACCGAGGACGAAAAGGTCAACATCGCCATCCGCTACCTGCTGCCCAAGCAACTCACCAACAACGGTGTGAAGGACGGCGAAATGCAGGTCGACGAGTCCGCCATCCGCGACATCGTGCGCTACTACACGCGTGAAGCCGGCGTGCGCTCGCTGGAACGCGAGCTCTCCAAGATCTGCCGCAAGGTGGTCAAGGGACTGCAGCTCAAGAAGCTGGAGCCCACCGTCGTCGTCAATGCCGACAACCTCACCGACTACCTGGGTGTGCGCAAGTACAGCTACGGCCGTGCCGAGCACAACAACCAGGTCGGCCAGGTCGTGGGCCTGGCATGGACCGAGGTCGGTGGCGACCTGCTGACCATCGAGGCCGCCATCATGCCCGGCAAGGGCGTGATCTCGCGCACCGGCTCGCTGGGCGACGTGATGAAGGAATCCGTGGAAGCCGCCCGCACCGTGGTGCGCAGCCGCTCGCGCATGCTCGGCATCAAGGACGAGGCCTTCGAGAAGAAGGACATCCACGTGCACGTGCCCGATGGCGCCACGCCCAAGGACGGCCCCAGCGCGGGTGCGGCCATGACGACGGCCTTCGTCTCTGCGCTGACCGGTATCCCGGTGCGTGCCGATGTCGCCATGACTGGCGAGATCACGCTGCGCGGTGAGGTCACCGCCATCGGCGGCCTCAAGGAAAAGCTGCTGGCGGCCCTGCGTGGCGGCATCAAGACGGTGCTGATCCCCGAAGAGAACGTCAAGGACCTCCAGGAGATCCCCGACAACGTCAAGAGCGGCCTGGAAATCATCCCCGTCAAGTGGATCGACCAGGTTCTCAAGGTGGCGCTGGAGCGCGTGCCCGAGCCCTTGTCCGAGGAGGAGGCCGCAGCGCCGCCACCAGCGGAATCCAAGCCTGTGGAGCCAGCCGTCAAGCACTGAAGATGAAAAAATGTAGCGTTTTTCCTGAACCCTCCAAGAACTACGCTACAATTCATCCCATCGCAGCAAACGACGTTGTAGAATGTCAGGCTTCGGTAGAAATGCGGGAATAGCTCAGTTGGTAGAGCGCAACCTTGCCAAGGTTGAGGTCGACGGTTCGAACCCGTTTTCCCGCTCCAGTTTTAAAAACTGCAGCAATGCTGCATGTTTGATAGTGATCTTGGCGCGATAGCAAAGCGGTTATGCCCCGGATTGCAAATCCGGTTAGACCAGTTCGACTCTGGTTCGCGCCTCCAAAAATTCTAAAGAAATCAAATACTTATAAGGCCCCTCGGGGCCTTTTTTCATTTCTGGTCTGCCTCAATACAGGCTCAATCGATCTCAAACCGCGCCGAAACTGCGGTCGAACCACGCCTAATCTTCCGAGTTTGTCGATGAGGTGAGTACACTCCGCCCGAACATCAATGGGAGGTGAGTGTGTCGAGTGTGCGCAAAACGCCCCGCGGGCGCTATGAACTGACCATCCGCAGCAAGCTGCTGCCCAAGCCCGTCTACATGACGTTCGACGACGAGGCCGAGGCCCAGCAGTACGGCCATCAGGTCGACCAGTTGCTCGCTGCCGGCGTGGTGCCTGCAGGCTTGGTGCAGCCGCATGCTTCCGCGCCTAAGCCCACCGAGCGGCTGCGATTCGTGCTGATCGCTTGGATCAATACTGGTCAGCCAGCTGCCACCGATATCCCCGTTCTTGACCTGCTGGTAGCCGAGTTGGGTAAGGTTCTGATTGCCGACCTCACCTACAAATGGGCCGAGGCCTGGGTGCGCAGCCTCAAGCTGGAGCGCAATTTCGCGCCAGGCACCATTCGCAAACGCGTAGGCTCCCTCTCCCGTTGCTTGGACTGGTGGCTGCGGCAGCACCCCGATGCCATGGTGGGCAACCCGCTGCGGCTGTTGCCTAAGGGGGCTGCAACATACACCCCAAAGGATCGCGTTGACATTGAGGCGCTAAACGCGGCGGCCGGCGAACAAGCTAAACCAAAGGTGGCCAAGGAAGATGTTCAGCGCGAGCGTCGGCTGTTGCCTGGCGAGCTGGACCGCATCGAGCGGGTGCTGGCGGGCGAACGCCGGCCGGACCGCGAGCGCTCGATCAAGCTGGATGACGCGCCAGCCCTGCGTGTCATGTTCCTGTTGATCCTGTACACAGGGCTGCGGCTGCGCGAGGCCTACACGCTACGGCGTGGGCAGTTCAGTCTGGCGACGCGGGTGATCCGGGCAAAAGCCAGCAAGCAGTGGCATGGCAAGGTCAAGTTCCGCGAGGTGCCCATGCGGCCAGAGTTGTTCGGCGTGCTGGAGGCCTACCTGCAGACCCTGCCGGATGAGGGGGAGCTGCAGCTGGTGTTCCCTTGGTGGTCCGGGGGCGAGGACGCACAGGAGTTGGCCAGGGTTTCGTCGCGGCTCTCGAATCGATTTGCGAGCCTGTTTGGCTATGCGCAATGCGAGGGACTGACGGAGCACGATCTGCGCCATGAGGCGACGTGTTTGTGGTTCGAGATGCGCACCAAGTCGGGAGACTGGATGTTCCGCGACACTGAGGTCCACCGCATCATGGGTTGGACGCCGGGAAGCAAGATGGCCCAGCGGTACGCCAGCTTCCGCGCGGAAGATTTGGCGGCGCGGATGTTTGCTTAACATTTGTGCTTCTTGTGGGTTGAGCAACCACCAGCTCGTTGTGGTTGCTCAAGGGGTCTCGTTCTTCATCGATCACGATCCAGCTTCTGCGAGTATGGTTGCTTGGGCTGGCTGATGGGTTAGGCGCCTCAGTCTCGATCCATGTATGATGCACAAAGTTGTCTATAGTCATACACTATTTGAAATATCCACTCATATCGATGGAGTATGTGAATTTATCGTACATTCAAGGGTTTGAATTTATTTTGTAGGTTCCATTCGTTGGAAAAATATGCAAGAAATCCTAGATTTTCACTCAAAATTTTCTGAGGAAAATTCAATAGATTTTTGGGTAAATAAAGTTAAGAATGACTCAATTGCCGCTGAAATAATATCCTCGGATGCTTTTCAGCGTTTAGAAGATATTTCATTTCTCGGATCTTTGGATTATATTGGCGAGCATTCAAAAGAAAAAAAAGTAGAACGCAGTCGAGCTTGTCATTCACTTCATGTGGCTGCTTTGGCGAGTTATGTTTCTTTCAAAAGAAATTATTCTAAAGAGTTGACCGACCACTTGGTTGCGTCAGCTCTTTTGCATGATGTTGGTCACCCGCCATTTTCACATAGCGCGGAGCCATCCATAAAAAAGCAACTAGGGTATGGTCATCATGAAATGGGTGAGCAAATAATTAGGGGTAAAGAAGATAGTGTGGGCGTATCGCTAAATAAAATTTTAGCGAGGTATCTTGATGTTGATTTTGTTATTGATTTGCTAAATAAAAAGATTGACCCCGCTGATGGAGGAGACCTTTTTAGTAGCCAAATTAATATTGATACTATTGACGGAATTATTCGATCTCTTGGCTATTTTTCTAAGATAGAGTCAACGCTGACAATAGAAATAGCCGCAGCCTCATTTCTTGGTGATTCCAGAAGTAGTGCTGCGCTAGATAATTTTTGGTTGAAGAAGAATTTCGTTTACAATAAAATAATAAATTCTCGACAAGGGATTCTTCAAGATAAAATCTGTGAGCTTTATTTTGTAAATGAGGAAATCTTTTCAGAAGAAGATTTCATAAAAAAAGAAAGCGCTCTTAAGAGGCGGTATAAGTCATTGTTTTATGCCTTGAAGAATTCGTATAAATTATTTAAATATCCTGAGTGGATAGATGGCGAAGTTATTCGATTTACGCATCGTGAATATACGATAAATCCCGATGAAAATGGCGTGAATAGGTATCAGACAAAAAAGATCAAGAAGAAGCTAGAGATTAATAATGAATATATATATGGAGAAAAAACTAATGAGAGGCCTTTCTTTTCAAGAATATCCAACAATTGCCAGCGGGATTTCTTTCTCTAATGAAATTATCGCCGGACTGCGTAGTGACTTAAAGGAGTGCTTGGATAAATACTCTCTAAGCTCCTCTATATCTATAGTTGTTACTGGCTCTTTTGGTAGGAAAGAAGCTTCAATTAATTCGGATATTGATTATTTTATTATTTGCAAGGATCAGGTATCGCTAGATAAAATTAGAAAGCCTGAGATAGCGGCTGAGGTCCTTGAAATAATAAAAAAATATGTGGAAAAAGATCCGGGATCTACTGGAACATTTGGTGCTGATCCATCGCATCTAGCAGAACTTTCTGAGAATATTGGTGGTCCTATTGAGTCTAATAAGCAGTTGACTCGCCGATTGCTGTTGATACTGGAGGGTGATTGGATCTACGGGGAAAGTACTTTTAATGAAGCCAGAGATATATTGGCTGAGAAGTATTTGCAATCCTTTTCCCTTAAAAAAGTACCTAAGTTCTTTTTGAATGATGTCATAAGGTATCATCGGACAGTTGCAGTAGATTTCCAACAAAAAGTCGATGGGGGAAAAGGCTGGGGATTACGGAATGTAAAGCTCAGGCTATCAAGAAAAATGCTTTATTTTGGCGGTTTGATTGCTGCTACAGAGCTGATAAATATTGATCAGAGTCAGAGAAAATCCAAGCTATTGGAAATCATCCAGAAGCCCGCTGTTGAAAGAATTCAACACTATGGTTCTTGTGAGGAAATAAATCATAAAATACTGGATGTCTATAATAAATTTCTTCAAAAAATAGAATCTCCGGAAATTAGGGCTGAGCTTGATAATCTTCAGAGAGATAAGAGAGAGGATTCGCTTGTTTTTAAGGAGCTTCGGACTCTTGGTGAAGATATGACAAGGGAATGCATGAATTGGATTAAAGTTCGGCATAAAGACAATGAAGATTTGATTGGGCATCTGGTTTTTTGAGGTACCTTATTAAATAATAATTGGTTGAAAGAGCCTTTCATTGAAAGGCTCTTTTTATTTTGGGAGAGAAGGTAGCGCTGGAGGGCTGCGTCTCTTACGTCCTTTCGCCATTGGGATAGTTGCAGCAGTATATGGAATCTGCGGCGCGGAGCGAGAAGGTTTTAGGCTACTATTTGATTTCTGATCTAGTTGTTGATTTTTTTTGAATGTGCCCATTCGCTGGGCGCGCCTTTCGGCAGACTCTTCCTTTGCCTTCTCGTTTAAACGTTCGAATAGAGCTTGGCGTGGGATGATCCAGCCACGCCCCAACTTTACGCCCGGCAGATCTCCGCTGATCAAGCGCGCAGCAGCGGTTTCCTTGTCGCAAATAAACAGTTCGGCAAGGTCTTCAACTGTGAGGATCTCAGCATCAACGCGCTTCATGACCGTGAACCTTCAGTGCGCCTTCGGGAACGTTGAAGAACTGCAGGCGACCCTTCCATGGCACGAAGGGCATGGGCCTGCTGTCGCGCAGCACGAAGCCGAAGCTACCCTCCTGTTTCCACTTCGAGGTGCTGTGCTCCACGCAGTCCACAATACGAGTCCAGCCTACCAAACCTCCTCGCAGCAGATCCTCATATGAGGGCAAGCCGCCTGCGGGCAGCATGTCGGAGTTACCCAGCTCCTCCGTGATCTGATCGAAGTAAGCGCGGGTCATCGTCAGGCCGGCATGCACCAGCACCTGGCCGCGAAACGGCGTTGACCAATCCCGGTTCTCGATATCCTTGTACCCGTGGACGATGAGCCAGGCCCAGGGCTGGCGGATGCTGAGGGCGGGGATCATGGCGTTGCCTCCTGGGGTTCGGCATTGAGGATTTCCAGCTCGGTGTAGTCGGCTCTCAACTCCCAGCACTTGGCCGAGGCCATGGCTTCGTCGTCGTCCAGGAAAACCGAGGAATCGATGGGCAGTTCGACCATCCAGGCGCGGTCGCCCATGGGCTGGATGGCGACGGCCAGGCGGCCCTTGGTCGGCATGAGCTTCTTGCCCGGGCCACGCAGGTCCACGCGGATGCAGACCTGCTGCAGCGGCTCGATGGGGTTGGGGCTGGTGACCTCGGCTGCGGCCATCGCGTCGGCGATCGCGCGGCTGGCCTCTGCGGCCGTGGCCTTGCCCTTCTTGAGCTTGGGGGTGGCCTTGTCTGTGGGTGCTTCCTTGCCGGCGCGCTTGCCGGCCTCGGCTTTCATCTCGTCTTGCACCTGGCTTTGGATCGACTGGAGATCCACATCGGCCAGGTCCACCACGTCCTCGAGGAGTGGCTCGCCCTGGTCCAGGCCGAGGGTGCAGCCCATCATGAGCATGTACTGGATCTGCGCGGGCAGATCCTGCTCGGCCAGATCCTCCAGGGCATTCTCCAGGTCCATTTGTGCTCGGCCATCTTTGCCGTCGACCTGGAACATGCGATGCAGGAGTCGAGGGGGCACTTGGACGGCCAGCAGCTTCAGGATCTGCAGGGCAATGCGGCTGGGGATGTGATCCAGCCCTTCGGGTGGGCAGCGCAGGAGCCCGTCGATCGTTGCCTCGGCCGCGCGCTCGCGCCAACGGATCTCGTACTCGCGCTGCAGCGCTTCCCGCATGGGCTCGGCCGGCTGCTTGGCCTGGGCCTTGGCAGCCGCCTGGCGTTCGCCCTTGACCTTCACGGCCGCGCTGGCGGTGTGCGTGGGCACGGCCTCCACCAGGTTGCCGCTGGGCGCCTCGATCAGCACGACGCTGGCCGCTGGCACGTCCTGGCCTAGCACCTGGCGCACGGGCGCGCTGCTGCCCTGGCTGGGCTTGTCCAGCAGCAGGTAGCCACGCGGCGCGCCGTTCTCGCTGGGCATGATGTCGCGGGCCTGGCGGCCGGTGATGATCTGCTGGTCGCGCTGCTGGGCCTGGGCCTTCATGCGCTCGAAGTGGGCGTCTTTCTTTTCTGCAAAGCAGGCGGTATCGGTACAGACGTCCGCATCGTTCTTGTCCCACAGTTCGGGCGACGCGCCGGTGTGCTTGGGGCAGACCGAGCAGGCGCCTGCGGCCGGGCACAGCGTGGCATCGTCCAGCGCGAAGGGGGCCTGGTCCAGCTTGAGCATGTAGCTGCGCCGTGCCAGGTCCAGAGCGCTGCGATAGCTCATGGGGCCGCCGTCAGGGCCGCCCGTGAGCACGCGCTTGGTGTATTCGGTCTGGATGGCCTCGGTGGGGCGCTGGGCCACCAGCAGGGCCACGCTGCGTGTCAACGTGCGCGCGGCCAGGGCGGCCGTGGCCTCAGGGCACAGCGTGAGCAGGCGCAGCGACTCGAAGACATGGGTGCGGCTCTTGTGCAGGGCCTCGGCGGCGCCGTCGATTGAGAGGCCGTGGTCCATGGTCAGGCGCTGCACGCACAGGGCTTCCTGCAGGGGCGTGAGGTCGCTGCGGTGCAGGTTCTCGATCAGCTGCATCAGCAGCGCGTGCATGTTGTCCGCGTCGCGCTCGATGTAGGGCACGGCGCGCAGGCCTGCGATCTGGGCGGTGCGGTACCGGCGTTCGCCCGCAATGATTTCGTGCGTGGCGCGGCGTGTGGCTTCGTCCTCGAAGGTGTCCTGCAGGCGCTCGGCCGGCAGCCGGCGCAGCAGCAGGGGCTGCAGCACGCCGTACAGCTTCATGGTGGCAGCCATGTCGTGGAGTGCGTCGTCCTCGATCACCCTGCGGTTCGTGCGGCTGGGCGCGATCTGGGCGAGGGGCAGCGTGGGGTGCACGATCGCGCCGGCGTCAGCGCTGTCCTCGCGCTCGGCCTGCACGACCTCGAAGGCATCCATGGGCAGGTTGACCAGGCTGTCGCCCACGGCGATCTGGTACTGGCGCCCGCCGGGCGTCTTGCCGATCACATTGCCGCGCTGGCCGGCCTGAGGGTGGGGCTTGCCGCCCTTGCCGGTGGCCTCAGGGCTGATCACCACTTCGCGCTGGATCAGCGGATCTTTGGTCTTGGGTGCCATCAGCGCACCTCCTTGTGCTTGAGCTGGCGAACGCGCTGCACGGCGACCTCACGGCGCGCGGCGAGCTGGTCGGCAGGCATGGCTATCAATTGGTCGCAGCGCGAATCGGCATTGAAAGTGCGGCCCCTTCCGCCAGCGTGCAGCTGGCCAGGAAGGCGGCTGTGATGGGGTATTGACGCAGGTACCGAGCGAACTCCGAATGGCCATCCGTCGCACGCCAGTTGATCAGGGCGCGGTAGAACTCAGGCTCGCGCGGCGGCGCGGTTTCTATGGTGGCCGTGGCGCTCAGCGCGTTCAAGGCCATGGCCGACTATGCCCACGGCCGCGACGCATGGATCAAGGCCCTCGAGCATCCCATCGGCGCCGGCCTGGCCTTCCTGGCGCTGTGTGTGCTGCGCGGCGCCATGGTGGTGGCCATCGTCTGGGCGTCGATGACGCAGTTTGCCCAGGCGGGCGAGGTGCCGGCGTGCCAGCCTGCCGGCCTGGCCTGGCCTGGCCCTGGCCAAGGCCATGGCGCCGATGATCGTCGACGAGGTCAATGCCCATTGGCCCAAGATCCCCCGCCGCAGCTACCTGGGCGCGTTGTTCGAACAGGAGTCCTACCGATCGCTTTCGCACTCCATGTGCTGGTCCTCGACCGCGCGCCTGAAGGCCTAGCGGGAAGAGGGTGGTGGCCTGGCCCAGCTCACGCGGGCCTGGACAAAGACCGGCGCCCTGCGTTTCGACAGCCTGGACGAAGTGCGGCGCATGGCACCGTCCGCGCTTGAGGATCTGGATTGGCAATCCGTCTATGAGCGGCCAGAGCTGAGCGTGTGGGCGGCCATCATCAAGCTGCGCGGCTGCGATGCTCGTCTGCAGGCGCTATCGCCGGACCTCGATGCGCTGGTGCGCGTGGCCTTCTGCGATGCAGCCTACAACGGCGGCTGGAGCTACCTCCAGCAGGACCGCCAGCTGTGCGCGCTGCAGCGAGGTTGCGACGCCGACCAGTGGTTCGGCCACGTCGAGCTGCACAGCGTCAAGAGCCTCGAAAAGTGGCAGGGCTATGGCCAAAGCGCCTACGACATCAACTGCGAGCAGGTGCGCAACACCGTGCCGTTGCATTCCCGGCGTATGAAGTACTTGGGGGTGTAGCCATGCTCGAAGCCATCAAGTCCAAGGCTTGGCAGGCCGGCGCCCTGGTGCTGGCTGTGCTGCTGGCCCTGCAGACCTGGCGCCTGCACGGCGAGCAGCTTGATCACCAGCGCCTGATCGCGGCCCAGGCCCAGCAAGTGGCCGGCTAGGCCGTCGCGGGCCTGGCCCTGGAGCGAAAGCTCGCCACCGCCGAATCCACCCACGCAATCCAAACCCAGGAGGCATCCGATGCATTCACCCAGGCCCGCCCTGCGCGCGACGCTGCTATGCGCGCTGATCTCGATCGTGTTGAGCGGCTGCGCCTCGCCGCCGAACGCAGCGCAGCCACAGCTCGCGCGCAAGCCCAGGCCAACGCCGCTGCCGGCCGCGATCTTGCAGATCGATACGGCGCCCTCGCGCAGCACGTTGCAAGCGGGGCCGCAGTGGTTGCAGGACTCCGAGCGGATCTTGCAAGGCGAGACGATGAGGTAGTGTTGCTGCGTAGGCAGGTCGATGTTGACCGGGGCCTGCTAGCCCCTGAATAAAAGAACGAGGCGACTTGGTCGACGCTTTAACATCGTTCAAGCCGCCGAACTCACAAAGCACTCCTGTTATTCAGCTGAGTCCGTTCAACGGTACAGGCATGGCCATGCGTGCCAGCACGGCACGACGACCCATCAGCAAAGAAATACGGTACCAGCGATAAGCTCCAATCCCAATCGTCATTCCTTCTGCCAAAGCCGGTGGGTGAAATCTCACAGGTTTTTAAAATTGATGCGCGAAAGGCTTAAAGAATTTAGCGAGATACGAATCCGTTTGAATAACGAATATATATACATGAAGTGTTGCTGAAGTTTGCGGTGGCAGATAATCTACGCATTTTTCCTGGGTCTGTATTTTAAATGATATAAATAAAAATTCAATCAACAACAGCATTCACTTTCCAATTGTCGGCATTGTTTAAAAAATCCACAAATTCTCTATAATGAATCCTGTATCGATGTAATATTTTTCCTTCTGTACTTATAGGGTCTTCAAGCTCAGGGATATCAAAAAATGTTACTTTATCTATTGATGTGCTTCGCTCGAAGTCGAGCTCTAGATCCTTCAGGATTGGGACCGCAGCACGAACTAACTTGAGATGACGTTGAAGTTCGGCTTGACGTCTCTTTAATGGTTCGCTATAGCAATATTCTTCTTTTCGGTTGACTCCGAATGGATTCATCAGACTCTCTGCTCTGGCAATTGCACTCTTTAAATCATTTAAGATAGTTATATTTGAGACCTTGTTGTTCGGTTTTCTAGAGTGAAAGAAAAATAGTTGTTCAATTATATTGAATAGCGGAGCATGTCGATCTAGATAATTCTTTGCTCGATCTCGCTCTGCAATAATATCAACGGCACCATGCACTGGTAGCTTCCTTCCAGGCATTAGATCATCTAATGCCTGTTTGTTGGATTGCTCTTTCCATTCCTTGAGAAGCTCTGTTGGATACCCTTCGGGGTCGCGGTCAATCATTCTGTGGCAGCTGGTGCAAAGATATATCCCATTTTCAAAAGAATTTCGATTTATGTAAAAAGCATCATATCTGGCCGCACCTTTTTTCTCGCCAATAATATGCGCGGCTTCTCCAATAGTTCCGTTTCCAGGCATCTCCAGAAGCTGTCCACATGCTGGAGCGGCACATTTAAAACCTGAGTAACGCCAAAGTTTGATGCAAATGGGTTTTGTAAATGACATATGTACGCTGTATTCGGTAATTTTTTGGTGGTAAATTTAAGCAGAATTTTTCGAAAGTATAAGCATACTGCAGATTGTGCTACTTAAGGTAGCCTCGGCATGAGTCGACTTCCGCAGTTGTTGCCCACTTCAGGCGCGGACTTTCTATCATGGCAGTCACTAAGAATCATCGGCTTGCAATCGGTTGGCTGCCTGGAAGTATTTTCATGAATGGCTGGTGGCAGATTATTTTTGACTTGTGCAGAGATTCCTCAAGTGTTCTGGTAGCCCACGTTCAGGGTGGATCAGAAGAAAAACATCTGCGCAATTCATTAGTATCCTCGTAGTAATGTGAGTGGTATAAAGAATCCGGCTAAAAAAGAATGTCCCCCGCTCCTGCCGCAGCTCGCACCACGCCTCCATCTTCTCGTTGGTATGGCCTGACTTATACGGGCTCACGTTGCGCGTCGTCATCACACCATCAGCATCCACATAGTCGATCCGCAGCGTACATGGCCCAAGTTTCCGTGATCTGGTCCCCAGGCCTCGATTGGCTGCATCCACCTCTACGAGAAGCTCCCTCTGCAGTTGCTCTGCCCTGCTCACCATTGACTCATCGACAGGCGCCAGTGGGTTCGCATTTGCTAGGGGCGGGTATGCACGCCGTGCTGGAGTAGCTGCCGCTTCTGCCTTCCCGTTGTCTTCTAATGGAGCCAGCGGATGCGAGGGCTTGCGACCTCGAACCAGATCCCTCATTTCCTGCTTATGCCGCTCGCGCGCTTGCGCAAGTGCGAGTGAGACCGCAAGCACAGCGACCGCGACGCCTGCGGCAAGCAGTAGAAACCAGAACGTTCCCATAGGCTTCCCTCCGTTTTGTGCACGATACGAAAGATAACAGGGACACTGCGTGCGTCGCGCCCGTAAGCGCGGCTGTGTTTGGCGACCCAATGAAAGTTTGCGGCAAGAGCCGCATTGAACCGCACAGGTCTGCGGCTCTCTCTATTCACGCCTCCAGTTTTTGGTGGCTCGGTGGGAAGTCCGCAAAGGCCTGCCGGTTTGCGCAAACTTTCCCGGTTCGCCAACCCGTCGAGCCACCGCCCTTGTTTGGCGACAGGGGCGACGGTTGTTGCAAAACCGAAAGCTTTGGAGGCCCGCTATGGCCCAACCCGCATCCTTGCGTACTTCTGCGCAGATCATCCCCTTGCCCGGCGCTGCCGCTGAGCCCGTAGTCAACCTCAAGCGTGGCCCTGGCCGCCCGCCCAAGAATGTCATTGGCATCTGGCAGGGGCGCTTCTTGGGCTAACAGCTCCGGGAGCGCGAAAAGGCGGCAGATCAAGCCGCCCTGCTCGAAACATACAGCGGCACGCCTTCTCCCTGGCCCACGGCCAGCGGCGCATGGCCCTTCTGCAAGGTCGGGCGCCAGGATTTCGACGTACTCAATGAGGGCGACCGTATGTTGTACATAGAGCTGGCCATGATGGGGCTGGTGGCCGTGCGCAAGACGGAGGCCCGCCATGTCTGATATGAATGTCTTCGCGTTCGACAACCAGGCTGTGCGTGTGGTGATGGAGGGTGGGGAGCCTTGGTTCGTCGGCAAGGATGTTGCCGTAGTCCTCGGCTACGCGCGGCCGAGCGACGCGCTCCAGCAGCATTGCAAGGGGGCGGTGAAACGCCGCCCCCTTCAAACGGCAGGCGGCATGCAGGACGTGCGCATCATCAGCGAGCCCGACATGCTGCGCCTGATCGTGGGCAGCAAGCTGCCTGCGGCCGATCGCTTCGAGCGCTGGGTCTTCGAGGAAGTCCTGCCCAGCATCCGCAAGACCGGCAGCTATGTCCATCCCCAGGCGCCAGGCGCGCTGGGCGCGTGCGTGCAGCCGCTGCCACAAGCGCTGCCGCGGGCCAATGCCATCACCCAGGCCCAGACGGGCATGGACGTGCTCGCCATGCTCAACGCCGATGACCATCTGCTCGCGCTGGAGGCGCAGGCCAGGATGCAGGCGCGGCCCGCTTCTGGCAGGAGTGGATGGCGGGCGGCATCGACGGATTGCCTTACCAGACGTGTTTAGCCGCGCAGGCCTACCAAGCCTATGCTCATTGGTGCTGCCTAAACCGGGAGCCGGAAACTGCCCGGCGCGAAGTCTTCACCTCCAGCGTGATCGCCGCCGGTATGCAGGCCCGCCAGCCGCTGCGTGTTAAAGTCATGCGCATTGGTGAAGGCCCCCAGGCCCGCGCCGACCGGGTGCTGCTGGTGTCCGAGCCGCCGCACGAAGGGCAGGGCGTCTGGGCGACTACCCTGGTACAGTCCTTCGGCGATCGCCTGCGTGCCTACCTCGCCCAGCGTCGGCAAGGTCCATCTGAGGTGGGTCTTGGTTGGTTGCGATGGAAGTTATTGATTTTTAACAGGTTGCTTGGATGCAAATCCGGTTAGACCAGTTCGACTCTGGTTCGCGCCTCCAAAAATTCATTGCATACACAGTATTCAAAAGGCCCCTCGGGGCCTTTTTCTTTTTCTGTATCACGGATCGTTGTTCGCCCTTGGTGCGATGTCTCCGCAGCGGCCTCGACTTGGCTCATCTTCTTCTCTTCCGATTCAGTGCCGTGGCAGTGCTTCACGCTCTGTGCATCGAGAGCATGGCTGCATGCCTGTTTTGGTCATTCATCGCTGATTTGGTGAATTTAATTGTTTCCATTTGTTTTAATGAGCAGTCGTCATTGAAATTTGGCATTGCTTATCCATTGAGAAATTGCAAGAAATTGCAAATGGGTTGTCATTGCCGGTAGATTGAATTGGCGGGTCGTGGATATGATGCGCGCTTCATTTATCGGGAGGGATTATGAAGATCAAGCTATTGACGGCGATTGTTGCCAGCGGCGTGGTGCTGGCGGGCTGTAAAACCATGGAGTCTGCCGATGTGGGCGGGTTGCTGGATTCGGGCTCCACGGCCATGAAGGCCATGACGCTCACGGATGACGACGTGGTCACGCTGTCCAATGATTCCTGCGCAGCCATGGATGCCCAGAACAAGGTGGCAGATGCAAAGAGCAAGTACACGCTGCGGCTGAACAAGGTGATTGCCGGCATGCCGCAGGCTGTCAATGGGAAGAAGGCTGTCTACAAGGTCTATATGACGCAGGACGTGAATGCCTGGGCCATGGCCAATGGCTGCATCCGTGTCTACAGCGGGCTGATGGACCTGATGAACGATGACGAGCTGCGTGGCGTGATTGGCCATGAGATCGGGCACGTGGCACTGGGTCACAGCAAGAAGCGCATGCAGACGGCCTATGCGGCGTCGGCTGCACGCTCTATTGCGGCCAATAGCGGCAATTCGGCGCTGGCCTCGCTGTCGCGTTCGCAGGCGGGTGATCTGGGTGAGAAGTTCATCAATGCCCAGTTCTCGCAGTCGCAGGAATCGGCGGCCGATGACTACTCCTTCGATCTGCTCACGGAAAAGAAGATGAGCCGCCAGGGGCTGGTCACATCGTTCCAGAAGCTGGCCAAGCTCAGCGCTGGCAGCGGCGGCAGTTCCATCCTGAGCTCCCATCCGCCGTCCGAACAGCGGGCCAAGCGCATGCAGGATCGCATCGACGGCAAGTAGGCGTCGACGGTGAAGCAGCCTGCCGCAGCAAAGTGCAAGGCGGGCTGCGATCTGCCTTGGTGCAGATTTTTTGCGGGCTTCTTCCGAAGCACCAAAAATCTGCGCTAGAATTCAAGTCTGCTCTGTGAAGCGCACAGCTTTACAGATACGCGGGAATAGCTCAGTTGGTAGAGCGCAACCTTGCCAAGGTTGAGGTCGACGGTTCGAACCCGTTTTCCCGCTCCAATTCAGAAAAAAGGGAAGCGGTAACGCTTCCCTTTTTCGTTGGTGCTGCAGTTGCAGGTGTGAGCAGTTCGCGCTGACCTGTGACGCTGCGGTGCAGGGCCCCGATGGTGAAATTGGTAGACACTGCGGACTTAAAATCCGCCGCTTCCGAACAGGGGCGTGCCGGTTCGATCCCGGCTCGGGGCACCACAACCCAATACGTACTAGGCATTGTTGCTATCTATACGGTAGCGGATTGAAGCAGCCAAGGCGCCTGCTGTTCCGCAAATTCAGGCGTCGGGCCGCAACGTGCATCGACGGTCCTGCCCGCTTGCTGCGCTGCACGGTGTCCATGCCTTGCCAAGTCCTTGCCCGTTGGCATAACGTGCGAGAATCCATTCATCAGGCCCCGGGCTGCTTGCCTGGATGGCGCGGCTCGGGCAGACAGTGATGGCGATGCCTGCATGCGTTCCGTTGACGTTGATCGTGGCACATGGTGCGGCGTGACAGGTGTGGCCAAACTCATCCCAGACGAGAACATGTCGAATTACAACGCTCCATTTGAAATCCACGTGCACGGCCAAGTGCTGCTGCGCCCCGACACGACCTACGAGCAGTTGCAGGAAGCGCTGGGTCCGCTGTGGAAGTATGCGGGGGCCCGTTCCCTGGCCGATGGCGCTGGCAGCGTCTATGAGGAAGAGCCAGGCATCCAGTTCGATACCAAGGAGCGCCTGCTCCAGGTGTGCTGGACCGTGCGTGGTGACGAGGATTTCCGCCAGTCGCTGGACGACATGTGCATGGGCATCAACGAGCTGGCCGAGCAGGGCGCGGCCATCGAGGTGACCTTCTACGACACCGAGTTCGACGAGGAAGAGGAGTCCGAAGAGGCCGAGTCGCGCGACGACTTCGTCATGCTCTTCGTGGGCCCGACGCCCGCGGCCATCATGCAGGTGCAGCGCGATCTGCTGGTGCAGGACGTGGTCAACCTGATGGAGCGCCATTTCGACGGCTCCGAGCTGGGTGGCGTGGTGCAGGAGATCGACAAGCTGTTCTCCCAGCGCTTCGACGCCCTGGTCAGCTCGCTGGAGATCGGCAAGCCGCCGCGCGGCATGGGTGGATCGGGTTCGGGCCACGGCGGCAACCGCCGCCCACGCCACCTGCATTGAGCGCAAGGCGCTGCCCCGCGCAGCGTACAGCCATGGCGGCACAGGCCAGCACGCCCAAGTATTCCGGAGCAGTCACCGAGACCGTGCGCCGCCAGCGCGAGCAGCGGCGCGAGGTGGCCGATGGCGCGCTGCCTCTTCCCTACCTGTCCGCCTACCCGGCCGCGCTGCAGTCGCAGGTGCGTGGCTGGCTGGCCGATGACAAGGCCGAGGCCTGGCTGCTGCGCAAGCATCCCGAGGCCCATGCCGTGCGCACGGACAAGAGCCTCTATGACTACGTGGATGCCCTCAAGGGCCGGCACATGCGCAATGCCGGCACGCTGAACAAGGTGGCCTACGACGGCCGCATCCATGTGGTCCACAACGCCCTGGGCCTGCACACGCGCCGCACCGTGGTGCAAGGAAGCCGCCTCAATGCACGGCACGAGATCCGCATCGGCGCACTGTTCAAGCAGGCACCCGAGGCTTTCCTGCGCATGATCGTCGTCCATGAGCTGGCCCATCTGCGCGAGCCCGACCACGACAAGGCCTTCTACCAGCTGTGCACCCACATGGAGCCCGACTACCACCAGTTGGAGTTCGAGCTGCGGCTGTACCTGAGCTGGATGGACCACTCGGGCCGGCGCCTGTGGCAGGCGCAGCCCTGATTCAAGCGGCCGTGGGGACGGCGCTGGATTCGCCGACCTGAACGGCCGAGCAGCATTGCGCGGGCAGATCCAGCCAGCGCGATGCGGCCGATTGCAGGGCCTGCAGCGATCCCGTGGTCATCAGCTGGACCTGGCCCTCTGCTGCGGGCAAGGGTCCTGATTCGCTGGCCAGGGTGCCCAGGCGATCCAGCACACGCCGCGTCTGGCGGGCTACCGGGGCACCTGTGTCGATGAACTGGATGTCCGGCCCCAGCAGCGTGCGCAACTGCTCGCGGGCGAATATGTAGTGGGTGCAGCCCAGCACCAGGGAATCCATCTCGCCCGTCTTCTGTCCGAAGCTGCCCAGGGCATTCACATACTTGGCGCACAGTTGCGCCACCTCGGTGGCCATGGGGTCGGCGGGAACGGGTTGCTCCGTGCTTTCCTCGATGGCCTTGGCCAGTCCGTCGCAGGGCTGGACATGGAATTGCACGCGCTGGCCATGGTCGGCCACCAGGCGTGCAAAGCGCGCACTGCTCACCGTGCCGCGTGTGGCCATCACGCCCACGTGGCCGGTCTGGCTCGACAGCGAAGCGGGCTTGATGGCGGGCTCCACGCCGATCAGGGGCAATTCGGGCATTTCGGCGCGCAGCATGTCCACGGCCGCTGCCGTGGCCGTGTTGCAGGCGATCACCAGCACCTTGATCTGGTGCTGCTCGCGCAGATGGCGCGCAATGGTGCGCGTGCGCTGCTGAACGAAGGCATCGCCACGCGCATCGCCATAGGGTGCATTGCCGCTGTCGGCCAGGTAGACGAAGCGCTCATGCGGCAGTTCATGGCGCAGCGCCTGCAGCACGCTGAGGCCGCCGATGCCGCTGTCGAAGACGCCGATGGGAGAGGCCGGGGAGGTCATTTGGAGATGCGGATAAAGGCTTTTGGAGGCGGCGCCCAGTATGCCCGCTCCGGCGCGTTCATGCTGCGGCCATGGCTTGCTGCTGCAGCCATTGGGCATGCGTCAGGCGGTACAGGCAATGCCTGCGCAGCGCATGGACTGCCGGCACCTCCGGATGGTCGAAGTCATGGGCGTCGCGTTCCATGCCCAGGCGCTGCATCACGGCCTGCGAACGCAGGTTGGACAGCGCGGTGAACGAGACGATGGACTCCAGATGCAACGCGCCGAAGCCGTGCTCCAGCGCCGCCCGTGCGCCTTCGCTGGCCAGGCCCTGGCCCCAGAAAGGCCGGGCGAGCCGCCAGCCGATTTCCACGCAGGGCGAGAACGGCAAAGACGCGGCGGGAGTATGCAGCCCGATGAAGCCCATGAACTCGCCGCTGGCAAGGTGCTCTGCCGCCCAGAAGCCCCAGCCGCGTTCCTCGATCAGTGCCTGGATCCTGTCTGCCATGGCATCGCTTTGTTCACGACTGAGCAGTGCCGGAAAGTGCTCCATGACCTGTGGGTCGGCATTCAGCGCGGCAAAGGGCTGCTGGTCGCTGGCCTGCCACTGGCGCAGTATCAGGCGCGGTGTCCGTAGGGTCGCTACAGGGGAATGTGTGGTGGTCATGGTTGGAGAGGGCGCTGCAGTACCAGCAGATACGCGGCTGCATGGCCGTGGAAGGAGTGGGGGATGAAGCCTGCCTCGCCTGCCAGCTTTTCCACGCTGGTGCGGCGCTGGAAATGCGGGTCGAAGACCAGTTCGGCCACGGCCAGCAGGCCGCCGGGGCGCAGGCTCTGGAACACGTCGGCCAGCGCGGCCTGGCGGTCCGGGATCTCTCCCAGCACGGCGGCCATCACGGCGCGGTCGTGCTGCTGCGCTTCAAGCTGCCCCTGGCCCAGTGCAGCCGCCTGGGTGCGCACATTCTCCAGCCCCTGGGTGCGCGCCTTGGCCGCCACCTGTTCGAGCATGGCCGGCTGCAGGTCCACGGCCAGCACCTGTCCCTGCGCGCCAACGGCACGCGCCAATGGCAGGGTGACGCGGCCCGGGCCGCAGCCCGCGTCCAGCACTTTCATGCCTGGCTGGATCTGCAGTTGCCCGACGATGAAGGCGGCCTTGTTGCTGGCCGCGAAGGGGTTGTCAAGCTCGACCATCCAGCGCAGCCAGGACGGGCAGGGCAGGACATGGCGGCGGGAGGACAGGCGCCAGGCCAGGCTGGTCACGGCCAGCAGGGCGATGAGGACGAGCGCGATGGTCATGTTGAATGGGCTGTGTTGCAGGCAGCGGGCAGTCTGTCACAAATGCCCGCACCAATGAAAAGACCGCCCGAAGGCGGTCCCTTTGCGCTTGGCGCCGGCCTCAGGTCGAGGCGATCTCAATGGTCTTGAATTCGCCGGATGCAATGCGCTTTTGCCATTCGGCAGGGCCGGTGATGTGGGCGCTGGTGCCGCCGGCATCCACGGCCACGGTCACGGGCATGTCCACCACGTCGAATTCGTAGATGGCTTCCATGCCCAGGTCCTCGAAGCCCACGACCTTGGCGTTCTTGATGGCCTTGGACACCAGGTAGGCGGCGCCGCCCACGGCCATCAGGTAGGCCGACTTGTGGTTCTTGATGGACTCGATGGCCACCGGGCCGCGCTCGGCCTTGCCGATCATGGCGATCAGGCCGGTCTGCTCCAGCATCATGTCGGTGAACTTGTCCATGCGGGTGGCAGTGGTGGGGCCTGCGGGGCCCACGGCTTCGTCCTTGACCGGGTCCACCGGGCCGACGTAGTAGATCACGCGGTTGGTGAAGTCCACGGGCAGCTTCTCGCCCTTGGCCAGCATGTCCTGGATGCGCTTGTGGGCGGCATCGCGGCCCGTGAGCATCTTGCCGTTGAGCAGCAGGGTGTCGCCGGGCTTCCAGCTGGCCACTTCTTCCTTGGTCAGGGCGTTGAGGTCCACGCGGCGCGACTTGTTGTAGTCAGGCTCCCAGTCGATCTTGGGCCACAGGTCCAGCGAGGGCGCGTCCATGTAGACCGCGCCGGAGCCGTCCATCACGAAGTGCGCATGGCGCGTGGCCGCGCAGTTGGGGATCATGGCCACGGGCTTGGAGGCCGCGTGCGTGGGGTACATCTTGATCTTGATGTCCAGCACGGTGGCCAGGCCGCCCAGGCCTTGCGCGCCGATGCCCAGGGCGTTGACCTTCTCGTACAGCTCCAGGCGCAGTTCCTCGACCTGGTCGAGCTTCTCGCCGCGCGCGGCCTTGGCCTGCAGCTCGTACATGTCCAGGTCTTCCATCAGGCTTTCCTTGGCCAGCAGCACGGCCTTCTCGGCGGTGCCGCCGATGCCGATGCCCAGCATGCCCGGCGGGCACCAGCCCGCGCCCATGGTCGGAACGGTCTTGAGAACCCAGTCCACCAGGTTGTCGCTGGGGTTCATCATGATCATCTTGGACTTGTTCTCCGAGCCGCCGCCCTTGGCGGCCACGGTCACGTCCAGCTTGTCGCCGGGCACGATCTGCACGTTGATGACGGCAGGCGTGTTGTCCTTGGTGTTCTTGCGAGCGAACAGCGGATCGGCCACGACCGAGGCACGCAGCGTGTTCTCGGGGTGGTTGTAGCCGCGGCGTACGCCTTCGTTGATGGCGTCTTCCAGGCCGCCCGTGAAGCCTTCCCAGCGCACGTCCATGCCCACCTTCAGGAACACGTTGACGATGCCGGTGTCCTGGCAGATCGGGCGGTGGCCGGTGGCCGACATCTTGGAGTTGGTCAGGATCTGGGCCATCGCGTCCTTGGCCGCCGGGCTCTGCTCGCGTTCGTAGGCGCGGGCCAGGTGGGCGATGTAGTCGGCGGGGTGGTAGTAGCTGATGTACTGCAGGGCGCCTGCGATCGAATCGATCAGGTCCTGCTGGCGGATCGTGGTGGTCATCGGTGGGGTGTCTTTTTGATCGGGGGAACAGGGGAGGGGAATCCCGGGGGCGATTATCGGCGCTGCAGGGGGAAAAGTGCACGCAATGGGCGCAGTCTTGTACAAGAGTCGAGGGGTTTGCCTGGACAAGCCCGCCTCGGCGACACCTCAGTGGGGGACGGATGCGAGAGGTTCCCATTTACGGAGTTACCATGAGCGGGTTTTTGCCATTGCGGCCCTGCCAGCCAGATATCCCCGAGCCACGTCCTGCGCGGCCCGCCGACCTGCCTCCAGCCAACTGCGCCGCGTTGTTTTCACCAAGGAGTCCATACCAATGACCGCGACCCGCCAGGAAAAAGACACTTTCGGACCCATAGCCGTCCCCGCAGACAAGCTCTGGGGTGCGCAGACGCAGCGTTCGCTGCAGAACTTCGACATCAGCGGAGAGCAGCAGCCGCGCGAGATCATCCACGCGCTGGCCCAGGTCAAGAAGGCCTCGGCCACCGTCAACCACAAGCTGGGCCTGCTCGACGAGAAGAAGACCCAGGCCATCCTGGCCGCCGCCGACGAGGTGATCGCCGGCAAGCACCCGGACGAGTTCCCGCTGGTGGTCTGGCAGACCGGCTCGGGCACGCAGACCAACATGAACGTCAACGAGGTGCTGGCCAACCGCGCCAGCGAAATCCTCGGTGGCGAGCGCGGCGAGTCGCGCCTGGTCCACCCCAATGACGACGTGAACAAGAGCCAGTCGAGCAACGACGTGTTCCCGACCGCCATGCACGTGGCTGCCGTCACGGCCATCGAGCAAAAGCTGCTGCCCGCCATTGCCCTGCTGCGCAACACGCTGCAGGCCAAGAGCGAGGCCTATGCCGACATCGTCAAGATCGGCCGCACCCATCTGCAGGACGCCACGCCGCTGACGCTGGGCCAGGAAATCTCGGGCTGGGTGGCCCAACTGGCCCATGGCGAAAAGCATGTGCGCGCCGCGCTGCCGCACCTGTACGAGCTGGCGCTGGGCGGCACGGCCGTGGGCACGGGCCTGAATGCGCCCAAGGGCTATGCCGAGGGCGTGGCGGCCGAGCTGTCCCAGCTCACCGGCTACCCGTTCGTGACGGCGCCCAGCAAGTTCGAGGCCCTGGCCTCGTGCGACGGCCTGGTCCACGCCCACGGCGCGCTCAAGACGCTGGCCGCCAGCATGATGAAGATCGCCAACGACGTGCGCTGGCTGGCCTCGGGCCCGCGCAGCGGCCTGGGCGAGATCTCCATCCCCGAGAACGAGCCCGGCTCGTCCATCATGCCCGGCAAGGTCAACCCCACGCAGAGCGAAGCCGTGACCATGCTGGCGGCCCAGGTCTTCGGCAACGACGTGGCCATCAACTTCGGCGGCGCCTCAGGCAACTTCGAGCTGAACGTGTTCCGCCCCATGGTCTCGCACAACTTCCTGCAGAGCGTGCGCCTGCTGGCTGATGGCATGAAGAGCTTCAACGACCACTGCGCCGTGGGCATCGAGCCCAACCGCGAGCGCATCACCGAACTGGTGCAGCGCTCGCTGATGCTGGTGACTGCGCTGAACCCGCACATCGGCTACGACAAGGCGGCCTACATCGCCAAGAAGGCGCACAAGGAAGGCTCCAGCCTGCGTGAAGCCGCCGTGGCTTCCGGCCACCTGACCGGCGAACAGTTCGACGCCTGGGTGATCCCTGCCAAGATGGTCGGCAATCTGTAAGACCTGCTGATGCAATCAAAAAGGGGAGCCGGCCGGCTCCCCTTTTTTCTTCACCGCCTGGCCTGGCTCAGTTGTCCGCCTGCGGGCGGCGCACGGTGCGGAACACGTACTTGAGCGCGTCGCCGATAGTGCTTTCCCAGACCGGCCATTCATGCTTGCCGTTGACGATGCGCAGCTCGGCAGGCTGCTTGTTCCTGCGCAGCTGGGCGTAGAGCTGGGCGGCGTCGGACTCGATCATGAATTCATCGTCGTCGCCCGAGTTGATGTACATGGGCACGCTGATCTTGCGGGCGAGAAAGCTGTCCCACAGCACAGGGTAGTTGTAGCTCTTCCAGACCGTGGTGCTGTACTGGCCGCCCGTGTTGGGTTCGGCAAAGACCTTGACCGAGCGTGCCGAGGAATCGGCGGGCGGCTCGGGGTTGTAGATGGCGGGGCTCAGCAGGGCGGCGGCCTGGAATTTCTCGGGGTACTTGAGCACGTAGCGCAGCGCGCCGTAGCCGCCCATGGACAGGCCGCCGATCACGCGGCCATCGCGGCTGGTGAGGGCGCGGTACTTCTTCTCGACATGGGGGACGAGGTCCTGGAAGAAGGCCGTCTCCATGGGCTCCTTGAGGTCCACGTACCAGGTTGTTCCCGCGTCGGGCATGACGATGATGGCGGGCGGGATCTCCCCGTTCTGGATCAGCTGGTCCACCGTGCGCAGCAGATTGCCCTTGACGGGCCAGTCATTGCGCTGGCCGTCATTGCCGTGCAGCAGGTACATGACGGGATAGCGCAGCCTGGACTGGGCGTCGTAGCCCGTGGGCAGGTAGACGTTGTAGGTCCAGCTGCGCTGCAGCGTGGCGCTCTTGAACTCGGCGGCCTCGATGGAGCCGGCCTGGGCGGCTGTGCCGGCCAGCAGCGCGGCGGCTGCCAGCGTGCCGGTGGCGGCCTGGCGCAGGACGATGGAAAAGGAAAGTTGGCGCATGGTTTTTTGTCTCCTGTGGGCCGTGGCGGCTGGCCACGGCTGCGCCAATGTAATCGAGGGCCTGTGCGCCTCGGGCCCGCATGCGGGCGGAGCGTCGCCTGGGGGACTGTGGCCCTCAGCCGGGGCGGCCCTCGCCGGGGCGGCCCTCAGCCGGGCGCCCGCTGCGCGTGGCGCAGCGCGCTGCGAAAGCCCAGTTGCCCCAGCACGCAGGCCACCACCAGGGCCAGCGCCGCCGACAGCGCCGGGTTGCTGCCCAGGCTGGCGCCCAGCGTGCACAGGCCGCCCACGGCCATCTGGGTGCTGCCGTAGACACCGGCGGCCGAGCCCGTGAGGCGCGGATGCACGCTGAGCGCGCTGGCCAGCGCCGCAGGGCTGGTCAGGCCCGAGCCCAGCGCGAACAGCACCATGAGCCCCACCACGATGGCCGGCGTGAGCTGGTTGAGCAGGGCCAGCAACAGCAGCATGGCCGCGCTGGCCAGGCTCAGCAGATTGCCGTTGAGCATCAGCCGCTCCAGGGGCCAGTGGCGTATCAGCTGGCGGGCCAGCGCATTGCCCACGGCCATGCCGCCCATGAGCAGGCCCAGGTAGATGGCCACCTCATGCTTGGTGGAATGCAGTTGCTCGATGAAGACGAAGGGCGCCGCGGCCAGGAAGGCATAGATGGACGTGGTGGCGCAGCCGCCGCCCACGGCAAAGCCCACGAAGGCAGGGGAGCGCAGCAGGCTGCGGTAGTCGTCGCGGATGGTGCCCAGGTGCAGGCGGCCCGTGGGCTGGCCGGTTTCGGGCAGCAGCTTCCAGATGGCGAAGGCCGTCACGCCGCCTACCACGGCCAGCGTGCCGAAGATGGCGCGCCAGCCCAGGGCGTCGTCGATGGCCGAGCCGATGGCCGGCGCGATGCCGGGGCCGATCATCATCATCAGGTTGAGCAGCGCCAGGCTGCCCACGGCGTTCTCGGGCGTGCTTGAATCGCGCGCAATCGCGCGGCCCAGGGCCAGGCCCGCGCAGCCGCCCAGCGCCTGGAGCAGCCGCGCGCCGATCAGCCAGGGGGCGGACGGGGCGAGAAAGGCCGCCAGGCTGGCCAGCGCATAGAGGATGAGCCCGGCCAGCAGCATGGGGCGGCGCCCCAGGCTGTCGGACAGCGGGCCATAGATCAGCTGGCCCACGCCCAGGCCCAGGATGTAGACCGTGATGGTCAGCTGCATCTGGCTGGCGCCGGCCTGGAGCTGGCGTGCTGCATCGGGCAGGGCGGGCAGGAACATGTGCATGGCCAGCGTGCCGACGATGGTCACGATCACCAGCAGCCACAGCGGCGCCTTGCGGCTGGCCGCTGCATGGTCCTGGGCGGGTGGCAGCGGAGAGTGCTCGGCCGTCATCTCAGGCAGCCTGCTCGTCGGGCAGGTCCGTGTCGGAGGCGGGCTCGGCGGCCATGGCCTCCAGCAGGCGCTGCAGCGTGGCGTAGGCCGCGCCCAGTTCCTCGGGCGGCACGGCGCCCAGCACCCGGGCGCGCGCCTGCAGCAGCAGGCCCTGCACGGCTTCTACCTGGGCATGGCCGGCTGGCGTGAGCTGGATTTTCCTGACGCGGCGGTCGCTGTCGTCCACGCGCTCTATCCAGCCCTGGGCGGCCAGGCCGTCCACCAGCCGCACGACGGAGGAGCTGTCCAGCGCCAGGGAGTGGGCCAGATCCTTCTGGCGCATGGCCTCGGGCGAGCGCGCCAGGTGCATCAGCGGCATCCACAGTGCCTGGGTCAGTCCCATGGGGGCCAGCAGCCGGTCCAGGGTGCGGCGCCACTGTTTGTTCACCTGCCCCAGCGTGAACATGAAATGCCTTTGCAC
>NZ_JFYT01000069.1:0-41749 GCF_000632165.1 Delftia sp. RIT313 | reverse complement strand
ACAAAACAAGCGCGGGGCGTAAGAGGCCGACACTGTCGTGTCCTGCGGAGGGACTGCACCCCGGGGGGCGGCCCGACGCAGGCGCTGACATACGGGGGGTGGAGGCGGGCCGTCGCTGCGCTCGGCCTGGTTTTGAAGTACTCAGCTATTACACTTGCGGCAGGCCGAAAGGCCCGGTGTGTCGAAGCATCTTTTCAACAGCGTTTGTGACCCCCAGCGAAAAGCGGGGTTCTGTCATGTCCAGATCTTTGGGACTGGCGCGTTCGTGCGCGCGAGTCCTGTCGGTTACGGGCGGGATGGGGCTACCCGTAAGGGCGTCCGCACGGCTGTTGACGTGCTTCGAACATCCCGTCCACCTGTTTCCGTGTCGAAGCGGCGCGGGTGGTTCCTTGATTCCAACAGGAGCCAAGACATGCACCCTCTCACCGCCGTACAGGCGAACTCTCCCCAACCACCCCTTCTTCCCACCTGGCAGCAGGCCATGCATGCTTCGCTGGGCCTGGTGCACAGCACGCTGCAGCAGTTGATCGAGCTGATGACCGACGATCCCGACAGGGACGACAGTGAAATCGATGTGGACTGCGTCGTGGAGCTGGCGCTGGAACACATCAAGCGCATGAGTGTCCAGCAGCACGCGGACCGCTATGCCTTCGAGGTGGAATGGGTCAAGGCAACGGCGGCGCTGCGGCTGGCGCAGGGCGCCTTCGGGCGGCCGGAATCACGCTTCGGCTTGCGGCTCAAGGACGCTATCCAGCAGCTGGAGATGCTGCCGGAGCTGGTGGAGTTCGTGGACCAGGGCGACGACGAGTGATGTGACCTGCACGCCAGCGCCGGATCACGGCGTTGGTGGCGTTGGCGTGCAAGGGAAGATATCTGCGGATATCAGAGCGTCTTGAACACTTCGCGCGCGGCTTCGATGGTTTTGTCGATGTCCGCGTCCGTGTGCGCGGCGCTCACGAAGCCGGCCTCGTACAGGGCGGGCGCGAAGTAGTGGCCGCGCTCCAGCATGCCGTGGAAGAAGCGGTTGAAGCGGGCGCCATCGGTCTTCATGACCTCGGTCCAGGTGCTGGGCAGCTCGGGCAGCAGGTAGAAGCCGAACAGGCCGCCCTGGTGGTCCACGCTGAAGGGCACGCCGGCGGCGTCGGCCTCTGCCTTGAAGCCGGCCATCAGGCGGCCGGTCTTCGCGTGCAGGGCGTCGTGGAAGCCCGGCTCGCTGATCAGCTCCAGCGTCTTGAGGCCGCAGGCCGTGGCAATGGGGTTGCCCGACAGCGTACCGGCCTGGTAGACCGGGCCCAGGGGCGAGAGCTTTTCCATGATCTCGCGGCGCGCGCCGAAGGCCGCCATGGGCATGCCGCCGCCGATGACCTTGCCCAGCACGGTGATGTCGGGCGCAAAGCCTTCGATCTGCTGGGCATACAGGCTCTGGGCGCTGCCCAGGGCCACGCGAAAGCCGGTCATCACCTCGTCATAGACCATCAGCGCGCCATGCTCGCGCGTGAGTTCGCGGATGCGGCGCGTGAAGGGCACGCTGGCGCGCACGAAGTTCATGTTGCCGGCAATGGGCTCCATGATCACGCAGGCGATCTGGTCGCCGAACTGGGCGAAGGCCTCCTCGAGCTGGCCCACGTCGTTGTATTCCAGCACCACGGTGTCCTTGACCACGTCCTGCGGCACGCCGGCCGAGGAGGAGGCGCCAAACGTCGCCAGGCCCGAGCCGGCCTTGACCAGCAGCGCGTCGGCATGGCCGTGGTAGCAGCCGTTGAACTTGATGATCTTGTTGCGGCCCGTGAAGCCGCGCGCCAGGCGCAGCGCGCTCATGCCGGCCTCGGTGCCCGAGCTGACCATGCGCACCATGTCCATGGAGGGCATGAGCGAGAGGATCTTCTCGGCCAGCACGACCTCGCGCTCCGTGGGCGCGCCGAAGGAGAAGCCTTCCAGCGCGGCGGCCTGCACGGCGGCCATCACCTCGGGGTGGCCGTGGCCCAGGATCATCGGACCCCAGGAGCCGATGTAGTCGGTGAACTGCTGGGCGTTCTCGTCCCAGAAATGCGCGCCCTGCGCACGGCGCACGAAGCGCGGCGTGCCGCCCACGGCGTTGAAGGCGCGCACGGGTGAATTCACGCCGCCGGGGATCACGGCCTTGGCGCGTTCGAACAGGGGAATATTCAGGTCAGTGGTCATAGTGCAGGAGTCTGCCATGTGCGGGGTACAAGCCAGAGGCGCCAAGCAAGGGCGCAGCCGCTCAGGGGCGGCCTGCCTCAATGCTTGGTGTCATGGGGCGGCATCACAAAGCCTTCGATGGCCTGGGTGTCGGCGTCAAGCTCGGTGAGCGGCTCGGCGGCCTCGGCGTCTTCGTCCTCGGGTTCGGGCTGAGCCCAGAACATGCGGTCCGGGATGAAGTGGCCCATGCCGGGGCGAAAGCCGCTGTCCAGGCTGCGGTCCAGGTACTCCAGCGCCTCCTGCGTGGCCAGCCCCAGGTCGTTGCCGCTGGCCACCAGGGCCGCCAGCGCGGCCGACAGGGTGTCGCCCGAGCCGGTGAACGTGGCGTCGAACATCTCGTACTTGCTGTTGCCCAGCACGGACTGCGCCGTGGCCAGCACGTTGTCCACGAACTGGTCGGGCAGGGGGATGCCGGTGACCAGCACGTAGGGCACTTCCAGGGCCTCGGCCGCCATGGCGATGTCGCGCGCCGTGGGGCTGCGGCTGTTGCTCCAGTCGGGCAGCAGCCAGCGGCACAGCGTACTGTGGCTTCCAACCAACACCGAGGTTTGCGGCAGCACAAGCTCCTTGAGCGCGTCCATGTACTGGTCGAGCGGGTCTTCCTCCCACCACGACAGGTCCGGCATGTAGCAGACGATGGGGATGTCGGGATAGTCGGAAGCTATCTCGGCGATCGCCGCCAGGTTGCCCGGGCTGCCCACGAAGCCGACCTTGATGGCGGACACGGGTATGTCCTCCAGCACGGCGCGCGCCTGCTCGGCCACGGCCTCGTCGTCAAAGGGAAAATGCTCGAAGATCTTGGCCGAATCGCGTGCGTAGGCACCCGTGACCACGGGCAGCGGATGACCGCCGACCGAGGCGATGGTGGCGATATCGGCCGACAGGCCACCTGCTCCGCTGGGGTCGCTGGCGTTGAAGACCAGCACGCATACGGGAGCGGTTTCGTCCACCAATTCGGTGTCGGGACTGGGGGAGTTGGAGGGGTTCAATGCCATGGCTCAGCCCAGTTTGCGCCCCGCCAGCGAAGGCCGTGGCGGGTGGTTATGACTAGATACAATCGTTGCATTCTATGTGAAGGCCCTTTAAGCTGTGACCGACCCTAAAACTTGGATGTGCTTGATCTGCGGGTGGATCTATGACGAGGCGCAAGGCTGCCCCGAGCATGGCATCGCACCCCAGACGCGTTGGGATGACGTGCCCATGAATTGGACCTGTCCCGAATGCGGTGCACGTAAAGAAGACTTTGAGATGGTCGAAATCTGAGCGCGGGACCACCCGCGCCGACTCATACATTTCCGGGAGGTTTCTCAGTGACGACATCGGGCGCACCCTTGCGCGTACTCGTGGTGGATGACAGCAATACCATCCGCCGCAGCGCAGAAATCTTCCTCAAACAGGGCGGGCACGAAGTGCTCCTGGCCGACGACGGCTTCGACGCACTGTCCAAAGTCAACGACTATCAGCCCCAACTGATCTTCTGCGACATCCTCATGCCCAAGCTGGACGGCTACCAGACCTGCGCCATCATCAAGCGCAACGCGCGCTTCTCCGATACGCCCGTGGTCATGCTCTCGTCCAAGGACGGCGTATTCGACAAGGCGCGCGGGCGCATGGTGGGCTGCCAGGACTACCTCACGAAACCCTTCACCAAAGACCAGCTGCTGCAGGCCGTGGAGCAGTTCGGCAAGCAAACCATAGGAGCACTTTGATGCCCATCCGCAAAGTCCTGGTCGTGGACGATTCCAAGACCGAACTGATGTTTCTGTCCGACATGCTGCAAAAGCAGGGACTGCAGGTACGTACGGCCGAGAACGGCGAAGAAGCCCTGCGCAGCCTGGCCGAAGACCGGCCCGACCTGATCCTGATGGACGTGGTCATGCCCGGCCAGAACGGCTTTCAGCTCACGCGCGCCATCACGCGCGACCCGCTGTACGCGGACCTGCCCATCATCATGTGCACCAGCAAGAACCAGGAAACCGACCGGGTCTGGGGCATGCGCCAGGGCGCGCGTGACTACATCACCAAGCCGGTGGATGCAGGCGAGCTGCAGGCCAAGATCGCGGCGCTGAACTGACGCGGTGCGCTGGCCATGGCGAACCGTGAAGCACTGCGCGATCTGCAATCCCGTCTGGCCGGCCGTCTCCAGGCCGCACGCAGCGAAGGCGTCAAGGTGGCGGCCTGGCTGGCCGTCCAGGCCGGCGGGCGCAACTACCTGATGCCGCTGGGCCAGTCCGGCGAGATCTTTCCCTGGGCCGGCGTACAGCCCGTGCCCTATACAAAGCCCTGGTTCCTGGGCATTGCCAACCTGCGCGGCACCCTGGCCGGGGTGATCGACCTGGCCAGCCTGCTGGGCCATGGCGTGGCGCGCAGCGAACCGGCGCTGGCCGAGTCCAGCCTGCTGGCCTTCAATGCCGCGCTGGAAGTGAACGCCTCCCTGCTGGTGGACCGCCTGCAGGGCCTGCGCAGCGCCGACGCCTTTGTGCGCACCGAGCCCGCGCCCGAGCAATCCCCCGCCTTTTTCGGCCCCGTGCATATCGATGAAGCGGGCCACCGCTGGCAGGAGCTGCAATTGCAGCGCCTGTCCCAAACCTCCGAGTTTCTGAGCATTCGCGCCTGAGTTTCTGAAGGTCGTCCCATGTCATTCTTGCAACGTCTTGCAAATCGCTTCCAACGCAAGCCGGCCGACTCCGGCTCGGGCGCGGACAACAGCATGCTCGGAGACACCGTCTCCCAGGATATGTACGCACTCGATGCGTCCATGACCGTGCAGGGCGCGCCCGACGCCATGCCGGGCGACGCCGGCGCAGTCCTGGACCAGGAAACGGTGGTCCTGCCGCTGCTGGGCCGCGCGCCTGCCGCGCGCCACCAGCGCACGCTGTCCACGCTGCTGGGCGTTTCCGTGCTGGCTCTGGTGCTGGCGGCGGCATGGGCTCTGCGCCAGGCGGACGGCTCGGCGCAGCAGCTGGCCGCCACCGGCCAGGCCCTGATGCAGTCGCAGCGCCTTGCCAAGTCGGTGTCGCAGGCGCTGACCGGCGCGGCACCTTCGTTTGCGGACGTGCAAGACAGTGCGGGCGTGCTGGCGCGCAACGTGCGCGCCCTCACCTCGGGCGATGACTCCATGGGCGTGCGCCCGCTGGGCGGCGCCTACGCCGACGAGCTGGGCCAGATCATGCCGCTGATGGAGCGCGCCGAGCAAAGCGCCAAGGTGGTGATGGAGCAAAAGCAGATCCTGACCCAGGTCGGCGACGCGCTGCGCACCATCAACCGCCAGTCCTCGGACCTGCTGGAGATCGCCGAAACCATCTCCTCGCTCAAGCTGCAGCAGGGCGCCAGCCCCGCCGAGATCTCGGCCGCAGGCCAGCTGGTGATGTTGACCCAGCGTATCGGCAAGTCGGCCAACGAATTCCAGACCGCCGAAGGCGTGAGCCCCGAGGCCGTGTTCCTGCTGGGCAAGGACTTGAACTCGTTCAAGGAAATCTCCGAAAGCCTGCTGGGCGGCAGCAGCGAACTGCGCCTGCCCCCCACGCGCGACGCCCAGACCCGCGAGCAGATCGAGGCACTGATCAAGCTCTACGAAGAGACCCGCACCGAGGCCAGCGCCATTCTGGGCAACCTGCAGGGCCTGGTCTCCGCCCGCGAGGCACAGACCGCCATCAACGCCGACAGCGAACCGCTGCGCCGCCAACTGGAAGACCTGCAGACCAAGCTGCAAAGCGGCGCCGGCATCGGCTCGCTGCCCATGGGCCTGCTGGCCCTGGCCACCGTGCTGGTGCTGCTGTGCGGCGTGGGCCTGTCCCGCGTGCAGCTGCTCGACAGCCGCCTGCGCCAGGAAGCTGCCGAACGCCGCCAGGAAGAGTCGCGCGTGCAGGAGCATGAAGCCAAGCGCATCAACGACGCCAACCAGGCCGCCATTTTGCGTTTGATGAACGAGCTGCAGTCGGTGGCCGAGGGCGATCTGACGCAGGAAGCCACCGTGACCGAGGACATCACCGGCGCCATTGCCGACTCGGTGAACTACACGGTGGAAGAGTTGCGCGCCCTGGTGGGCAGTGTGCAGAACACGGCAACGCGCGTGGCGCAGACCACGGCCGAGGTGGATGCCAACTCCACCGAGCTGCTGGCCGCATCGACCGAACAGCTGCGCGAGATCCGCGAAACCGGCCGCTCCGTGCTGGACATGGCCGGCCGCATCAACGAGGTCTCCACCCAGGCGCAGGAATCTGCCCAGGTGGCGCGCCAGTCGCTGGAAGCTGCCGACCTGGGCCTGAAGGCCGTGCAGAACGCCATCGGCGGCATGAACTCCATCCGCGACCAGATCCAGGAAACCTCCAAGCGCATCAAGCGGCTGGGCGAATCCTCGCAGGAGATCGGCGAAATCACCGAGCTGATTTCCGACATTACCGAGCAGACCAACGTGCTGGCGCTGAACGCCGCCATCCAGGCCGCATCGGCCGGTGAAGCCGGTCGCGGCTTCTCGGTGGTGGCCGAAGAAGTGCAGCGCCTGGCCGAACGCTCGGCCGACGCGACGCGCCAGATCGCGGCGCTGGTGAAGGCGATTCAGACCGACACCCAGGATGCCGTGGCCGCCATGGAGCGCTCCACCCAGGGTGTGGTCGAGGGGGCCCGCCTGTCCGACTCCGCCGGCACCGCGCTGACCGAGATCGACTCCGTGTCGCGCCATCTGGCCGAGCTGATCGAGCTGATCTCCTCGTCCACCTCGCGCGAAGCCGTTCTGGCCAACGACGTGGCCGAGAACATCCAGCACATTTTCGCGGTGACCGAGCAGACGGGCGAAGGTACGCGCACCACGGCACAGCAGGTGCGCGAACTCTCGCACATGGCCGAGGAACTGCGCCAGTCGGTGGCGCGTTTCAAGATTGCCTGACCCGGTCCAACATAGCTATGCACAGGCCCTAGGGGCTTGGGGAACTGTCCATGTCAGTGGTTGACGAATCGCAAACGGGCGCGGCGCAGGCCGCGCACACCGAACAGGACCTGGGCCCGCTGGCCTGGGTGCTCGATGAGCTGCGCAAGTCGCTGGAAGGGGCGAGCAAGGCGGTGGCCCGTTTCGTGCGCGATGCCGATGCGGCACGCGCCTCGGACCTTGAGGAGCTTGACACCTCGGCCCTGCGCATCGCCCGCCAGCAACTGCACCAGGCCTGCGGCGCCCTCGAAATGGTGGGCCTGGGCTCTCCGGCCCTGGTGCTGCGCGGCATGGAAAGCGCCGTGCAGCGATTTGTGCAGCGCCCCGAGCTGTGCACCGACCAGGCCGCCGCCACGCTGGAGCGTGCCAGCTTCGCGCTCATCGAATACCTGGAAACCGTGCTGGCCGGCAAGACCGTCTCGGCCGTGGCCCTGTTTCCCCAATACCGTGACACCCAGGCGCTGGCCGGCAACGACAAGGTGCATCCGGCCGACCTATGGCCTGCCGAGCGCCGCGCGCGCGAGCCCGAGTGGGCGCGCCAGCCCGAGCCGCTGGCCTACGGCCCCGATGCCCGGGCCCTGCTCGACGGCGTGGTGCTGCGCATGGTCAAGAGCGACGACCGCGAGGCCGCCGCCCAGATGCGCGACCTGTGCCTGCGCTTTGCCGTGGGCCAGACCGAGGATGTCACCGCGCGCAGCTTCTGGAAGGTGGCTGCCGGCTTCTTCGACGCGCAGTCGCGCGGGATGATCGTGGTCGACCTGTACGTCAAGCGCATGGCCTCGCGCGTGCTCATGCAGTACGCGGCCATGGCCAAGGGCGATCGAACTCCACCGGCGCGGCTGCTGCAGGACCTGCTGTTCTTCTGTGCCCAGGCCCGCCCTGCCGAGCAGGCTGGCGCCGCCCTGCAGGCGGTGCGCCAGGCCTACGGCATGCAGGCCCAGCCCCAGGTGGACTACCAGCAGACACGCTTTGGCCGCTACGACCCGGCGGTGCTGGTGCAGGCGCGCAAGCGCATCACCACGGCAGCCGATACCTGGTCCGCCCTGGCCGGCGGCGACCGTGCCCGCACCAAGACCGTGGTGGACCAGTTCGCCCAGGTGGCCGAATCCCTGGTCAAGCTGCACCCGGCCAGCCATGGCCTGGCGCGCATGCTGATCAAGGTGGCCGAAACCGTGGCCCGCATCGGCGAGCCGCCACCGGCCGAACTGGCCATGGAAGTGGCCACCTCCGTGCTCTACCTGCAGGCGGCCTTTGCCACCATGGACATGGGCGACGAGGAACTGGCCGAGCAGTCCGCCAACCTGGTCCAGCGCCTGGAGGAATCCCTGCAGGGCGCGCCCGCGCGTCCGCTGGAGCCCTGGATGGAGGAGCTGTACCGCCAGGCCAGCGACCACCAGACCATGGGCTCGGTCGTGGGCGAGCTGCGTGCCACGCTGGCCGAGGCCGAGCGGCACCTGGACCAGTATTTCCGCAATCCTGCCGATGCCACCGTGCTGGCACCCGTCTCGGGCCAGATGGCGCAGATGCGCGGCGTGCTGTCCGTGCTGGGCCTGGACCAGGCCACGCAGGCCATGCAGCGCATGCGCGAGACCGTGGAACGGCTGGTGCTGGGTGAGATCGACGACGCAGAACGTCCCCAGGTGTTCGAGAAACTGGGCAACAGCCTGGGCGCCATGGGCTTTCTGATCGACATGCTGAGCTACCAGCGCAGCATGGCGCGCAAGCTCTTCGTCTATGACGAGGCCGAAGGCGGCCTGCGCATCCTCATGGGCCGTCGCGGCCACCGGGCCGATGATGCGGGCAAGGCGCCCGAGCAACTGCCGGCCTTGGACACCGCCGCCGTGCCGCCGCAGCGCGAAGCCGTTGCCGTGGCCCAGCCGCTGCCCGTGCCGCAGGACGCCATCGCCGAGCCGCAATTTGCCGCGCCCTCCACGCCGCCCCCGCCGCCCCCGGCTCCCGTGGACATCGCGACCGAGCCGCTGGCCCAGCCCGCGGCCTCCGAGCAGGACGCGCTGGCCGATGCCGCGGAACTGGCGCAATTCGCCAAGGCCCTCGAAGCGCCGGCCGAGCCGGTCTTCCAGCTGGACCAGTCCCTGGCCGAGCCAGAGCCCGCAGCCGAATCTGCGCCTGAAGCCGTCTCTGAATTCGTCTCTGCATCCGTGTCCGAGCCCGTGCCCCCGCCGGCCGGCCTGTCGGTCTCGGAAGAAGACTCGGACGACGAACTGCTGGGCATCTTCCTGGAAGAGGCCCGCGAGGTGGTGGACAACGGCCTGCAGGCCCTGCGCGCCCTGGCCGACGAGCCGGGCAACCTCAGCGAGCAGACCACGCTGCGCCGCGCCTTCCATACGCTCAAGGGCAGTTCGCGCATGGTGGGCCTGGATGAATTCGGCGAAGCCGGCTGGGCCATGGAGCAGATGCTCAACGCCTGGCTGGCCGAGCAAAAGGCCATGCCCCAGCCCATGCAGGAGCTGGCCAGCGATGCGCTGCGCGCCTTTGGCGCCTGGGCCTCGGCCATAGAGCGCCACCAGGCCGACGCCTGGCAGGCCACGCCTTTCCGCGCTGCGGCCGATGCCATGCGCCTGGAAGGCCTGCGCGCCGACGTGGCCCTGGTGCCGCGCACACCGCGTGCCGAGCCCCTCGCACAGCCCGAACCCGAACTCGAGCCCGCCCCCGCTACCGCCGCAATCGAGGAATTCGCGCCCGTGGCCCAGGAGCCGCAGGCAGAACACCTGGATGCGCCCGAGCAGGCCACGCCCGCCCAGCCCGTCCAGCCCGTCCAGACCTCTGGCGAGCTGGACTTTGCGCTGGACTTCGACCTGCTGGAGCCGGACCCCCAGCCTTCGGCCGCCGCGCCGCAGGAGTCGCTGGAGACACTGACGCCGCAAGCCGCCGAGGCGCCTGCCGAACTGGCCACCGATGCCGTCGAGGAGCTGGACTTTGCGGCCTTCGAAGCCGCCATGCGCGACAGCGAGCAGGAGGCCCTGGCCGTCGTCGCGGGCGACCCGCCCGCGTTGCCCGAGGCCGCCGCCATCGAAGCCGAAGCCATCGAGGCCGAAGCTGGAACTGAAACTGAAGCACCGCAAGCCGCCGTGCCCCTGGCGCCTTTCGAGGGGCTGGACCTGGATCTGGGCCCGACCCCGGCAGCGGCACCCGCCGAAGCGATCGAGATGATCGCGGTGCCAGAAACGGTTGAGGCGGTTGAAGCGGTCGAAGCGCCAGAAACGGTTGAAGCGGTTGAAGCGGTTGAAGCATCCGACGCAGTCGAGTCGGTCACGGCGCCCGAGGTGCCCGAGGCAGAAACCCCGCAGGCCGAAGAGTCCGGCGACGAGGATCTGTCCGGCATCGACGCCGATGGCTTCAAGGTCGTGGATGGCCTGCGCATCAGCGCGCCGCTGTACAACGTCTACCTCAACGAGGCCGACGAATGGTCGCGCCGCCTGGACCTGACGCTGCAGCAATGGGCGACAGAGCCCGGCGAGCCCGTGCCCGACGACGCCGTCGCCTTTGCGCATTCGCTGGCCGGAAGCTCGGCCACCGTGGGCTTCAAGGCCTTGTCGGACCTGGCGCGCCTGCTGGAACATACGCTGACCCATCTGCAGCCGCAGCGCTGTGGCACGCCCGACCAGGTTGCCGCCTGCGTGGCGGCCTCCGACGAAGTGCAGCGCCTGCTGCACCAGTTCGCCGCCGGTTTCCTCAAGACGCCCCAGCCGGGCGTGGAAGAAGCCCTGCAGGCGCTGCTGGCGCTGGACATCGAGGCCGCAGACGCGCCGGACAGCCGCCTGGACGCGCTGGAGCAGCTGGACCAACTGGACCAGCTGGAGCCTCAGGACGCCAGCGATGGCACGGACGCCGTGCTCGACGCCGGTGCCCAGGCGCAGACACCGTCGGTGGCGCCCCTGGCCTACTCCATGCGCCCCCTGGTCAACGATGCGCGCCACGAAGCCGAGCTGCAGCGCCGCATCGACGAGGCCATCGCCCATGCCGTGGCCGTGGGCAGCGACCTGGACGATGACATCGATGCGCTGGACGAGGTCGATCCCGACCTGTTCCCCATCTTCGAGGAAGAGGCCATCGAGCTGCTGCCCCGCCTGGGCGCCGCGCTGCGCCGCTGGCATGGCCGGCCCTCGCTGGACGAGGCGCGCCACGAAACCCTGCGCGCCCTGCACACGCTCAAGGGCAGTGCCCGGCTGGCGGGCGCCATGCGCCTGGGCGAGATGGCCCACCGCCTTGAATCTGCCGTGGAGCGGGTCGATGGCGAATCTCCGACCGCCGAGCAGATCGAGCCCTTGCTGGGCAGCTTCGACGCGCTGCAGGCCGGCTTCGACGTGCTGCGCGTGGCCGGTGAGCAGGCGCAGGAAGCGCCGCTGGACCTGGGCGATGAAATCTCCCACGACGAGCCCGCAGCGGCTGCGGCCTCCGACGCATCGGCAGCGGCTGGATCACCGGCGGCCGCGGCCCCTGTGCCAGCGCCTGTCACTGCGCCGCTGCGCGCCGGTGCCCAGCAGACGGTGCGCGTGCGCGCCCAGCTGCTGGACCGCCTGATCAGCCAGGCCGGCGAGGTGCTGATTGCGCGCTCGCGTGTCGATGCGCGCCTGGCCCAGGCCCGTGGCTCGCTGGACGAGCTGGCCGGCAACCTGGAGCGCCTGCGCATGCAGCTGCGCGACATCGAGGTCCAGGCCGAGAGCCAGATGCAGTCGCGCCTGGCCCTGTCCAAGGACTCGGCCGTGGGCTTCGACCCGCTGGAGTTCGACCGCTTCACGCGCGTGCAGGAACTCACCCGCATGATGGCCGAGTCGGTCAACGACGTGGCCACCGTGCAGCGCAACCTGCAGCGTGACATGGCCGGCGCCGAGGACGACCTGGTCGCCCAGGGCCGCCAGGCCCGCGAGTTGCAGCGCGACCTGCTGCGCACGCGCATGGTGGAGTTCGACTCCCTGGCCGAGCGCCTGTACGCCGTGGTCCGCCAGACCTCCAAGGAGATGGGCAAGCAGGTGCGGCTGAACATCCTGGGCGGCACCATTGAAATGGACCGGGGCATGCTGGACCGCATGATGCCGGCCTTCGAGCACTTGCTGCGCAACTGCGTGGCCCACGGCATCGAGTCGCCCGAGCAGCGTGCCGCCGCAGGCAAGCCCGCCATGGGCACCATTGAAATCATCCTGAGCCAGGAGCGCAACGACGTGGCGCTGTCGGTGGAGGACGATGGCGCCGGCCTGAACCTGCAGCGCATCCGCGACAAGGCCGTGGCCCAGGGCCTGTGGCCCGAGGACCAGACGCTGACGGAGCAGGACGCCGGCCGCCTGATCTTCGAGCCCGGCTTCACCACGGCCACCGAGGTGACCGGCGTGGCCGGGCGCGGCATCGGCATGGACGTGGTGCGCTCCGAAGTCAACGCGCTGGGCGGCCGCATCGAAACCCACAGCGAGGCGGGCAGGGGCAGTGCCTTCCGCCTCGTGCTGCCGCTGACGACCGCCGTCACCCAGGTGGTCATGCTGCGCGCGGGCCAGTTGCTGGTCGGCGTGCCCGCCAGCCTGGTGGAAATCGTGCGCCGCGCGCCGCTGGAGCTGCTGCAGCAGGCCTATGCCAGCCACAGCTTCGAAGACGGCAGCGAGACCCTGCCTTTCTACTGGGCCGGCGCGCTGTGGCAGTCCTCGCTGCGCAGCGAGGAAACCGTGGGCCGCACCCGGCCCGTGGTCATCCTGCGCAGCGCGGCGCAGCGCATCGCGCTGCACGTGGACGAAGTGCTGGGCAACCAGGAAGTGGTGATCAAGAACCTCGGCCCCCAGCTGGCCCGCCTGCCCGGCCTGACCGGCATGTCGGTGCTGGCCTCGGGCGCCGTGGTGCAGATCTACAACCCCGTGGCGCTGGCCAACGTCTATGGCGACGAGGTGCGCGCCCGGACCGAAGAGGCCGAGCGCGCCGCAGGCCAGGGCGACGGCGAAGCCGTGCTGGCCAGCGCAGGGCCGGCCTCGGTGCCGCTGGTGCTGGTGGTGGACGACTCCATCACCGTGCGCCGCGTCACCCAGCGCCTGCTGCAGCGCGAAGGCTACCGCGTGGCCCTGGCGGCCGACGGCCTGCAGGCCATGGAACGCCTGGCCGAGGAACGCCCGACCCTGGTGCTGTCCGACATCGAGATGCCGCGCATGGACGGCTTCGACCTGCTGCGCAACATCCGCGCCGACGAGGCCCTGCGCGACCTGCCCGTGGTCATGATCACCTCGCGCATCGCCCAGAAGCACCGCGAGATGGCGCGCCAGCTGGGCGCCAACCACTACCTGGGCAAGCCCTACTCGGACGAGGAACTGCTGGGCCTGATCCAGCACTACTCCCTGCAGGGCGGCAGCATCAGCGGCGGCCCGCTGGCGCCGCAGTCGCTGCAGGCGCAGCAGGTGGACAGCGAGCCCCTGGGCGAAGGGGCCTGAAGGCCGATGGCCTGAACAAAAAGAGCAGCATCCGCTGCTCTTTTTTGTTTCAACGGCCCGTGCGTGAGGCCCATTTCGAAGTGCTTATGATGTGCAGGATTCTGTACAACTCCTGGGGGAGCCGAACATGGCCATTTCTGCCGGTGACGTGATTCCGCTGTCGCAAGCCAGGGCACACCTGTCTGAACTGGCCGACCAGGTGAAGGCAGGGGCCGAGAAGATCATCACCAAGAACGGTGAGAGCTACGTGGCCATCATCGACGCCCAACGGCTGGGCTACTACCATCAGCTGGAGCGCGAGCGAATCCATTTGCTGCTGATCGACGATGCCAGCCAAGGCCTCGCGGATGTGGCGGCGGGCGAGGTCAAGGATGCGCGCAGCACGCTGGGCGCCATCAAGCGCCGACGTGCTGCCAGGGCGGCCGGGTAATGCATAGCACGCCCTGAACGCGGCCTCGCAGCATGGCAGTCAGGAGCACCGTCAAGCTCACGGGCAACTTCGAGCGGAACCTGCAAGTGCTTGAGGACTTCCTGATCGAGGCCCAGGCCCCGCACGCCTTCGACGCGCTGCTGGACGAACTGACGGAGACCGTCATCCCCAATCTGGAAAGCTTCCCTGGCATGGGTCGCTCGTTTCTTGAGCTGCCGGCTCGCTCGGTCGAGGGCGCCAGGGGCTTGGCACGTCTGAAGAAACAACTGGGCTCACTCGACAAGGACGGCGAGCTGCGTGAGTACGTGATGGCCCACTATCTGCTGCTGTATGCGCGGATCAGGGGCACGGTTTACCTGCTTTCGATCCGCCACCAAAGGCAGCTTTCCTTCGATTTTCCGAATCACTGGACCCTGCAGCGATGAGGTGGGCAGTGGGAATCATTTGGAGTCATCGGCCGCCTGCTTGACCACGCCATAGCGGGCCAGCGTGCGCTCGCGCGCGGCTGCGTGGTCCACCACGGGATGGGGGTAGTCCGTGCCCAGCACCACGCCGGCCTCGGCCAGCTCCAGCGGCCGGGCCTGCCAGGGCGCGTGGCGCAGCGCGGCGGGCAGGCGGGCCAGCTCGGGCACGTAGCGCTCGATGAAGCGCGCATCGGCATCGAACTTCTGGCTTTGCGTGATGGGGTTGAAGATGCGGAACCAGGGCTGGGCGTCGCAGCCCGTGGAGGCCGCCCACTGCCAGCCGCCGTTGTTGGCCGCCAGGTCGAAGTCGTTGAGCTGGCGCGCAAACCAGGCTTCGCCCCGGCGCCAGTCTATGCCCAGATCCTTGACCAGAAAGCTGGCCGCCACCATGCGCAGCCGGTTGTGCATGTAGCCCGTGGTGTTGAGCTGGCGCATGGCGGCATCGACCAGCGGATAGCCGGTGCGGCCCTCGCACCAGGCGGCGTACAGCGCATCGGCCTCGGGGCCGGTATCCCACACGATGGCGTCGTAGGCGGGCTTGAAGCTGGCGTGCACCACGTGCGGATGGTGGGCCAGGATCTGGAAATAGAAGTCGCGCCAGATCAGCTCGGACAGCCAGGTGGCGGCGCCCTCGGCATCATGGGGCTGGCTCTGCGTCTGCTCCCAGGCCAGCCTTGCCAGGCGGCGGATGGAGACCGTGCCAAAGCGCAGGTGCACGCTCAGGTAGCTGGGGCCCTTGACGGCGGGAAAGTCGCGCGCCTGCTTGTAGCGCGGCAGGCGCGGCAGGAAGTCGGCCAGCAGCTCCTCGGCGCCAGCGCAGCCTGTGGGCAGGCGCAGGCCGTCCAGCGTGCCGGCCTCAAAGCCCAGGTCGGCTGCGGTGGGCACGGGGCGGCGCTCGCCTTCGGGGCGCGGGGCCAGGCGCTCGGGCAGGTCGCGCTCGCTGGGATAGGCGGACAGGAAGAAGGGCGTGATCTGGCGCAGCCAGGCGTTCTTGTACGGGGTGAACACCGAGAACGGCGCGCCGGCCTGGGTCAGCACCTCGTCGCGCGCAAAGACCATGTGGTCCTTGAAGCTGTGCAGGGCCACGCCCTCGGCGGCCAGGGCCTGGCGCACGCGGGCGTCGCGGGCCAGGGCGTCGGGCTCGTCGTCCCAGTTGCAGAACACGGCCTGGGCGCCGAGCTGCCGGGCCAGGTCCGGGATCTGCTCTGCGGGCCGGCCGCGGCGCACGATGAGGCCGGTGTCGGCGCGGCCCGAGGCCTCGCGCAGCGCATCGTCCAGCCCGCTCAGGCTTTGGCAGATGAACTCCACGCGCCGGTCTGCACGGGGCAGGGGGGCGAGGATGTCGTCGTCGAACACGAACACGCAATGCACCTGCCGACATTGGCGCAGCGCATGGTAGAGGGCAGCATGGTCGGCCAGGCGCAGGTCGCGCCGCAGCCAGACCAAGCCCACAGGGTAAGAAGGTGGCATGGATCGCCGGTAAAATCCGTGGTTATGTCTGCTGAAACTGCGCCTATCAATCTGACGCACCACTTCCTGATTGCCATGCCTGGCCTGGAAGACGAAGCGTTCTCGCGCAGTGTGATCTACCTGTGCGAACACAGCGAGCGCGGTGCGCTCGGTCTGATTATCAACAAGCCCTCGCAGCTTACGCTGGAAGGCTTGCTGGAAAAGGTGGATCTGGCCCTGGGCCGCGAGGACCTTCGCGGCAACCGTGTCTTCAACGGCGGACCCGTGCAGACCGATCGCGGCTTTGTGCTGCACGATCCCATGGTCATCGAAGGCGCGCCCGACGACGAGTCCGCCTACGCCTCGACCATGACCATTCCCGGCGGCCTGGAGATGACCACCTCCAAGGACGTGCTCGAAGCCCTGTCCGACGGCGCAGGCCCCAAGCGCCTGCTGGTCACCCTGGGCTACGCGTCCTGGGGCGAGGGACAGCTGGAGTCGGAGCTGGCCGAAAACGCCTGGCTCACGGTGGGCGCCGACGCCAACGTCATCTTCGATACCCCGGTCGACGACCGCTATGACCGCGCCCTGGGCCTGCTGGGCCTGCAGCGCTGGATGATCTCGCCCGAAGCGGGGCGCGCATGAGCCTGCCCGCTCCCGAGTCCCAGGCAGCAGCGGCAGCCGGCACGGCCGTGCCGCCCACCGTTCCCTCCCATTTCCAGAGTTTCGTGGCCTTCGACTTCGGGGCCAAGCGCACGGGCTGCGCCGTGGGCACGCGCATGCTGCGCTCGGCCAACCCGCTGCCCACCATCCGCGCCGAGGCCGGCGAGGCCCGCCTGGCCCAGGCCGGCGAGCGCATCAAGGAGTGGCAGCCCGATGCGCTGGTCATCGGCGTGCCCTACCACCCCGACGGCAATGCGCACGAGAACACGGCGCGGGCGAAGAAATTCGGCCGCCAGCTCAAGAGCCGCTTCGGCCTGCCTGTCTACGAGGTGGACGAGCGCTACAGCACCACCGAGGCCCTGGCCGGTGGCGCAAGGGATGCCGATGCGGCCTCGGCCTGCATCATTCTTGAACAGTTTTTGAGGAGTCTTCCATGAGTGAAACCATTGCGGGAGCCGGCAGCCTGGTGCTGGACGCCGAGGCCCTGTACCGCGAACTGCTGCGCGGCGTGCGCAGCCTCATGGGGCCTGAAACCCGCCTGGCCGGCATCACCTCCGGCGGCGCTTGGCTGGTGGAGCGCCTGCACAAGGACCTGAACCTGCCCGGCAACCCCAGCGTGCTGTCCTCGGCCCTGCACCGCGACGACTTCGCGCAGCGCGGCATGGCCACCAGCGCCCAGACGCAGATCGACTTTGACGTCAACGGCGCCGACATCCTGGTGCTGGACGACGTGCTCTACACCGGCCGCACCGTGCGCGCCGTGCTCAACGAACTCTATGACTACGGCCGCCCGGCCTGCGTGCGCCTGGCGGTGCTGGTGGACAGGGGCGGGCGCGAGTTGCCCTTCCAGGCCGACTTTGCCGCGGCGCGCATCGCGCTGCCGGCCGACCGCCTGCTGTCGCTGGCGCGCGATGACGCCGGCGTCTTCCAATTCCGCATCCAAGAGGCCTGACCGTGCTGTACAAGCGCAATCCCCAGCTCAACAAGAACGGCGAACTGATCCACCTGCTGTCCACCGAAGGACTGTCCAAGGACATCCTCACCCACATCCTGGACACGGCGGCCAACTTCGTCAGCGTCAATGACCGCGAGGTCAAGAAGGTGCCGCTGCTGCGCGGCAAGAGCGTGTTCAACCTGTTCTTCGAGAACAGCACGCGCACGCGCACCACGTTCGAGATCGCGGCCAAGCGCCTGTCGGCCGACGTGTTCAACCTGGACATCGCGCGCAGCTCGGCCAGCAAGGGCGAGTCGCTGCTGGACACCATCGCCAACCTCTCTGCCATGGCCGCCGACATCTTCGTCGTGCGCCACAGCGAGTCGGGTGCGCCCTACCTCATCGCCCAGCATGTGGCGCCCCATGTCCACGTGGTCAATGCCGGCGACGGCCGCCACGCCCACCCCACGCAGGGGCTGCTGGACATGTACACCATCCGCCACTACAAGAAGGACTTCGCCAACCTGCGCGTGGCCATCGTGGGCGATGTGCTGCACTCGCGCGTGGCGCGCTCCGACATCCATGCGCTGACCACGCTGGGCGCGGCCGAAGTGCGCGTCGTCGGCCCGCGCACCCTGGTGCCGCCGGACCTGGCGCAGATGGGCGTGCGCGTCTTCCACACGCTGGAAGAGGGCATCCGGGACTGCGACGTGATCATCATGCTGCGCCTGCAGAACGAGCGCATGAGCGGCGCCCTGCTGCCGTCCAGCCAGGAATACTTCAAGAGCTTCGGCCTCACGGCCGAGAAGCTGCGCCTGGCCAAGCCGGACGCGATCGTCATGCACCCGGGACCCATCAACCGCGGCGTGGAGATCGACTCCGAAGTCGTCGATGGCCCGCAGGCCGTGATCCTGTCGCAGGTGTCCTTCGGCATCGCGGTCCGCATGGCCGTCATGTCCATCGTCGCCGGCAACGAGGCTTGAAATGAAGCACCCCCTGAGCGACTGCGTCGCTTCCCCCTCTCTCGCTACGCGGGAGGGGGGCGTACGGGCAGCCGGCGACGCCCTCGCTGCAGGGCGGCCTTTGCTCGGCGTCCCTGAGATGGGCCATGCTTTTTCCATGCCCGGTGTCCTGGACTGAGTCCAGGCGCTTTTTGTGAATGCAAATGTTTTTGATCGCCGCAGGCCGCAGCCCATGCGCCGCCTGCGGTCTACGGGGTAGCAAACCATGAAGATACTCATCCGCAACGGCCGAGTGATGGACCCGGCACGGGGCCTGGACCAGCAGGCCGACGTGGCCATCGATGGCGGCAAGGTGCTGGCCATCGGCAAGGCGCCCGAGGGATTTGCCGCAGAACGCGAGATCGATGCCGCCGGCTGCTGGGTGCTGCCGGGCCTGGTCGATCTGGCCGTGCGCCTGCGCGAGCCCGGCCACGAGCACGAAGGCATGCTGCAGTCCGAGATGGCTGCATCGGTGGCCGGTGGCGTGACCAGCCTGGTCTGCCCGCCCGACACCGACCCCGTGCTCGACGAGCAGGGCCTGGTGGAGATGCTCAAGTTCCGCGCCGAGAAGCTGCACCAGTCGCGCCTGTTCCCGCTGGGCGCGCTGACGCTGGGCCTCAAGGGCGAAGTGCTGACCGAGATGGCCGAGCTGACCGAGTCCGGCTGCATCGGCTTCAGCCAGGCCGAAGTGCCCATGACCAGCACCCAGACCCTGCAGCGCGCGCTGGCGTATGCGGCCACCTACGGCTACACCGTGTGGCTGCGCCCGCAGGAGCTGTACCTGGGCAAGGGCGTGGCCGCCAGCGGCCCGCTGGCCACGCGCATGGGCCTGTCCGGCGTGCCCGTGGCGGCCGAGACGATTGCCCTGCACACCATCTTCGAGCTGATGCGCGGCACCCAGGCGCGCGTGCACCTGTGCCGCCTGTCCAGCGCCGCAGGCGTGGAACTGGTGCGCCGTGCCAAGGCCGAAGGCCTGCAGGTCACGGCCGACGTGTCCATCAATTCGCTGCACCTGACCGATACCGATATCGGCTACTTCGACAGCAGCGCGCGCGTCACGCCCCCGCTGCGCCAGCAGCGCGACCGCGATGCGCTGTCTGCCGCGCTGGCCGATGGCACCATCGACGCCCTGGTCTCCGACCACACGCCCGTCGATGAAGACGCCAAGGTCCTGCCCTTTGCCGAGGCCGAGCCCGGCGCCACGGGCGTGGAACTGCTGCTGTCGCTGGCCGTCAAGTGGTCGCAGGAAAGCGGTGTGCCCCTGAACCGCGCACTGGCCGCCATCACGGCATCGCCCGTGCAGGTGCTGGGATCGGCGCTGGGCGAGCTGCAGGAGCAACTGGGCCGTCTGGCCGAGGGCGGCGTGGCCGACCTGTGCATCGTCGATCCGCAGGCGGCCTGGACCGTGAAGCCCCAGGAACTGGCCAGCCAGGGCAAGAGCACGCCCTTCGGCGGCTACGAGCTGCCGGCCCGCGTGCGCTGCACGCTGGTCGACGGCCGTATCGCTTACGAACGCCGCTGAAATGAAGCGCCCCCTGAGTCGCTTCGCGACTTCCCCCTCTCTACTCGCTACGCGAGGGAGGGGGACGACACCCTCGGTGCGGGGCGGCCCTTCCTCGGTGTCCCTGAGATGGAGCGTGCCTGTTTCACGGGCATGGGCGTTGCCAAACGCGCTGAATGGCTGAAATGAAACGCTTGCGTAATGGAGGGCGCGCCACGCTGCGCGCAGCGCGCCTGTTCGGCCATGTGTGCAAGGGGCTGTGGATCGTGGCCCTGCGCTTTCCGCAGCTGCCCGAGGCGCGCCAGCACGCCCATGTGCAGGCCTGGGCCCTGCAGTTGCTGGCCCATGCGGGCGTGCGACTGGAGATCCAGGGCGAGCCGCCGCGCCAGGGCCCCATGCTCATGGTCAGCAACCATATTTCCTGGCTCGACATTCCCGTGCTGCATGCGGCGCGGCACTGCCGCTTCATCTCCAAGTCCGACGTCAAGGGCTGGCCGCTGATCGGCACGCTGGCCACGGCGGCGGGCACGCTGTACATCGAGCGCACCTCGCGCCGCGATGCCCGGCGCATGGTGCAGAGCATGGAGGAATCCCTGCAGCGCCGCGAGATCCTGGCCATCTTCCCCGAAGGCACGACGGGCGACGGCCGCAAGCTGCTGCCCTTTCATGCCAATTTGCTGCAGGCGGCCGTGCAGATCGATGCGCCCGTGCTGCCCGTGGGCCTGCGCTTCATCGACGGCGCCACCGGCCAGATCAGCCACGCACCCAGCTACGAGGGCGACGAAACCCTGCTGGGCTCCATCTGGCGCACGCTGTGCGCCGACGACCTGGTGGCCGTCGTCCACTATGGCCAGCCGCAGACGGCCGAAGGCCGCGACCGCCGCGTCTGGGCCCAGGACCTGCATGCCGAGGTGGACCGGCTGCGCCAGGCCTGAACGCTGCCAGCGACATGACAGACACCCTCACGCTCCGGCCCTCGCGGCCTGATGACCTTCCGGCCCTGAACGCCGTTCTCTGGGCCACCTACGACAGCACCTGGAAGCCCCAGCTGACGGCGGACAAGCATGCGCAGTTCTGCGCCTCCGGCAAGACCGCGCAGTACGTGCAGTCGCGCGGCCACCTGTTCTGGGTGGCCGAGTGCGATGGCGTGGTCGCCGGCTTCGTGGACTGGGTGGATGACTTCATCGGCGCCCTGCATGTGCTGCCGGCTTGGCAGGGGCGCGGCGTGGGCCGTGCGCTGCTGGCCCATGCGGAGCAGGCCATGCGCGCCGACGGCCACGCCCAGGTGCGCCTGGAGACCGACAGCTTCAACACCCAAGCCCTGGGCTTTTACACGGCGCAGGGCTACGCCACGCTGGACACCTATCCCGACGAGGAATGGGACTGCGGCATGACCACGGTGCTCATGGGCAAGCCGCTGGCCTGAAGGCCAGGGCGGAGCAGGCCCGCCCTCAGTTGCTGTAGGGCTGTCGCTCCAGCACCAGGTTGGCGAAGTCCTCCACCAGGTCGGCGCCCAGTTCCTCGATGGCGTCGTCTTCCTCGTCGAAGGCCCAGAGCACGCGGATGTCCGTGCCCTTGCTGCCTGCATTGTCCAGCAGCTCGAACAGTGAGCGCAGCCCCATGGTCGATGCGCTGTTGATGTACTGCAGCTTCACCTCGGCCACGAAGCGTGCGGGCTGGCTGGCCTCGAAGTACTGCCCCAGCATGGCCAGCAGGGGGTTGAAGAAGGGCAGCGGGTTTTCGGGATAGCACTCGCCTTCGATGCGCAAAAGCTGCTCGGCCGGCGAGAAGACCACTTCGGGCGTGACGGAAGTGCGTTCGGATTTCAGTGCTTGCATGGCGGCGTCATTCGGATTCGGGAAGGGGGCCCGGCGCTCAGATCAGCGCCTTGACGTGGAACACGGCATGGGGCGCGGTATCTGCGGCGTCCTCTCCCGTGGCGATGTGGTACTGCAGCGGTGCCGAGGCGTCGCGCGCAATGGTCAGCCAGCCCAGGCCCGCGCCGCGGCTGATGTCATCGCTGGCGCTGTGGTCGGTGTTGTGCAGCTGGGCCTTGTAGGCGGCCTTGATTTCGGGGTGGCTCATGGCGCGCACGGCATCCAGCTTGGCGGCCAGGCGCGGCACATGTTCGCGGCGCACGGCGTTGCTGCAGGCAATCCAGAAGCGCGCCTGTGCCTGATCGGCCCCCGCGTCCGGGGCACCGGCCGGTGCATCGATGCGGCCCACGCCGATGGCGCCCTGTGCCACGGTTTCGCCGAGTGCCTGGCTGGCTCCGGCGTCAGAGGCAGGCAGCGGCGCCGCGTAGTGCAGCACGTTCTGCGCCATCTCGATGAAGGTGGAAAACAGCTTGCGCTTGGCGCTGCTCGATCCGTCCTCGCTGGCCAGCCGGCACTTGAGCGTGTCGGCTGCCGCCTGGATCACATTGGGGTTGAAGGTGCCCGCGTAGTACAGCAGCAGGCCGTTGTGCTCGGCCTGGGCGCGCAGGTGCGCGAATTCGGACGGGCTCATGGCTGCAGGGCCTGGTTGCGCCACACCAGCAGCGAGACATCGTCGCGACGGCGCTGCGTGCCCTGCCACTGGGCAAAGGCCTGCCGGAATTCGGCGCAGGCCTGGGCGGCGGGGCGGTCGTGCTGCTCGTGCAGGAAGCGCGCCAGGCGCTTTCTGCCGTGGGCGATCTGGCGCGGGCCGCCCAATTGGTCAATGACACCATCGGTGGCCACCATCAGCAGCGAGCCGGGCGCGACCTCCAGCTCCTGCGTGCTCCAGGCCGCGTCGTCGGGCGTGGTCGCATAGCCTATGCCCAGCTTGTCGCCGGCATGGATCTGCACCTGTGCCGCCTCCTGCACGCCGGGCGGCGCCACCAGCAGGTCCAGCCGGGCCGAGGCAAAGCGCAGTTGCGTGCCGCAGGGAGACTGCAGGAACAGCGCGGCGTCCAGGCCGTCGCTGGAGGATTTTTCGGCGGGCAGGCCATCGGCGGGCGCTGCCGGTGCGCCCCAGGCGGGCTGGACGTCGCGGCTGCGCTGCTGCAGCACGCGCTTGATGTAGCGGTTCATCTGGCCCAGCAGGGCGCCGGGGTCGATGGTGGCGCCGGTGCCGGTGCCGGCGCTGGTGCCGATACCTGCAGGCGCCACGGCCTGTTCGAGAAAGGACAGTGCAATCAGCGTCATGAAGGCGCCCGGCACGCCGTGGCCCGTGCAGTCGAACATGCAGCCCAGCAGGCCCTGCGGTGTGGCGCGGAAGAAATACGCATCGCCGCCCACCACGTCGCGCGGCTCCCACAGCAGGCCGTGGTCGGCCAGCTGGCTGGCGAGCACGCGGTCGGATTCGACCAGGTGCGAGCGCTGGATCAGGCTGGCGTAGTCGATGCTGGCCATGAGCTGGCGCGTCTTGTCGGCCTCGATGTCGGACATGGCGGCCATCAGCGCGTGGCCCGTGCCTATGCCTGCGTAGCGGCCTTCCTCCACGGTGATGAAGCCGTCCTTGAGCACGCGGCTGCCGCTGGCCAGCGCCTGCTGCACCAGCTGGTCGATGGGCAGGCCGGCCGCCACCACCATGGGCGCGGTGTCGGTGAATACCAGGCAGCTGCGGCGGCCGAACACGTCGCGCGCAAAGGGCCGCGCGTACTGCTCCATGAAGCGCTGGCGGTTGATCAGGCCCTGCGGCCGGTCATCGGCCACCACGGCCAGGGTTTCGAGCAGGGGCTGCTCGCTGAACAGCCGGTGCACATCCTCGTTGCTGGCCTCGGGCGCGATCGGTGCCGTGGGCTGGCTGAGCTGGCCTGCACGGGCCACAAGGCGCGGCGCGGCGGGCGCCGGGGCCAGCGCGGGAATGGGTGCAGGGTCAGTTAGCTGATCCGCTGCAGGGTGCTGCGTGGAGGAGGGGTCCAGAGCAAACATGGGTGGCCTTGAATTGTCACAAGATGTGACTGATTCTGGGTGCCACCCGTGACCGTCGAATGACAAAGCCCGGACGGCGCGGCGGACGCCGCTGGTTCAGGCTGCAGCGGACTGCGGGGCGCCCTGTGTTTCTCGCGGGAAGGCGACCACGTGATTCATGTCGAGCCGGATTCCCACCCACTCGCCCACCGCATGGTCGTGGTGGCTGGGCACATGGGCCATCACGCTGTGGCCGCTGGCCAGCTCCAGCGTGTAGAGGAACTCCGAGCCGCGAAACGCCTTGCGCAGGATGCGTGCCTGCACGGGCGAGGCATCGTCGTGCACCACATCGTCGGCGCGCAGCAGCACATCGCATTCGCCGCCCGGAAACTGCGCAGGCAGCGGGCAGGTGGCCGGATCGACCAGATCGCCCAGCGCCGTGCGCGCCACCACGCCGCCGGCCCCGGAAGGCGCCAGCGTGGCCGGCACGAAGACGCCGTGGCCGATGAAGTCCGCCACGAAGCGCGTGGCAGGGCGGTGGTACAGCGAATAGGCATCGTCCCACTGCTGCAGCTGTCCCTGGTGGACCACGCCGATCATGTCGCCGATGGCAAAGGCCTCCAGCTGGTCGTGCGTGACGAACAGGGCCGTGGCGCCTGCGGCCTTGAGGATGCCGCGCACCTCATGCGCCAGGCGCTCCCGCAGGTCCACGTCGAGGTTGGAGAAGGGCTCGTCCAGCAGCATCAGCTGCGGGCTGGGCGCCAGCGCGCGGGCCAGTGCCACGCGCTGCTGCTGGCCCCCTGACAGCTCGTGCGGAAACCTCCCTGCACTGCCGGCCAGGCCCACCAGCTCCAGCACCTCGGCCACGCGCTCGGCCTGGCGTGCCTTGGGAAGATGGTGGATGCCGAAGGCCACGTTGCGGCCCACGTTCAGATGGGGGAACAGCGCATAGTCCTGGAACACCATGCCGATGCGCCGCTGCTCGGGAGGGAGCGAGAAATCCGCGCTGCCCACGAGCTGGCCGTCGATGCGGATCTCGCCGCCGCTCACGGGCTCCAGGCCCGCCACGGCCCGCAGCAGCGTGGTCTTGCCGCAGCCCGAGGGGCCGATGAGCACGCCAATGTCGCCAGCGGCCAGATTCAGCGTGACGCCCTGCACGGCAGGCCTGTCGCGGCCCGGGTAGCGCACCTCGAGTTGGGAGACGGTCAAAAACATGCGGCGATTGTAGAACCGCGCAAATGAATAGAATTCGCATTTGCATTGGCGGGCCAAGGGCATGCCCGGAGCCCGCCGACTCCAGCAGCCCGCAGGCACGTCCGGTCTCGGCGGCACATCGGCCCACAGGCCGGCGGCAGCCGCAGATCCCGGCCCGTTCCATAGCCCGGCAGCCAGATCCTCCCCCTCATCCTCTAGCCGAGACCTCCGCTTTGCGCCGTCTGTCGTCCGTACTCCGCTCCCTTCCCCTGCTATTGCTGGCCCTGGTGCTGATGCTGCCCGTGCTGGCCGTGCTCGGCTCCTGGCTGCCCGTGGGGCAGGGCGATGCCCTGGCCGGCTCCATCCTGCGCGAGATGGCGGCCACCGTGCTGCCCGGCTATCTGTGGACCACGGTCTGGCTGGGCCTGCTGGTGGCGCTGGGCGCGGCCATCGTGGGCACGGGCACGGCGGCGGCCGTGACGCTGTTCGACTTCCGGGGCCGGCGCCAGCTCGAATGGCTGCTGCTGCTGCCGCTGGCCATGCCGGCCTATGTCACGGCCTATGCCTATACCGACTTCCTGCAGTTCAGCGGCCCGCTGCAGACCTGGCTGCGCGACACCTATGGCCTGGAAGGCCGGCTCCTGCCCGAGGTGCGCAGCCTCGGCGGCGCGGTCTGGGTCTTCATCTTCTCGCTCTACCCCTATGTCTACCTGCTGGCGCGCACCGCGCTGGGCGAGCGCGCCGCGCACCTGATGGAGGCCGCGCGCCTGATGGGCGCGCCGCTGTCGCGGCGCATCTGGTCGGTGGCGCTGCCGCTGGCGCGCCCGGCCGTGGCCGCTGGCGTGGCCCTGGTGGTGATGGAGACGCTGGCCGACTTCGGCGTGGTCAGCTATTTCGGCATACAGACCTTCACCACGGGCATCTACAAGGCCTGGCTGTCCATGGACAACCGCATTGCCGCCGCGCAGCTGGCGACCTTCCTGCTGGTGCTGGTCGTGCTGCTGCTGCAGCTGGAGCTGCGCGCCCAGCGGCGCATGCGCTTCGTCACCGGCAGCACGGGCCGCGCCAGCTCGGCCGAGGCGCAGCCGCTGCGCCTGCGCGGCTGGCGCTGCGCGCTGGCCTGGCTGGCGTGCCTGCTGCCTGTGCTCATGGGCTTTGTGGCGCCCGTGTTCTTCATGCTGCGCCCGCTGGCGGCCGACTGGTCGGTGCTGCCCTGGGACCGCTTCCTCGATTGGGGGCTCAACAGCGTGCGCCTGGGCACCATCACCTCGGTGCTGGCCGTGATCATCGCCGTGGCCCTGGCGTTTGCCGTGCGCCGCCACAAGGAGTCGGCCGTCACGCGCGGCGTGGTGCAACTGGCCAGCCTGGGCTATGCGGTGCCGGGCGCCGTCGTCGTCGTCGGCCTGCTGCTGCCCGTGGGCTGGGTGCAGCAGGTGCGGCCCGAATGGGGCTTTGCCGGCCTGGTCACGGCCACCGCCGTGGGCATTGTCTGGGCCTACCTGGTGCGCTTTTGCGCCGTGGCCCTGCAGTCCATGCAAAGCGGCTATGCGCGCATCGCGCCCAGCCTGGACGACTCGGCCCGCATGCTGGGCACGGGCGCCTGGGGCATGCTGTCGCGCGTGCACTGGCCGCTGCTCAGGCGCTCCACGGCGGCGGCGGCGCTGCTGGTCTTCGTCGATGTGATGAAGGAGCTGCCCGCCACCATGGTGCTGCGCCCCTTCAACAGCGACACCCTGGCCGTCGTGGCCTACCAGCTCGCGCGCGACGAACGCCTGGGCGAGGCCGCCCTGCCGTCGCTGGCCCTGGTGCTGGTGGGCCTGATCCCCGTGATCATGCTCAGCCGCACGCTGCGCGCCGAGCGCCCGGGCACGGCCCGCTGAGCCTGGGCTGCCGGGTGCTGCAAAGCGCGGCCCGGCAAACCCCGCTACGCTCGCGCCATGCACGCCAGAGTCCTGCGCTATCTCGACGAAGTGGTCCGCCGCGGTTCCATCCGCAAGGCGGCCGAACATCTGCACGTGGCCCCCACGGCCGTCAACCGCCAGATCCTCGACCTGGAGGCCGAGCTGGGCACGCCCCTGTTCGAGCGCATCCACAAGCGCCTGCGCCTCACCCCGACGGGCGAGATGGTGCTGGCCCATGTGCGCGCCACGCTGCGCGAGCATGCGGCGCTGCGCGAGCGCATTGCCGAACTGCAGGGCGCGCGCAGCGGCGAGATCACCGTGGCCGCGACCACGGGGCTGGCCGGCTCGCTGCTGCCCTCGCTGGTGCATGAATTCCGCCAGCGCCACCCGGGCATCGTGGTGCGCATCATCGACCTGCCCCTGAGCGACATCGCGGCCGCCGTGGAAGGCGGCGACGCCGACCTGGGCCTGGCCTACGACCTGTCCGAACGCCCCGCGCTGCGCGCGCTGGCCACCAGCGAATGGCAGATCGGCGCCATCGTGCCGCCCCGGCATGCGCTGGCGCGCCAATCGTCCGTGCTGCTCAGCGAGTGCATAGGCCATCCGCTCATCCTGCCCGCGCCGCCGCTGTCCATCCGCAGCCTGCTGGACGAAGCCTTTGCGCGCAACGCCATCGAGGTCACGCCCGTGGCCGAGTCCACCTCCATGGCGCTGATCCAGCGCCTGGTCATGCTGGGCGAGGGCATTGCCCTGCTCAATCCGCTGGACGTGATGGAGGAGCGCAGCCGCAATGCCCTGGTCTTCGTGCCTTTGCGCGATGCGCATCTGCGGCGGCAGACGCTGGTGCTGACCGGCCGGGCCAGGGGTCAGTTGAGCGCGGCGGGGGAGCTGATGGCCCAGTCCATCGGCCAGGCGCTGGCAAGGCTGTTTGCCGGGGGGCGGTGAGTCTTAGTCACTTGTCCACTTTTTGTGGACACATCGGGCGGAATTCAGCGCTATCGGCAATGGCTTGTCCTTCCTAGACTGGCGGCTTTTCCATTTCGAAGAAGAGAACGCCATGACCTTGATTGCCCTGAACGCCGATGTACTCGTCACCATGGATGCGCAGCGCCGCGAGATCCGCGACGGCGCCCTGGTGGCCGACGGCCCGGCCGTGCAATGGGTGGGCGCCACGGCCGATCTGCCGCCGCAGTACCGCCGCATGGTGGACGACGGCACGGCCCAGGTGCTGGACATGCGCGGCCGCGTGGTCATGCCGGGCCTGGTCAACACGCACCACCACATGTACCAGAGCCTCACGCGCGCCGTGCCGGCCGCGCAGGATGCGGAGCTGTTCTCGTGGCTGACCAACCTGTACATGCTGTGGTCGCACCTCACGCCGGAGATGATCCACATCTCCACCCAGACCGCCATGGCCGAGCTGATGCTGTCGGGCTGCACCACCACCAGCGACCACCTGTACCTGTATCCGGATGGCGCTCGGCTGGATGACTCCATTGCCGCGGCGCAGCAGATGGGCATGCGCTTTCATGCGGCGCGCGGCTCCATGAGCCTGGGCCGCAGCAAGGGCGGCCTGCCGCCCGACGCGGTGGTGGAGGAGGAGGAGGCCATCCTGCGCGACAGCCTGCGCCTGATCCAGCAGTACCACGACAGCGCACGCCACTCCATGCTGCGCGTGGTGCTGGCGCCATGCTCCCCGTTCTCGGTGACGCGCGAGCTGATGCGCGAGTCCGCCGTGCTGGCGCGTGCGCACGGCGTGTCGCTGCACACCCACCTGGCCGAGAACGACAACGACGTCGCCTTCTCGCGCGAGAAATTCGGCCTCACCCCCGCGCAGTACGCCGAAAGCCTGGGCTGGGTCGGCCCCGATGTCTGGCATGCCCACTGCGTCAAGCTCGATGCCGAGGGCATTGCGCTGTTCGCGCGCACGGGCACGGGCGTGGCGCATTGCCCGTGCTCCAACATGCGCCTGGCCTCGGGCATTGCGCCCGTGCGCACCATGCGCGATGCGGGCGTGCCCGTGGGCCTGGGCGTGGACGGCAGCGCCTCCAACGACGGCGCCCACATGCTGGGCGAGGCGCGCCAGGCCCTGCTGCTGCAGCGCGTGGGCCACGGCCCTGCCGCCATGGGCGCGCGCGAGGCGCTGGAGATCGCCACGCTGGGCGGCGCGCGCGTGCTGGGGCGCGACGACATCGGCGCGCTGGCGCCGGGCATGTCGGCCGACTTCGTGGCCTTCGACATGTCGGGCGTGGGCTACGCGGGCGCAGGCCATGACCCTGTGGCCGCGCTGGTGTTCTGCACGCCCACCGACGTGTCCACCAGCGTCATCAACGGCCGTGTCGTGGTCCGTGACGGCCACCTGCTCACGGCCGATCTGCCGCGCGTGCTGACACGCCACCGCGAACTGGCCCGCACGCTGTTCGAGCGCGCAGCGGGCCACTGACATCTCCCTGCAGCGCGGCAGGCCGGCACCCAGGCCATCGCGGGTGCCGGCGTGCCGCGCTGCGCCATTCCCCCGAAGCATTTCCAGGAGGCTCGAAGACCCGGACAGCACTTTCAGGACCCCCACCCTTTTCCGGCACCACTGCCCCGACATACATACAAGCGCCTCTGAAGAGGCCGACGGCCAGGACACAAGGAGACAAGACAATGGAACAACTGCTTTACAAGGTGGAAGACCGACCGCCAATGCTCATCACCACGGTCCTTCTGTCGCTGCAGCACCTGCTGGCGGCGCTGGGCGGCATCATCGCCGTGCCCCTGGTCTTCGGCGGGGCGCTCAAGCTGCCGGCCGACCAGATCGTGGCGCTGGTGAATGCAGCGCTGCTGGGCTCGGGCGTGGTCACCATCGTCCAGTGCAGGGGGGTGGGGCCCGTGGGCATACGGCTGCCCTGCGTCATGGGCACAAGCTTCGCCTTCGTGGGCGCGGGCATCAGCGTGGGGCTGGAGCATGGCGTGGCCGGCATCCTGGGCTCCTCGCTGGTAGGTTCGCTGGTGATGATCGTGGGCAGCTACTTCATGCCCGTGATCCGCCGCTTCTTTCCGCACACCGTGACCAGCGTGGTCGTGACCATGATCGGCCTGTCGCTGACCCCCGTCGCCGTGGACTGGGCTGCGGGCGGCGTGGGCCGCAGCGACTACGGCGCGATCGGCCACCTGGCCATCGCCGGCTTCGTGCTGGTGCTGGTGATCGGCTTCGTGCAGTGGGGCAGGGGCATCGTCTCTGCCTCGGCCGTGGTGCTGGGCATCGCCTGCGGCTATGTGCTGTGCCTGGCGCTGGGCCTGATCGACTTCACCCAGGTGAGCGAGGCCGCGGTCTTCGCCATCCCGCAGCCGCTGACCTTCGGCATGACGTTCCCGGTGGCCGGCATCGTCGCCATGTCCATCGCCTTTCTGGTGACCATCGTCGAGACCACGGGCACCTTCATGGCCCTGGGCGCGGCCACGCAGACGCGCATCGACGGCAAGCGCCTGTCCAGCGGCATGCTGTGCGATGGCGTGGGCTCGGCCTTCGCCGCCGTGATGTCCAGCCCTCCGCTGTCCACCTTCGCCCAGAACGTGGGCGTGGTCTCGCTGACCGGCGTGGCCAGCCGCCACGTGGTCATGCTGACGGGCGTCATGCTGCTGCTGGCCGGCCTCTTCCCCGTGCTGGGCGCACTGGTGGTGACGATTCCGCAGCCCGTGCTCGGCGGCGCGGGGCTGATGATGTTTGCCATGATCATTTCGGCCGGCATCCGCATGCTCAGCGGCGCCGAGCACTCGCGGCGCGCCAGCCTGATCATCGCGGTCTCGCTGGGCTGCGGCCTGGCGGTCACGGTGCGCCCGGACCTGCTGTCCCGCATGCCTGCCTTCGTGCGCGAAGTCTTCGGCTCGGGCATCACCGTCGGCGCCCTGGTCGCGGTGGGGCTGAACCTGCTGCTGCCCGGCCGCGAGGTCGATGCCCATCCCGAGGAAGCCGTGGCCTGATGCGCATTTTCATGGGCCTACACTGCGGCCCATGAACACCACCGCACCCCGCACCGACATCACCATCTACCACAACAACCGCTGCAGCAACTCGCGCGGCGCGCTGGCCCTGCTGCGCGACAACGGCGTGGAGCCGACCATCGTCGACTACATCGCCCAGCCCCTGGACGCTGCGCAACTGCAGGCCCTGGTCCGGCGGCTGGGCGTGCCCGTGCGCGAGCTGCTGCGCAGCAAGGAAGCCGTCTACACCGAGCTGGGCCTGGGCGATGCATCCGTCAGCGATGAGCAGCTCATCGCCGCCGCGGCCGCGCACCCCGTGCTGCTCAACCGCCCCATCGTCGTCACGCCCAAGGGCGCGGCGCTGTGCCGTCCGCCGGAGAAGGTGCTGGCGCTGATCTGAGATGCACGGCGAGGGTTCTAAGCCTCGCCTAAGTCTGCCCCTTCAGACTTCTCCTCAACGCAGCAAGGAACGCTGCTTTTGAGGAAAGGTCTGCGATGAACAAGATTCTGTCCACTCCCCGCCGTCTGGTGCTGGCCCTGGTGGCCGCAGGTGCCATCGGCGCCCTGGGCGCCACGGGCGCCGGTCTGGTTGGTGTGGTGCATGGCGATGCGCGTGCCGCCACGTCGCTGTTTGCGCCTGCAGCACAGCCTGCTTCTACCGCTTCTCCAGCTTCCCCCGCCGCCGCCGTGGCGGCGCCCAACTTTGCCGACATCACGGCGCGCAACGGCGCGGCCGTGGTCAACATCAGCGTGGTCGGCAGCTCGCGTGCCATGGGCGAGGATGGCGACGAGGCCGCTGCACGGCAGGGCCAAGGCCAAGGTCAGGGCCTGCAGGGCATGGACCCCAACGATCCGTTCTTTGAATTCTTCCGCCGCTTCGGCGTGCCCGGCATGCCGGGCATGGGCCAGGGCCAGCCCCAGCGCGATGTGCCCACGCGCGGCGAAGGCTCGGGCTTCATCGTCTCCAGCGACGGCCTGATCCTGACCAACGCCCACGTGGTGCGCGGCGCCAAGGAAGTGACTGTCAAGCTGACCGACCGGCGCGAGTTCAGCGCCAAGGTGCTGGGCGCCGATCCCAAGACCGACGTGGCCGTGCTGCGCATCGAGGCGAAGAACCTGCCCACCGTATCGCTGGGCAAGACGGCCGACCTGCGCGTGGGCGACTGGGTGCTGGCCATCGGCTCGCCCTTCGGCTTCGAGAGCAGCGTGACGGCCGGCGTGGTCAGCGCCAAGGGCCGTACCCTGCCTGACGACTCCTTCGTGCCCTTCCTGCAGACCGACGTGGCCATCAACCCCGGCAACTCGGGCGGCCCGCTGTTCAATGCGCGCGGCGAGGTGGTGGGCATCAACAGCCAGATCTACTCGCGTTCGGGCGGCTACCAGGGCGTGTCCTTCGCCATTCCCATCGAGGTGGCCACGCGTGTGCAGCAGCAGATCGTGGCCACGGGCAAGGTGCAGCATGCGCGGCTGGGCGTGGCCGTGCAGGAGGTGAACCAGGCCTTTGCCGACTCCTTCAAGCTCGACCGTCCCGAAGGCGCCCTGGTGTCCAGCGTGGACAAGAGCGGCCCCGCCGCCCAGGCAGGCCTGGAGCCCGGTGACGTGGTGCGCAAGATCGATGGCCAGCCCATCGTGGGCTCGGGCGATCTGCCGGCCTTTGTGGGCCAGGCGCTGCCGGGCCAGAAGGTCACGCTGGAGATATGGCGCAACGGCGAGGCCCGCACGCTCAGCGCCGTGCTGGGCGATGCCAGCGACAAGGCCGCCAAGGTGGCCAAGGACAAGCCCGACGCCGGCAAGGGCAAGCTGGGCCTGGCCCTGCGCCCGCTGCAGCCCGAGGAAAAGCAGCAGATCGGCGTGAAGGACGGCCTGGTCGTGGCCGACGCCGCAGGCCCGGCCGCCGAGGCCGGCATCACCCAGGGCGATGTGCTGCTGTCCATCAACGGCACGCCTGCCGGTGATATCGAGGCCGTGCGCGCCGCCATGGCCAAGGCCGGCAAGACCGTGGCCGTGCTGATCTGGCGCGATGGCAACAGGATCTTTGTCCCCGTACGTCTCGGGTAAGTGAAAGGAGGTAAGGGACCAGAAGCATCCACACACTTGATTGATCGCACGGCCCCGGCGTGAATGCGCCGGGGCTATCGCTTTGGGAAAACCCAGAGAAAAATGCCAGCGGTCCAAGGATCGGTACGCCAATGTGATGGTTGTATCGTGTGAAATGACGCCCGTTTGCGTTAGTAATGTTTCTTTTTGTGACGGATTGATGTAAGGGAAACCGCTTAGACTGCCGGCCCATCGAGGCGTGCGCTGACCGTCTTGATTCACGGAATACGGCCCCTGGGGGCGCAACGCATCACAGGAAAGGCACGGCTTTGAATCAGGACTACAGCTTGCAGGTGGCGGGTTTGGGCGCATCGTTCGGTGCGCGCGTCATCCTGGCTGAGGTGGACTTCGCACTGCCCGCCCGGGGCGTCACCGTTTTGCTGGGGCCTTCGGGATCGGGCAAATCCACCCTGCTGCGCACGCTGGCCGATCTCAATGCCGCCAACCCGCGTTTTCGCCGCTGGGGCAGCACGCGCTACGCGGGCCAGCCATGGCGCAGCGGCCTGCAGGCGCCGCGCCTGGTGCAGCAGCAGGCCAGGCTGATGATGGCCAGCACCTTCGATGCCATCGTGGAGCTGGCGCGCCCCCGTCTCAAGCTGGTGCCGCATGAACTGCGCGACTGGTGCCGCGCCCAGGTGCAGGCCTTTGGCTTCCCCGAGCTTGCGCTGATGTTCGACCAGCCGGCGCTGCAGCTGTCCCCCGTGCAGCAGCGGGCCGTGGCCATCCTGCGCGAGGCGCTGGCCGAGCCGGCGCTGCTGATGGTGGACGAGCCCACGGCCGAGCTGGAGGGCTACGAGGCCTTCGTGCTGCTGGAACTGCTGCGCCAGGTGGGTCAGCGCACCGCCGTGCTGATGAGCACGCACCACCAGCAGCACGCACAGGCCGTGGCGCAGGACATGCTGCTGCTGGCCGGCGGCCGCATCGCCGAGGCGCAATCCATGGAAGCCTTTCAGCGTGCGCCGCTGTCGCTGGCGGGCCAGCAGTTCCTGCGCACCGGCAGCTGTGCCGTGGCCTCTCCCGATGCGCGGGCCGAAGACCTGGAGGAGGGCGTGCCCCTGCCGCCACCCCTGCCTGCAGCGGCCGTGGCCGCGATCTCCGAGTTTCTGTCGGATGCAGTGGCCACCGAGCCTGCATCCGAGCCCATGCCTGCACCTGAGCCTGCGCCTGCATCCGTGCCTGCATCCATACCTGCGCCGGTACCCGCACCGACACCCGCTCCCCGGCCGCGCGCCGTCAATCCCGCCGTGCTGGTGGACTGGCAGCCGCTGGCCGCCGACCCGCAGGCCGTGCCCGCCAGCCGTGGCCCCAACGGTTTTGCCTGGCTGGTGCCGGGCCGGCTGGCCGGTGCGCCGCAGCCCGGCGTGGTGCAGTCCATGGACTTTGACCTGAAGGCCCTGCGCGGCTGCGGCGTCACCGTGCTGATCACGCTGACCGAAAACGACCTGCCGCAAGAGCCGCTGCAGCGGCACGGCCTGCGCAACCTGCACCTGCCGGTGCGCGACCACGAATCACCCACGGTGGCCCAGATCCAGATGCTGCTGGCGCGCATGTCGGCCATGCTGCGCGCGGGCGAGGTGCTGGCCGTGCACTGCCTGGCCGGCCTGGGCCGCACGGGCACGGTGCTGGCCGCATGGCTGGTGCGCGAGGGCCTCACCGCCGACGAGGCGCTGCGCCGCGTGCGCCTCATCGACGCCCAGTACGTGCAGTCCCAGGCCCAGGAGGACCTGCTCTACGCGTACGAAGTGGCACTGCTGCTGAAGATGGGCTGACCGATCACATCCATTCACAAAAAAGGAAAGCTGCAATGAGCCTGGATAACGTTTTGAGCGAGGTGGCCGGGTCCGTGCCCGAGTGCCTGGCCATCGGCTACGTGGATGCCGCCTCCGGCATGCTGCTGGCCATCCGCACGGTGGACTCGCATCCGCGCGAAGTCATCGACCTCGTGGCCGCCGCCACGGCCGACCTGTTCAACGGCCCCAATGTCTCGATGATCGAGAGCCTGTTCAAGAAGTCGCGCGGCCTCAAGGACGACGGCCACCACTACTTCCAGGAGCTCATCGTCAACAGCGACAACCTCATCCACGTCTTCCTGCGCGGCAAGCTCATGCCCGACTACGTGGCCGTCTTCGTCTGCCGGCGTACCGCCAACCTGGGCATGGCCTTGACCAAGGCCCGGATGGCCATGCCGAAGATTGAAGCGGCGGTGTAGCCGCCGCTCACCCCCTGAGTCGCCAACTGAGCCAGCCTTCCAGGGAGCTATTCTTCAACCATGCGCTTACTGCTTGTCGAAGATGACGCCATGATCGGCGAGGCCGTGCAGACCCTGCTGCGCGGCGAGGGCCATGCGGTGGACTGGGTCCGTGACGGCCTGCAGGCCGATGCGGCCCTGTGCCCCGGCCCGGGTGGCGGCCATGGCTATGACATGGTGCTGCTGGACCTGGGCCTGCCGGGGCAGGACGGATTGCAGGTGCTGCGCCATCTGCGCGGGCGCCGCGACCGCACGCCGGTGCTGGTGGCCACGGCGCGCGATGCCGTGCGCGACCGTATCGCGGGGCTGGATGCCGGGGCCGACGACTACGTGGTCAAGCCCTATGACCTGGACGAGCTGCTCGCGCGCCTGCGCGCGCTGGCGCGGCGTGCCTCTGGCGGGTCCGACCCGCTGTACGAGCGCGAGGGCGTGCGGCTGAACCCCGCCACGCGCGAGGCCAGCGTCGATGGCCGCGACGTGGTGCTCTCCGGCCGCGAATGGGCGGTGCTGGAGACGCTGCTGGCGCGCCCGGGCAGCACGCTGTCGCGCCAGCAGATCGAGGACAAGCTCTACGGCTGGGGCGACGAGGTCAGCAGCAACGCCATCGAGGTCTACATCCACGGCCTGCGCAAGAAGCTGGGCGCGGGGCTGATCCTCAATGTGCGCGGCGTGGGCTACATGGTGCCCAAGCCATGACGGCGCCGGCTTCCTCCCTTGTTTCCTCCCTTATCGCCCGGGCGCGCAGCCGCCTGCCCGGCGCACTGGGCACACGGCTGCTCATGTTCCTGGGCGCGGCCATCGTGCTCACGGCGCTGCTGCAGGGCCTGCTGGCCTACCGCAATGCGCTGCTGCAGACCGACACCCTGTTCGACTACCAGATGCAGCAGACCGCCTTTGCGCTGCGTGCCGGCCTGCCGGTGGATGCGCGCGGCAGGCCCCAGGGCACGCCGCCCGAGGATGAGAACCACGAATTCATCGTCCAGGTCTGGACCAACGAAGGCCTGCGCATTTTTGAATCCGCCCTGGGCGCCGCGCTGCCGCAGATGGCCGTGCTGGGCTTTGCCGACGTGCCTGCGCGCGGCACCGTCTACCGCGTGTTCTCGCTGCAGACGCGCTCGCAGGTGATCCAGGTGGCGCAGGACATGCGCGTGCGCCGCACCCTGGCGCGCGACGCCGCCTGGCAAAGCCTGCTGCCCATTGCCCTGCTGGCGCCCGTGCTGGCGCTGGCCGTGTGGTGGGTGGTGCGCAGTTCGCTGGCGCCCGTGCAGCGCGTGCGCCGCGAACTGGCCACGCGCCGCCCGCAGGACCTTGCGCCCGTGCCTGCCGAGGGCCTGCCCGACGAGGTGCGGCCCCTGGTGGCCGAGCTCAACGCGCTGCTGCAGCGCGTGGGCCAGGCCTTCGAGGCGCAGCAGCACTTCGTGGCCGACGCCGCGCACGAGCTGCGCTCTCCGCTGGCCGCGCTCAAGCTGCAACTGGTGGCCTTGCAGCGCGCGCCCGATGTGGCCGCGCATGACGAGGCCGTGCAGCGTCTTTCAGCCGGCATAGACCGGGCCACACGGCTCGTCGAACAATTGTTGACATTGGCGCGGCAGGAAGCTCAAGGCACGGTACAAGGCACGGCCCCAGGCGTGCAAGACATGCAGGGACAGCACGGCGCTGCCGCGGCCGCACCTGCCGAAGTGGACCTGCGCGAGGTGGTGGAGCAGGCCCTGGCAGACCAGGCCGTGGCCGCCCAGCAGCATGGCCTGGACATGGGCCTGAGCGAGTCCCCGCAACTGCGGCAGTCCTTTGCCGTGGCGGGCGATGCACAGTCCTTGCAGATGCTGGTGCGCAACCTGCTGGACAACGCCGTCAAGTACGTTCCGCAAGGCGGCCGCGTCGATGTCGGCTGGCGCAGCGATGCACAGGGCCGCGCCCTGGTGGTCGAGGACTCGGGCCCCGGCATTGCCGAAAGCGAGCGCGAACTGGTGCTGCGGCGCTTTGTGCGTGGACCCTCTGCGGCTTCAGCCGCTTCTGCGGGCCAGCAGGCGCAGGGCAGCGGCCTGGGCCTGGCCATCGTGCAGACCATTGCCGAGCGGCATGGCGCACGCCTGCTGCTGGACCGCTCGCCCACGCTGGGCGGCCTGCGCGTGCAGGTGATATGGCCGCCTGTGTCGGGCCGCTGACAGCGGCGCGTGGCGCGCAGGCCTATCGGCGTGTAGCGCGCGGCGGGAATGCTTCCCGCCTGCGTCCGGCCGGGTCACAATCCCCAAATTGGTGCCCGCCCGCCTGCCTTGCCATTCCCTCATCAGCCGCGCGGGCAGTCTGCTTCCGTAGTTATTTCGAGAGGTATTTCATGGAGTCCCTTGTCCAGCGCCTGTCCCAGTCCGTGACCCAGGCGCATTCGTTGGAAGAGTTGACGCGGCCCCTGCTGCAAATGCTCGAAGAGAGCACGCAGCTGGAGTCCACCTATCTCACCACCATCAACGAAGAACAGGGCCAGCAGCGCGTGCTCTACGCGCGCAACGCCAGCGAGATGCAGATTCCCGAGGGCCTGGTCGTTCCCTGGGGAGACACGCTGTGCAAGCGCGCCCTGGACGAAGGCCGCATGTACACGCCCGATGTGGGCGCCTGCTGGGGAGACTCCGAGGCCGCGCGTGAACTGGGCATACGCACCTACGCCAGCGCGCCCGTGCGTTTTTCGGATGGCCAGCTCTACGGCACGCTGTGCGCGGCCAGCAAGTCCTCGCAGGCCCTGAGCAGCGAGGCCGAAGGCATGCTGCGCCTGTTCGCCAACCTGATTGCCGAGCGCGTGGAGCGCGAGCAGCTCATCGCCAGCCTGAACCGGACCAACCGGGAGCTGGCGGCGCTGGCCTTGCTGGACCCGCTGACCGGCCTGCCCAACCGGCGCTGTCTCACCGACGAGCTGGGCCGGCTCATCGCCCGGTGCGCCCGCAGCCAGGAATGCGTGGTGGTGGGCTTCATCGACCTGGACCGCTTCAAGAACGTCAACGACGAGCACGGCCACGAGGCCGGCGACGCGCTGCTGCGTGCCATGGGCGAACGCCTGTCCGCCCACCTGCGCAGCGCCGACATGCTGGCGCGCTTTGGCGGGGACGAGTTCGTCTTCATCGGCGTGGGGCCCTTGTTCGGCAGCGAGGCCGATGCCGTGGCGCGTGAACTGCAACAGCGCCTGTCGGATGCCTCGGCCTTCCAGGTCGATCTGCCCGATGGCAAGACGCTGGACTACGGCGGCGCCAGCGTGGGCGTGGTCTGCCTGCGGCCGGACTCCATTGACGCCGACGACGCGCTGCAAAAGGCCGATGCGGCCATGTACCGCGTCAAGATGGCGCGCAGCCGCGAAGCCAGGGGCAACGCGCTGCATTGAGCCAGCCGCAGGCCTGGCCAGGCGGCCAAGACCTGCTGCTGCCTTGCTCCGGCCTGTCTCGCTGCTTCTCGCGCGCGCTCTTTTTTCTTGCCGTCTCAGCCTGCTGCCAGCATGGGCTGCCTGCGCTGCAGCTCCACGGCGCCATGCTGATGGCCGCTTGCCGCCTCCAGCTTGAAGGCGCCCACCGTGCGCACCAGGTCGCCGGCCTGGCCACGCAGGCTGGAAGCGGCGGCGGCCATCTCCTCCACCAGTGCCGAGTTCTGCTGGGTGGCCTGGTCCATCTGCGTGACCGCCTGGCCGATCTGCGCCACGCCCGAGCTTTGCTCGGAACTGGCGGCGCTGATCTCGCCCATCAGATCGGTCACGCGGCGTATGGCGTCCACCACCTCGGCCATGGTCGTGCCGGCCTGGTCGGCCAGCGCGCTGCCGTTGTGCACGCGGCTGGCGCTGTCGGTGATCAGTTGCTTGATCTGCTTGGCGGCCTCGGCACTGCGGCTGGCCAGGCCGCGCACCTCGGTGGCCACCACGGCAAAGCCCCGGCCCTGCTCGCCCGCACGCGCGGCTTCCACGGCCGCGTTCAGCGCGAGGATATTGGTCTGGAAGGCAATGCCGTCGATCACATTGATGATGTCGGCGATCTGCCGGCTGGAATCACTGATGCCGCGCATGGTGTCCACCACCTGCCGCACGACCTCGCCGCCCTGCTCGGCCACGGTGGAGGCGCCCAGCGCCAGCTGGTTGGCCATCTGCGCGTTGTCGGCGTTCTGGCGCACGGTGGAGCTGAGCTGCTCCATGGAGGCGGCCGTCTGCTGCAGTGCGCTGGCCTGGCTTTCGGTGCGTGAGGACAGGTCCTGGTTGGCCTGCGCGATCTGCCCGCTGGCCGCTGCCACGCTGACCGATCCCTGGTGCACCTGGCGCACCACGCCGCGCAGCCCCTCCTGCATGGTCTGCAGGGCGCGCAGCAGCATGGACACCTCGTCCTTGCCGCGCACATCGATGTGCCGTGTCAAATCGCCCGCCGCCACGGCATCGGCCGTATGAATGGCCAGGCGCAGCGACCGTGCCATGTTGCGGATGATGGACCAGCCCAGCAGCACCCCGAGCAGCACACCCGCGATGATGGAGCCCACGGCCACCGCAAAGATCACCTGGTACAGCGATTGTGCGGCGTCGTATTCCTCCTTGGCGACGCGGGTCTGCAGCGCGGTCAGCTGCACGATCACATCACGCAGCGGCGCGTACAGGGCCTCGTCCTTGTCGATCAGCAACTGCCGGGCCAGCTCCAGGTCGCCGGACTGCAGCGCCTGCTGGGCCGGCTTCAGAAAGCCCTGCAGGAACAGCGCGCGCACGGCCTCGAAGCGGTCGGCCAGCTGCGCCTCTTCCTCGGTCATCCGGGTCTGGCGGAACGAGGCCCAGGCCTTGTTCACGTCGTTGATGTTGATCTGTATCTCCTGCTGCTTTTGCTGCGTGTATTCGGGCAGGTGCACGGCAATGGCGCCCGAGACCGCATGGCGGTTGCGCAGCAGCAGGCGCTGCACTTCCAGCAGATCGCCCAGTGCGACCAGGCGCTCTTCATAGACCACCTTGAATCGGCGATTGGACTCGCTGATTCCATATAGCCCAAAAGCGCCGATCACGATCATGAGCAGTGAGAGAAAACCAATCAAGGCGGTCAGGCGAGTCGATAACTTGAAATTATTCATACTGCGTCCTTTGCATGCATTGCGGATGGTTGGTGGGTACTTGCGTTGTCAGGCCGCCCCGTGATGACTCGCATCTCTCACAACGGACTCGGTAATGAAAATGAGATTTCACTAACGGGAAATGCCCGGTCTGCACAAATGCTCACAGGCATCCGGAAACGGCGATGCTGGCTTGCCGATGGCCTGCGTGGCCAATGGCGATCCATGTTGTATTGTTTTGTAAACTATTTGTTACAAACTATAGTATGAATCGAATGCTCCAGGCAATACCAGTTTTTCAGGTATTGGCCTTGGCCTGATAGGGGCTCTCTGCGTATTGCTTCGCTATTGTTTCGCTATGAAAAATACAGGCGGCAACGGCCCTGGCAGTGGCTGCGGCGCCGAACGGCCCGCCTAGAATTCGCCTTTATGCGCTGTGCATGCGCGGTTCATGCGCGGTTCATGCGCGGTTCATGCGCGGTTCATGCGCGGTTCATGCGCGGTTCATGCGCGTTCATCCGCGCTTGCGCGAGGCCCCTGGCCTGCCTTCACGAAAGAGATCCATGAAACCCAAAACCCTTGCCCGCGCGCTGGCCGCCCTCTGCGTGGCTGCGGCCGGACTGCTCTACGCATCGCCCTACATCGCCCTGCACCAGATCGGCAAGGCCGTGGAGCGCCGCGACGCCCAGGCCCTGTCCGGCTACGTGGACTTCCCTGCGCTGCGCGAAAGCATCAAGGGCCAGATGATGGCCAGGCTGCAGTCCCAGATGGGCGGCTCGGGCGACAGCGCCTCCAACCCCCTGGCCGGCTTTGGCCAGCAACTGGCCCAGGGCCTGGTCAGCCAGTTCACCGAGGCGCTGGTCTCGCCCGACGGCGTCATGCTCATGCTGGAAAAAGGCAAGCCCGGCAAACCCACGGACGTGGCCGCCGCAGGCGTGGGCGTGGACACCCAGGGCGGGCCGCCGCGCAAGGACTACTCCGTGGAGTACCAGGGATGGTCCAAGGTCTTCGTGCACCCGCGCGGCGAGCCGGGCGGCTTCATCTTCAGGCGCGAAGGCCTGTTGGGGTGGAGGCTGGTGGCCGTGAAGATGGATTGAGGGGCGCGGGCAGGCGGCCAGCACCCTGGCGCCTCAGCCTTGATGCAGCACCTTCATCACATGGCGCTTGCCCAGCCGCAGCGCGCGGGCATCGGCCTCTGGCTGCGTGTCGCAGGGCTGGTCATCGGTGACGGCCTCCAGGGCCTTGCCGCTGGCCACCTCCAGCAAGGTGGCGCGCGGCAGCCAGGCGCCTGGCGAGGCATCGCTGGGAAGTGATGCGGGCGTGATCCGCACGCCCATGTAAAGAAGGCTGTCCATGGCCTGCCGTATCCGTTCGGATCAGCCTGCCAGGGGCGGGCGGGGCAGGGCCAGCC